>JAZOAD010000118.1:0-5596 GCA_045595225.1 Faecousia sp.
AAATTTGGAGGAAAATTTTATGAAGAAGTTTGTTTGCAGTGTTTGTGGTTACGTTCACACCGCCGATGAGTTGGCAGCCGATTTCCGTTGCCCCGTTTGCCGCGTCCCCGCTTCCAAGTTCGTGGAGCAGAAGGGCGAGCAGAAGCTGGCCGCTGAGCACGAGTTCGGCATCTACGAGAAGACCGTAGCCAACAACCCCGACATTTCCGAGGAAGATAAGAAGTACATCTTCGAGCAGCTGATGGCTAACTTCAACGGCGAGTGCAGCGAAGTCGGTATGTATCTGTGCATGGCTCGCATCGCTCATCGCGAAGGCTACCCCGAAATCGGCCTGTACTGGGAGAAGGCAGCTTGGGAAGAGGCTGAGCATGCAGCTAAGTTCGCAGAGCTGCTGGGCGAGGACCTGGAGCCCAACATGAAGGCTACCACCAAGGACAACCTGGCATGGCGTGTGGACTGCGAGTACGGCGCAACCCAGGGCAAGTTCGACCTGGCTGCCTGCGCAAAGAAGAACGGCCTGGATGCCATCCACGACACCGTCCACGAGATGGCTCGTGACGAGGCCCGCCACGGCAGAGGCCTCGAGGGTCTGCTGAAGCGTTACTTCAAGTAAGAAATCCAATTTAGGGCGGGAGCAAACTCCTGCCCTTTTGCCGTGATACAATACAGGCAAGCAGCACAATAAAATTTGTACAGTATTCGTTAACAAGCTGGAAGGCCTGCTGAAGCGCGGCCTTAAGTAAACTTTACCAAAATCAATATTCAGATAATGGCGCATTCTGACATCGATTATTCCCTGCCGGATGCCGCTTATGCCAAAAAAATTGCAGGGAGGCCTTAGGGTCTCCCTGTTTTATATATAGGCATATACCCAAAACAAAGGAGGAATTATTCATGAAAAAACCCCTGGCCGTTTTCCTCCTGGCAGCCCTGACACTGACCGTTTTGGCCGGCTGCCAGAGCGTAAACGCAGCAAAAGCAACCCCTATCGGCGTTTCCGCAACAAACCTTGATGCACAAATAACTCTTGAAACGCCAACCCCGGCTACCACACCTGCTGTAACGATCCTTACGGCACAGCAGGCAGAAACCGTTGCGCTGACACATGCGGATATCAATCCTGAGGATGCCTTGATGGAGCGTACAGAACTCGAACGGGAAAGAGATGTCCTTTACTATGATATAGAGTTCAGGGTCGGAGATTACGAGTACGACTATGCGATCGAAGCCATAACCGGACAGGTGCTTCGGTGGAAGCGGGAATATGACCCTAAAAAAACTGCACCTACTGTCCCCATGGTCACGGAACCTCCGGTCACGGAGCCTCCGGTTACGGAATCTACGGTACCACCCACAGTACCGGAAAACACGGCGATGATCACGGTTGAAAAAGCCAAAGCCATTGCTCTGGCCCATGCTGGGCTGACTGCCGGCGAGGTTCGTTTTGACCGAACGGAACTGGATCGTGAGTATGGTGCTTTGGTATACGAGGTGGAATTCCGGGCGGGAAAATGGGAATACAGCTATGAGATCCATGCCGAAACCGGAAAAATTCTGGAATGGGAAAAAGATGTTGACTAAAGCAAGAGCCTGCGGATTTACAAAGGAAGCATCTGCGGGCTGAATGTCCGACAATAACCCGCTCCCGCCGGCCCCCAATGCGGGACCGCCGGCTTTTTTGAAACGAGGTGTTCTGAATGGAACTGAAAAGCGGACTCATCAGCGTGGTCCGGGCAGAGAAGGAGTGCGATGTGTACTGCCCCATCTGCCACAAGGTACTCCACTTGCAGCCCGGCGATGTGATCCCCCGCTGCTGCGGAAAACCCATGGAAGTACAAAACTGAGTCACCCAACAACTGAAAAGGAGAAAAAATATGAAAATTCGTATTGATAAGGATATTGTGACCTTCACCCCGGAGCATGCAGCTGAGGCTACAGAGCTGGAAGCCCTGTGGATCAAGCTGGGCAACTGCATCGGCGGAAATAAATCCCTGCAGCCTGTAGGCACTTACGAGCCTGCGCTGAACAAGACCGCCGCCTTCCACATTGAGGGTCTTACCGCCCAGGAGAAAAACCAGATCCCCAAGGTCCGGGCACCTTATGACACCGATGTGTACTGCGTGACCTGCAACAAGACCATTCCCTTAAAGACAGGCGATGAGATCCCCTACTGCTGCGGCAGACTGATGGAGATCCTGGACTGAATAGAAGCGCCCGACGGAGTTCAATCTCCGCCGGGCTTTTCCATCCAAAGGTCCTTTAGGTGAAAAGGAAGAAAATTGCAATTGTTCTTGCAATTGCTTCCATGTGTCTATATAATGGAGTTACTCCCGAATCCCGGGTTGGAAAAAAGAGCATTCTTCATGTGTGCGTTTTTCAAGGCAAACCATAAAAATCATAAAGAGGAGAGAAAAACCATGACGGAAATGGAACTGGCAATGAAACAGGTCGCTTCTTCTTTGGGCCGTGTTCAGCTGCTGAACCTGTTCACCCGTGCAGAGGCCGCCTATCACAGAGTGATGCCCGCTTCTGAGTATTTCGAGAATTTGAAGAGAGAGCAGAAAGAAAAGCAGGAACAGGTTGAGAAAGCAAAATCGAAGACTTTCTTGATCTTATTTATTGTTGCAGCCGCTATCGCTGTGTTTAGCTTGATCTTCATTATTTCCAGCAGCAGAACCGATGCCTTCAGCGGTTTCTTCCGCAAAGTGTTTGGCGTTATCGGGCTGATTGCTGCGGTAATCTTATTTGTTGCTACTTTGATTGGTAAGATCAGCGCTAAGAAAGATGCTGCCGCAGCAGCAGTCAGATTGGAAGAGCTGGCAGTTCTAATCCCCCAGGCAGATCAGAAGCTGACGCAGCTGGTCCAGGAGAACAATAACGACCTGTCTGTTTGGCAAAATGTCTGCCCCAAGGAATGCGCGAATGCACGGTACCTGCGCACCTTTGTCAGCTATTATGAAGACGGCAGAGCAGACAACCTGAAGGAAGGCTATGCCCTCTTTGAGCAGATGCTCCACAGAGAGCGTATGGAAGGCCACGCACAGGAGCAGGTACGGGCTGCCCAGGCTGCCGAAGCCGCCGCAAACCGTGCCGCTTCCGATGCGGCTGCTGCAAAGGCTTCTGCCGATAATGCCGCTTACTGGTCTCGCTATAAATAATTGAATAATGTGTAAAAACTCCGGCGGGATTTCCCGCCGGAGTAATTTATTATTTTTTCTTGCGCAGGACGATGGCGGTGCGGTTGGGCAAATAGATCCTGAAGCCGGGTTTGCCGTTTTCCTGCTTGGTTGCGGTGTAGGTCTGGTGGTACACTCTGCCGTGGCCGCCGAACTGATAATCGTCGGAGGAGAAGATCACCTCGTAATTGCCGGTCTCCGGCATGGTCAGCACATAGCCGTCGTAGGAATTTACCGGGTGGAAGTTGAAGGCAAACACAGCGCCGCCCTTCTTGTACACCAAAACCTTATCGGTGTTATGCAGCTGCAGCTGAATATCCTGGCCGCCGATGACCTTCTGCTTCTTGGCCATTTCCACCATGGCCTTTTCAAAGGCGTACAGGTACTGGTATTTCAAATTGGGGTTGTCCGCCAGGCTCCACTGGCGGCGGCAGTAGTGATAGCTCCAGCCGTTGCCCTCTCTGGGGAAGTCGATCCACTCGGGGTGGCCGAATTCGTTGCCCATAAAGGTCAGATAGCCCTCGCCACCCAGGCTCATGGTGATCAGCCGCAGCAGCTTATGGATGGCCATGCCCCGCTCAATGACCATGTTCTGGTTATGGGTCTCCATGCCCCAGTACATCTCCTGGTCGCACAGGCGGAACATGATGGTCTTGTCGCCCACCAGCGCCTGGTCGTGGGACTCGCAGTAGCCGATGACCTTCTCGTTGGGACGGCGGTTGGCAAGCTCGTAGTAGATGTTGTTCAGGTCCCAGTCCTCGTCCCGCTTTTCCTTCAGCAGGCGGATCCACATATCCGGCTCGCCCATGGCCAGGCGGTAGTCAAAGCCCACGCCGCCATCTTCAATGGGCAGGCACATGCCGGGCATGGCGGACATGTCCTCAGCAATCAGAATGGCGTTGGGATTGACCTGACGGACCATCTCGGTAGCCAACTGCAGGTACGTGATGGCCTCCACATCGGTGTTCATGGAGAAATACTTGCTGTAATCTGTGAAGGCGGTGCCCAAGCCATGGTCGTGGTAGAGCATGGAGGTGACGCCATCAAAACGGAAACCGTCAAAATGGTACTCCGTCTGCCAGAATTTCAGGTTGGACAGCAGGAAGTGGATGACCTGGTTTTTGTCGTAGTTGAAGCACTTGGTGCCCCAGGCACTGTGATCGCCCTTGCCGCCCTCGTGGAAGAACTGGTAGGAAGTGCCGTCAAATTCGTTCAGGCCCTCCCGGGTATTCTTGCTGGCGTGGGAATGGACCACATCCAACAGCACGGCAATGCCCATTTTGTGGGCGGTATCGACGAGCATTTTCAGCTCCTCGGGCTTGCCGAACCAGGAGGAAGCGGCAAAGAAATTGGTGACCTGGTAGCCAAAGGAAGCATAGTAGGGATGCTCCATGATGGCCATGATTTGAATGGTGTTGTAGCCCAGCGCCTTGATCCGGGGCAGAATGTTGACCCGGAATTCTTCGTAAGAGCCCACCTTGCCCTCTTCCTGAGCCATACCGATGTGGCACTCGTAAATGAAGAGGTTTTTCTTGGGCACGAAGCCCTTGTCGGTCCACTTGAAAGGCTTTTCGGGATCGCAGATCACGGCGCTCCAGCTGCGGGTAACAGGATCCTGCACCACCCGGCGGGCGTACAGAGGGATCCGCTCCAAAAGCTGGCCGTCGTGTTCCACAACGGTCATGACCTTCATGCCGTCCTTCAGCGTATCTGCGCCGGGCAGGAACAGCTCGAATACACCGTTTTCCAGCTTGGTCAGCCGGTGTGCCTGCCGGTCCCAGCTGCAGAAATCGCCGGTCAGCCACAGGTTGCTGGCAGCAGGTGCCCATTCCCGGTAATACCAGCCATCAGCAGTCTTGTGAAAACCAAAATACTCGCTGCCATTGGCAAAATCAGCCAGTGTACCCCCGTTGGGCAGCAGCTCTTTTTTCTTTTGTTCGTAGCGCTGCAGGCGCAGATCAAAATCTTTTTCAAAGTAAGCCAAATTTTTATCGTAAGTCAAGATTTTATGTTTCATAACAGTGATCCTTTCTTTCGATTTTTCCCTAATTATACTTTACCCCCAAGGAGCCTCTTCGTCAAGGCAAAAAAAAGAACTTGTCAGCGCTGAAATTTTCAGTTATACTGAATTCATCCACATTTAGGAGGTACATACCATGGATATTAAGGGTAAACTCAAAGAAAAAATGGACGAGATCGTCGAGAAGATCAAGTCCGACAAGAATATTGCCGCCAAGTTCCAGAAGGACCCCATCAGCACTGTTGAAGAGCTGCTGGGAATCGACCTGCCCAACGATCAGCTGGAGGGTCTGGTAGATGCCATCAAGGCAAAGGTGAGCCTGGACAAGGCCGGCGATGCGCTGGGCGGCCTGGGCAAGCTGTTTGGAAAATAAAAAAAGAAATCGGCTGTCTGTGACAGC
>JAZOAD010000119.1:0-2892 GCA_045595225.1 Faecousia sp.
GGAGACGAGAAAAACGACCAGGTATTTCCAAAAGCTCATAATCTTATACGGTTTCCTTGACAATTACATAGCCGTCCACCAGATTGGCGGTTTCCAGCACGCCCTCGATGGAAACGGTGCGGTCCATCAGATCGGTGAGGACCACACAGCCGTCCTTGCAGTCGATGCGCATCACATTGCGCATGATGACGGTATCGGCCTGCATCTCATTTTTGTAAACAGTGGAAAGACACATGGTATTCTCCTTACTTGGCGTCCAGGCTTGCCAGTACGACGCTCAGGCGCATATTGCCCTTTTCAAAGTCGGATACGGCGGCCATGACCTGCTCATAGGCAGAGTGGCTTCCGGCCTTGTCCAGCTCCTTGGCCAGGTCGGCCAGCTCCCGGGCATGGGCGGCGTTGTGGTTTGCCATATACTTCATCAGAGCCACCAGCTCTTCCATGGGCGTATGCTCGCACTTGGAGGCGCAGCCTGCGCAGCTGCCGGAGCAGTCGTCGCTGTGGGTGTGCTCGTGACCGTGCTCGTGCAGATGCTCGTGGTCGTGGGGATGCGCATGAGTATGCTCGTGGGCGTGGGTATGCTCATGGGTGTGGGCAACACCGTCGTGGGTGTGCTCATGGGTATGGGAATGCTCGTGGGTGTGGGCATGGTTGCCGCCCAGGCTGTGTTCGTGATCCAGATGCATGATCATATCTCCTTTACGCTGATTAATTAAAACGGTAACCGGCTTCCAAAAGCCGCATGAGGGCATTGTTGGCTTCCTCGTCTGTAAAAAGGGAGGTGAACTGTTTGTTTACAGCCAGCGCCTCCAGGGAAAGGTCCAGCCTGCCCAGCTGCGCCAGCCGGTCAAAGCCGTCGCTGACACGGTGACCGGACAGGATCCGGCGGGCCTGGGTCAGGTCCTGGATGGGGCGAATACGGACGCCCAGCGCTTCTGCTTTGCTTCGGGCTTCGCCGCAGGCTTCAAAAAACTTTTCTTCCATATTACTTTTCCAGAATGATGGGGCCGCCCATGGCAGCCAGGCCGTCAAGAATGTGCTGTGCGGCCTCCCCGGGGGTCACGGTGACCTGCTGGCCGGTGCGCATATCCTTCACGGAGCACTTGCCCTGGGCGATCTCATCCTCACCCAGCAGCACGGCGTAAGGCACGCCCAGCTTGTCCGCATAGCTCATCTTCTGCTTGAACTTCTTCTGCTCGCCGTACAGCTGTACCCGCACGCCGCAGGAACGCAGCTGCTCTGCCAAGGCGATGGCAGGAGCGGGATCTGCGGTCATGGGCAGGACTAGCGCATCGGCAGGAGCACTGGGGAGCTGGGTGTTCAGCAGATCCTGCTCGTCCAGCACATAGAACAGCCGGGTCAGACCGATGGAGATGCCCACTCCGGGCAGCTGCCGGTCGGTGTAGTAGCCGGCCAGATTGTCGTAGCGGCCGCCGGAACAGACAGAGCCGATCTCCGGGTGGTCAAGCAATGTGGTCTCGTAGACCGTGCCGGTATAGTAGTCCAGGCCTCTTGCAATAGTCAGATCCACCGCAAAGTTCTCCTCAGGCACGCTGAAGGCTGCCAGATTCCGGGTGACGGCGGTCAGCTCCTCGAAGCCCTTGTCGAAGATCTCATTGCGGCCCAGGTAGCCTTCCAGGGCGGAGAGCACTTCGGCGTTGGTGCCACGGATGGAAATGAACTTCAGGATCTCGTCGGCCTGCACATCGGTCAAGCCGCAGGTGTCGATCAAAATGGCACGGACCTTGTCCGGGCCGATCTTATCCAGCTTGTCCACGGTGCGCATGATCTCGCCGCTCTTCTCAGCCAGCTCCATCATGGCGTAGAAGCCGTTCAGGATCTTGCGGTTGTTCACCCGGATCTGGAAACGGCTCAGACCGAAGCCACGGAACACCCGGTAAATGATGGCGGGGATCTCCGCCTCGTTGAGAATATCCAGCTTGCCGTCGCCGATGATATCAATGTCGGCCTGGTAGAATTCCCGGAAACGGCCACGCTGTGCCCGTTCGCCACGGTAGACCTTGCTGATCTGATAGCGGCGGAAGGGGAACGCCAGCTCGTTGTAGTGCAGCGCCACATACTTGGCCAGTGGGACGGTCAGATCGAAGCGCAGGGCCAGATCGCTGTCGCCCTTCTGGAAGCGGTAGATCTGCTTTTCGGTCTCGCCGCCGCCCTTGGCAAGCAGGATCTGAGCATCCTCGATGGCGGGAGTATCCAGGGGCGCAAAGCCGTACAGGGAATAGGTATCCCGCAGCACCTGCATCATGCGCTCCAGCCGTGCCTGCTTTTCAGGCAGCAATTCCATAAAGCCGGACAGTGTCCGGGGCTTGATTCGTTCCATTTTCTTTCCTCCGAATAGATGGGATCACTTATATGAATGGCGGGAGCAAGCCCCCGCCCTACAATCGCAATAATCCGGCTTTGTCCAGACCTTTGGTCGTGCGGCCGGTGTGTCAAAATCTGGGCTTGGTGTGCAGCATTTCACGCCAATCCAGGTCGCCTCTCTGCAGACCCATGATGGCCATTTCAGCGCTGGCCAGGTTGGTGGCGATGGGCACATTGTGCTTGTCACAATGGCGGATGGTCTCGATCATCTGGCTGTCGTCCCAGGGGTCGGTGGTGTTGGGGTCGGTAAACAGCAGCACCAGGTCGATCTCGTTGTAGGCGATGCGGGCGTTGATCTGCTGATGGCCGCCCTGCTTATGGGAAAGCAGCAGGGTGATGGGCAGACCGGTATTGTCCGCGATCAGCCGGCCGGTGGTAGCGGTGGCGAACAAGTTATGCTTGACCAGAACGCTCTTGTAAGCGGTACAAAACTGCACCATCAACTCTTTTTTCTTATCGTGTGCCAAGAATGCGATGTTCACTACAGTCACTCCTTTTTATAAATGG
>JAZOAD010000120.1:0-4703 GCA_045595225.1 Faecousia sp.
TTTGAACCAACATTGAAAACCCCCCACACTAAAAACTGGGCTGGGAGGCCCCTATTTTTCCCAGCCCCCTCAAAATGAGGGGGCCAAGGGTGCGGCGCATCATCGCAGCGTAAGCAACCATTTATCGTCCCAAGCGAGGTATGATTATGGAAGAAAAATTTGTGGCCGTGTGGCTGGCCAATCGGGAAAAAGCCACCCATTTCGGCGCGCGGATGCGGCCGGTGGTGCCGGAAGATGCCATGAAAACCGCCCACCGCTGGCTTTCCGGCAATCGGGAAAGCGACGGATTTGCCGTGCTGGCGGACAAAGGCCATCTGGAGCTGAGCCTGGAGGCGCTGGTCATTGACAAGCGGTTCACCGCCCTGTTCACCGACGATGAGGCCAACACAGCCTTAAACCGACTGCTGTTTGCCGGCTATCACTTTTGATAAAAATGGCGCTGCCTGACCCGGCAGCGCCATTTCATTTTTTTGTTATTCCAATCCGCCGGCTTGGATATAATCCGCCAGCAGATCCCGGGCATAGACGCCAGGGGTATACGCCTCCACCACCGTCAGATGATTGGGCGCGTAGTAGGCGGTATAGGTGTCCACCACAATGTAATAGGTACCGTTGGGTTCGATCTGCCCCCAATTTCCAAATACATGATACCGATAATTATCGGTTTCAATGAACCGGTCCAGCAGGTCACGGCCGCTGACCGCGCACAGCACGATATCGTTATCAAAGGGGAACAGGGATTGCAGATCGCCGTAGGTCACTTCGCCGGCATCCAGGCTGTAGGGACTTCTGGCGGACAGGAAGCCGCCGCCCAGGGCAATGTCATAGGTTTCTCCCCAGTTGGCCAGGCCCAGCTCGTAGTACAGCTCCGCCACCAGGTCGCAGAGCGCGTCGCTGCTGCGATAGGCGCTGTTGACGCCAACCACACGGTCGGCATCCGAGATTTGGTCTTTGTACTTATACAGCAGGTCTTCCACAATGGGATCGTCTTCCAGGGCAGCATATGTACCTTTGGAAATCAGGGCCGCCTCCACTACCGTATAGCTGCCGGTCAGAGAATTGATGCGGATCTCCACATGGGAAATGCCGCCGGTATTATCGCCCTTGTGCTGTAGATGATATACACCGTAGTCATCGGGGGCCATGTATTTTTGATGGGTGTGGCCCTCGAAAACCAGATCCACATAGCCGTTGGACAGGGACGGATCATAATAGCTTGCCAGATCATCGGCGTAAAGGTGGCCGGTGCCGCTGGTGTCCCAGCCGTCATGGATGGCGTAGACAATAAAATCCACCCCTTCTTCCCTGCGGAGCCGCTCCGACTCCGCTTTCACCAAAGCGGTCAGCGCATCGCCGGTTTTGAAGTAAATATCCTCCGTTTTGTCGGAGGCGATGGAATTATAGCAATCTCCCATGGCGCCGATGATGCCAATTTGCAGGCCGCACAGCTCCACCACCACGGACGCGTCGCAATAATCCACCCGGGTGTTGGTGGCCCGGTCATAAATATTGATGGCCAGGAACGGAAAATGGGCAATGGCAGCATTGGCTTCGATGGCTATTTCGCCCCAATCGTACTCATGGTTGCCCAGGGTCATGGCGGCAAAATCCAGTTCATTCATCCAGTCGGTGATGATATTTCCCTGGGTCAGATTGGACTCGGCGCTGCCTTGCCACATATCGCCCACGGACAACAGCACCACATTTTCCGACCGCCGGGCATTTTTCAGATAGGTGGTCAGTTCATCCACACCCGGATGGCTGTCGCCATCTGCCAGCTTGCCGTGCAGGTCATTGATGGCGTAAAAATCGATGGTGACCAAAACCGACCGGTGGCACAAATCGCACAGGCCGTTGTCATCGCGATCCGCATGCTGGCAATCCGGGGCCCCGGAGATGGTCGCCTGGGAGCCGCAGCCGGAAAGAACCAGCAACAGGATCAAAATAAGGGCAATTATCTTTTTCATAACGATCCTCTCAAGTGTGGTCTGCCCCCGGACCTCAAAGTCCGGTACATTCCATTTCATAATCCCAATTCCTCCATTGTCGGCTGATTGGCTCCAAGACGGTAGAGCCTGCCATCGGGGCTGCGGTCCAGGAAGCGGTAGTCGTACAGCTCCCGCCGCAAGGTAGCCGGGTCGGCAAAGGTATGCCAGGAAAGCAGCAAATCATTGACCTGCCGCTCGGTATAGTCTGTTTCCGCTTCCAGCTTTTCCGCCAAATAAAACAGGCAGTAGATCTTCATCTTCCGCTTGGCGGGAAATGCGGTCAGCTTTCCGTCCTTGTCCAAAAAATTACGCAAAATGTATTCCAGTTCCATTACTTCAACACCTTTCTGGCAAATGCCTTCGCGCCTGCCACAGCAGCCTCCGTTTGGAAGGAGGCCAGATTGTCCTGATCCCGGACGGAGTACAGGCCTAAATATTCCAAATGAGAGTGCTTGCACAACCGCTGCACACCCATTTCAAAGGGATCGGTGGCATAGGCGCCGTCATATCCGTGGGTGGCCAGAATGGCCACCTTTTTGCCTGCCCAGAGAGAGCCTTCCGCGCTGCCGTAGTACTTATTGAAACCGTAATGCCGATCCAGCACCGTTTTCATAGCGGTTGGACAGTACCAGGCATAAATGGGCGCTGCCAGCACGATCAGATCCGCCCAGAGAATATCCGCCACCGGCATTTCATCCTTCTGCGCGCAGCCGTATTCCCCCGCCACATTCTGGCAGGCATAGCAGCCTTTGCAAGGCTTGATGTTTTTATCCGCTAAAGTCACATAGCGCACTTGAGCGCCGTTTTCCTTCAGTTCTTCCATAAAGGGCTTGCACAATTCGGCGGTGTTACCCTGCAGCCGGGGGCTGCCCATTAAAATCAGTACACGCATGGTTGCGCCTCACTTTCTCAAAAATGATACATTTCCTCCAACGCCTGCTCCGGCAGGAAGCCATTGGACGCGCCGCTGACAGTGATCTTATGGGCCGCAAAAAGCTGCGCGCGGCCCAGCGCCTCCACCGGATCCAGGCCCTTGGCATAATAATGGACAAAGGCGCTGAACAGCGCGTCCCCTGCCCCCACGGTATTCACCACAGCCCCGGCAGACGCGGCCGGCAGCTCCAGGATCTGCCCGTTGCAGTACATGGCCGCGCCACGGCTTCCCCTGCCCAAAACAAGGATCTGATTGCGGTATGTATGGGCCAATTCCGTGAGAAAGGGGCGGTAATGGGGGCCAATGGCTTCATCGCTGAGAAACAGAATATCCGCCATCTCCATAAATTCCCGGTTGTATGCATCATGAATATCGGAAAGCACATGCACATCCGTGGCGATCAGCTTGCCGGCAGCCTTTGCCAAGGGCAGCAGCGCCCGGTTGAAACCGATATTGCAAGCGACCACCAAGTCCGTATTTTCCAGCATCTCCGCGGAGAAGTCATAGGCGGTTTCCTGAATATCTTTCAAGTCGCAGTAGATCTGCCGTCGTCCGTTTTCGTCATAGAGCACCACGGAAGCGGGCGTCTGCGCCAGCTTTGGAACAAGATAATCGGCGCCAATGCCGCAATGCCGCAGCCGGTCGCCAATATAGGCCGCCGCAAAATCGGCGCCTGTCATGGAAGCGAATCGCACCTGATCTCCCAGCGTCACCAAAGCCTTGGCTACATTGAAGGCCACCCCGGATACCGCCGTATCCACCCCAAAGAAGGGGTAGTCAATGGGGTAATATTCAATAGGAAACT
This sequence comes from Faecousia sp., assembly GCA_045595225.1. GTDB lineage: Bacteria > Bacillota > Clostridia > Oscillospirales > Oscillospiraceae > Faecousia. Next base: position 3,728 of record JAZOAD010000120.1, read on the forward strand.
GCCGCACCCGGACGGTGGTTTCCGTATTTACCAGGCCGGAAACAAACATACGCATACTATTTTCTCCTTACAACTGCTTTCCGTAGATTCGACTGTTTTCGCCGTAGATGTCCACGCGGTTTTCCAAATAAGTAAATCCATATTTCTCGTATAATCCCACATGATCTGTGGCAAGGTATACCTGCTTGTAGCCCTGCTTTTTGGCCTCATTGGACGCATGCTCCAGAAGCGCGCCGCCATAGCGGCGGCCGCGATATTCCGGGAAAGTGTAGAAAAAGCCAAGCCACGGGTAGAGGGCTTCATCCGCAACGCAATCCTGCCGGGTCAGCGTCACGAAGGAAACCATATTTTCTCCGTCCATCAGCAAATACACCGTTCCGCCGCCGACAGCCTGCTGAAAAGTCCCTTCCCGCAGCAGATTGGCCAGAAATTTGGCAGCGCGCCAATCACCCTGTTCTATTTTTCCAATCAAACCTTGCCGGTCATCGCTTTCAAAAAAGTTCAGAATCTTCATGGTTTCATCCTCGCAAATCCTATGGAGCCATTATTTATCATTATCCTACCTTCCGATGGATTTGTCAACACCGCAACACCTGCCAAAAATAACACCACCCCGGCGGGTGGTGAGAAAACGGAAAATTTGGTAGTTGGGCTGACTTCCGTCCACATCCCTACGGGATTCGTCCGAAAGCCAGGGGAATCTCCCACGGCAAAAAGTAGTATAAGTGGGGTAAGAAAGACTAAAAGTAGTATGAATTTTCTATTTGTTTGCCATCTTTCGGCTTAACTGATAAAAATAATCATTATATGTGTAGTAGTCATCACTTTGATAAAGAAAATCTTCACAAAAGTCGAGAGAAGCAACCGCTCGTTCTTCATAGGGATCCGTTTGATCAAACAAGTCGAGCATGTCTTCCTTGCTTGTAATTGTTATGTCTTTTGTGCAAAAAAGTTCGTTCTCTTTATTTCCATAAGG
>JAZOAD010000121.1:0-4776 GCA_045595225.1 Faecousia sp.
GGTTATTGCCTTCGCTGTCGATGATGACCACCACAGGGAAATTCTCCACTTCCAGGCGGCGGATGGCCTCCGCGCCCAGATCTTCATAGGCAATGATCTCCGCCTTTTTGATGCAGCGGGAAAGCAGCGCTCCGCAGCCACCAATGGCGCCGAAATACACAGCGCCGCAGGTCTTCATGGCAGCCACCACTTCCGGACTGCGCTTGCCCTTGCCGATCATGCCGGTCAGACCCAGGCGGATCAGTGTGGGGCTGTAGGCATCCATGCGGTAGGCGGTGGTGGGGCCGGCGGAGCCGATGACCTCGCCGGGCTTGGCAGGCGTAGGGCCAACAAAGTAGATGACGCTGTCCTTTACGTCCAGAGGCAGCTCCTTGCCCTGGGCGGCCAGCTCGCACAGCCGCTTGTGGGCGGCGTCACGGGCGGTGTAGATCACACCGCTAAGCAGCACGCTGTCGCCGGCTTTCAGAGAGCGGGCGGTTTCCCGGCTCATGGGTACGGTAATGTTGATGGCCATATCAAAGCACCTCCGTCTGATGTCTGGTCACATGGCAGTTGATGTTGACCGCCACAGGAAGACCGGCAATATGGGTGGGGCACTGCTCGATATGCACCGCCAGCGCGGTTGTCTTGCCGCCGAAGCCCTGAGGGCCAATGCCGAGGGCATTGATCCGCTCCAACAGCTCCTTTTCCATTTCGGCATAATAAGGCTCGGGATTGGGCTCGCCGGCATGGCGCTTCTGCGCCTTCTTGGCAAGGTATGCCGCCTTGTCGAAGGTGCCGCCTACGCCAACGCCCACCACAATGGGAGGACAGGGATTGGGGCCGGCCTCTTCCACAACCTTTACAACAAAATCCTTCACGCCCTGCTCGCCGTCGGAGGGCTTGAGCATCTTGATCTGGCTCATGTTTTCGCTGCCGAAGCCCTTGGGGGCCACGGTGATCTCGCAAACGTCACCGGGGACGATGTCGAAATAGATCATAGCGGGAGTATTGTCGCCGGTGTTGACACGGTCCAGCGGATCGCGTACCACGGATTTCCGCAGATAACCCTGGGCATAACCCTGACGGACGCCTTCGTGGATAGCTTCATTCAGATCACCCTGAACATGGACCTCCTGGCCCAATTTAACAAACACACAGGCCACGCCGGTATCCTGGCAGACAGGGCAATCTTCCCGGTCAGCGATCTGGTAGTTTTCCCTGATCCGCTCCAGAATTTCTTTGGCCTGTCCCCAATTTTCCTGGGCATAGGAGCGCTCGATGCAATCCTTCACATCCTGGGGCAGGTGGTTGTTGGCGCTAATGCAAAGTCTGCGCACCACTTCTGTAATGCGCTCCGCGCGAATTTCTCTCATAGGAGCAACCTCCGATTACAGCGTATTGTAAATGCGGTCGATGACGGTGCCGTCGCGGTAGATGACCTCGGCCACCACCTTGTCGCCGCGGCGGATGGGCTGGGGCTTACCGGTCATGCGCTCGGCCTTGGCCTGCAACTCGTGAATGTCGACGATGGGCAGACCCGCGGCGGTCAAACGCTCCTTCAGCTCCACATTCTTGGGGTTGACCGCCACGCCGCCCTGGGTGACCAGTACATCGATATCCTTGCCGGGGGTGGTGATGGTGGTAACGCGGTCCAGGATCATGGGCAGGCGGTTACGGAACATGGGGGCGATGATAACGCTCATCTTGGCGCCGGCGCAGATATCGCTGTGGCCGCCGGAGCCGCCCATGATGATGCCGTTGGAATCGGTATGAACATTGACATTAAAGTTGGTGTCGATTTCGGTAGCGCCGGCGAAGATAGTATCCAGGCTGTTTACGATGCAGCTGGGGGCATTGGGGCCAGCGTAGTGATACAGAGAAACTTCCTGGTGACGGGGGTCGTTGCGCAGGGAGTCGATGGAATCCAGGTCGAAGGTCTGGCCGTCCAGAATGGTCTTGAAGCAGCCGGCCTGCAGCATTTCCACCAAATACTTGGTGATGCCGCCCATGACATAGCTACCCTGGATACCCTTTTCCAGCATGATATCCTTTAGGTACTTGGCGCCTGCCAGAGTCGCGCCACCGGCGCCGGTCTGGAAGGAGAAGCCATCCACAAGCAGGCCGGAGTGTTCTACCACACGGGCAGCGGTCTTGGCCATCATGATGCCAACGGGATCGCGGGTGATGCGGGTAGTGCCGGAAACAATGCCGTTGGGATCGCCGATGGCATCCACGCAAACAACATAGTCCACATACACTTCAGGCACGGTGAAGCCCACCATGGGATATTCCACCAGCTCGTCAGTGATGACGATGGTCTTCTTGGCGTACTGGGCGTCGATGATGGCGTAGCCAAAAGCGCCGCAGGCGGACTTGCCGTACTTGCCGGTGCAGTTGCCCATGTCATCGGACTGGGGCGCGGCCACGAAGGCAATATCAATGGGGGTACGGCCATGAATGATGTCGTCGGGACGGGTGCCGTGGGTGCGGAACTGCACAGGATTTTCCATGACACCGGCGCAGATCTGTCTGCCGAGACCTGCGGACATATAGTTGGTCATCAAAGTGGTGACCACGCCGTTTTTGATATGGTCGATCAGCGGCAGATGAATGTCAAACAGGGCGGTGGCATTCAAGGTCAAATCCTTAAAGCCCATAGCCGCGATCTCTTCCATGACCATGTTCAGCACATAGTCGCCATTTCTCATGTGGTGATGGAAGGAAATGGTCATGCCGTCCTTCAAGCCGGCGGCAATAATGGCGTCGCGAATGGACGCTACGATCTTCTTATCTCTCATGCTTCCAGATCCTCCTTCCGAATACCCAAAGCCTCAGCGGCGGCAATGGTCTGCTGTGCCCGGTTTACGATGGGCGCGTCGATCATCTTGCCACGCAGCGCAATGGCGCCCTTGCCCTGCTCTTTGGCCAGGGCGATGGCTTCCATAACCTCGTAGGCGTACAGAATTTCCTTCTTGGTGGGGCTGAACACCGTGTTGATGGCATCGATATGCCGGGGAGAAATGGATGCCTTACCGGTAAAGCCCAGGCTCTTGGCATAAGCGGCATCGACAACGATACCCTCGTCGTCGTTGACATCGGTAAAGGGTGTGTCATACACATCCACACCGGCGGCGCGGGCAGCAACCACCAGGCGGCTCCGGGCATAATCGATCTCCCGGCCTTCCTTGGTGCGCTGGCATCTGAGGTCAGCGGTCAGGTCCTCAGCGCCCAGGAACAGGGCCACGATCCGGTCGGAAGCGGAAGCGATGGCATAGGCATTCTCCACGCCCAGGGCGGTTTCGATCAAGGGCATCAGGCGAACGGTATTCTTCTCATAGCCCAGCTTTTCTTCCATTTCCGTCAAATAAGCGTCCACGGTCAGCACATCCTGTGCGGTGCCGGTTTTGGGCAGCATGATGATATTGGGCTTCTGGGGCAGAATTTCATCGATGTCCTTCTGCCAGTAGGGCGTGTCGATGGAGTTGATACGCACGATGGTTTCCACCAGGTTGAACTCGATGGAGCGCAGCACATTGCGTACCAGCAGACGGGCAGCATCCTTCTGGTCGGGCGCGACCGCGTCCTCCAGGTCAAAAATAACGGCATCAGAACCCAGGTAATTGCCGTTGATGATCATCTTCGGCGCATTACCGGGCAAAAACAGCATACTTCTGCGCATAATTAGCCCTCCATTCCCCGCGCGATCGCGGTTTCTACTCTGGCGCGCAGCACGCAGTCCAGCGCGCCGCGGTCAGCCACACGGACGATGGCATGCTCCACGCCCTGCTCTGCCAGAACTTCCCGGACGGAAGCCTCGATGGCAGGACCAAACTGGTTCATGACCACACTCTTGATCTCCAAAACCAGTCCGTTTTCGTTGGGCTCAACGGTAATGACAGCATCGCTTTTTTCGTCAGTGCCGGCGGTGGCGAATTTCTTAATTTCAGCCATATGTATTGTTACCCCTTTCGAAGTCATAGTTTAACGCTTACCATTATATATGACTTTCCACAAATATGCAAACTATTTTTCATTTTTCCCTGTTCAAATTCCCATTTCTCTGTTATAATGGGGATCAAATAATAAAACAGGAGGTTTCCCCATGTTGGAATGTCAGGAAAGTTTCATTGTCAGCAGCTATTTCGCGCCCCGCGGCCATAAGCGTATGTACGCTCTGGGTATGCAGCTTGCCCAGCAGTACCTCTCCCCTTTCGATAAGCTCATCGGCATCATCGGTGACGCCGGCGCCGGCAAAAGCGCCCTGATCCGGGGTATGTTCCCCAATCTGGAGTTGACCAACGACGATAACGGCCTCTATATCCGTCCCCTGCCGCTGCTGGATGTGGACCAGGACCGGGGCTTCTTCTCCCCCCATTCCTACCATGTGGACATCCGCTTTGAAACCGGCTTTACCCAGCTTTCCGAGCTGGCCGATTGCATTTTGGAAGCGGTGCGCCGGGGCAAGCGTGTGGTGGTAGAGCATTTCGAGCTGGTATTCCCGCTGCTGAAAATGAACGCGGACCTGCTGATCGGCGTAGGCGAAGAAGTGGTCATTGCCCGGCCCGGTGTGTTCGGCCCGGAGCCCTACGAGGTCAAGGATATCGTCTACCGGTCGCTACCCTTCCGTCTGGCCTCCCACACCGCCGAGGACCTGTGCGAAATGCTGCTGCCCCCGGAGGATTACAAGCGCTGCGGCCACGATGACTGCCGCCACGGCTTCGTGCTGACCTTCCCGGATTATCCCCCGGATGTGGACCTGGTGGAATTGCAGAAAAAGATTCACGAGATCATCAA
>JAZOAD010000122.1:0-18540 GCA_045595225.1 Faecousia sp.
TGCTCATGATGCTCGTGATGGCCGTGACCGCCGCAGCAATGATGCTCTTCCTCATGATGATGGTGCTCGTGGTGACCGCAGCCACAGTGCTCGCCATGCTCATGATGCTCGTGATGGCCGTGACCGCCGCAGCAATGATGCTCTTCCTCATGATGATGGTGCTCGTGGTGACCGCAGCCACAGTGTTCGCCATGCTCATGATGCTCATGATGGCCGTGACCGCCGCAGCAATGATGCTCTTCCTCATGATGATGGTGCTCGTGGTGACCGCAGCAGCAATGGCCATCCTCATGGCCGTGATGATGCTCCAGCTCGTGCAGATGCTTTTCCAGCTTGTCCTCGCCCTGCATAGCTTCCAGCAGCTGCGCGCCGGTCAATTCCGGCCAGGGAGTGGTCACCAGCGCCGCGTCAGCGTTGTGCTCCCGAAGCAAGGCAACAGCAGCGTCCAGCTTGGCCTGGGGGATGGCATCGGTACGGGAGAGGATGATGGTGCGGGCGGTTTCGATCTGGTTGTTGTAGAACTCGCCGAAGTTCTTCATATACACCTTCACCTTGCCGGCATCCGCTACCGCTACGGTATTCCCCAGCGCTACATCATCGGAAACCACCTTTTCCACAGCCGCTACCACATCGCTGAGCTTGCCTACGCCGGAGGGCTCGATAACGATACGGTCCGGACGGTACTGCTCGATCACCTGGGTCAGCGCCTTACCAAAATCGCCCACCAGGCTGCAGCAAATGCAGCCGGAGTTCATCTCGGTAATATTGATGCCTGCATCCTGCAGGAAACCGCCGTCAATACCGATCTCACCGAATTCATTTTCGATCAGCACCAGCTGCTCACCGCAGTAGGCCTCCTGGATCATTTTCTTGATCAGCGTGGTCTTACCGGCGCCGAGAAAACCGGAGTAAATATCAATTTTTGTCATGGATTGACCTTCTTTCTTCAGTATTTTTCTTATTATACCACCGAAAACTCCGGCTTGCAACAAAAAATTTGATCCCCTTCGCAAATGAGCAAAGGGGATTTTCTGTTAGGGAATCGGGATCAGCAGCATGGTATCTTTCTCCGGTTCCCCGGTCAGCTGATTGACTTTTTGAATGGTACTGACCGTAGTGCCGCAGCGCTTTGCCAATTCCCACAGAGAGCACTCCCCTGCCCGACGAATCACCAGCGACGGTCGATCGGGATCCGCTTCCTTCTTTTCGCCTGTATGGATGTCTGTGATCATGGGAATTTCCTGGTTGGAAACGGAAAGCGCCTCCAGCTTCACGCCCATCTGTCCATCCTCGGACGGTAAAACTGCCATCAGCCGTACAAAGGCGCTGCATTCTTCCTCCAGAGGCAAATTCCACTCGCCGCACCAATTTTCCGTTGTGCTTTGCAGATTTCCTTCCATATCCCGGTACAAAGTTTGGCAAATGCCGCCCATGTGATTGCAAAGCGTATTTCCCTCCCGGAATTGGACGGGATGATCCGGGAAAAAGGAGCAATCCAACAGCTCCTTTGCTTCATTCGGCAGATTCACCGGCACTTTCAGGCTGGTTTGTGTTTGATCCAGCATCACAGGCAAAACCGGTGTTTCCAGAACAGGCGTAACCGCCTGCTCCAGGCTGTAGCAATCCTCCGCCACCCGGATAAGCTGCCGATCATGGACCAAATATTGGGCCACCAGGCCGCATTTGATATGCACCGCATCTTCCAATATCTCTGTATCCAGGGAAGAAACCGCCATCACCACCGACAGAATCGGATTTTTGTCGTAATCGTTGTCCAAATCGGCATACTGGGCAAAAGGGAATTCCTTCAGGCAGCTTTCCACGCTGCCATTTTCCGTAGTATACAAAATCCGCAGCGCGCAGTTACCCTTGAATACGGCTCTGCTGCCGATGACATTGCGCTCTGTTACCTCCGGAAAAATCTGGCAAAACAGAATCTTTTCCGGTTTTAGACCGATAATCGGCACATCTTCTTCCAAAGAAAACACCTTTTCCCCTGCCTCCTTCGGCAGCATGGCAGGATAGGTTTTTTCCAGCAACTGCAGGCCATCCGGAATTTCGCCAGGACTGCTGATGGATTCTTTCGCAGGCACCATGGCCTCCACCTGGACACCCAGAGAAGCTCTGACCGCCATTTTTCTGGCAGACCGGGTTCTGGCATCTACGGAACGCAGACAGCAGGAAAGACGAATATGGCCCTCCCGATGGCCGTCCTGCAAACTCCATTTAGCGTGAAATGGGATCCAAACATCCAAACATTTTGGCTCCGATCCATCCTCGGGCGCGTAAAGCACCCAGCACACCACGCCGCCGGATGCCGCGATAGCGTCATTTTTCCATTCCTTGCTCCGCAGCACCGGCTGTCCCCAGGCGCAGATAATGCGGCCGATATCCGGCAGATCCTCCGGCAGGCGAACCTCCTGCACTTCCTCCAGATTCTGCGTTTCCCACAGTTCGCGCCGCAAAAAGGCGCAGCCGGTTTGATTCCATTGCAATTCCATTTACCCTTCCACTCCTTGCATTAAGTTCCACAGTAAAGCATATTCATCGGCGGACAACTTTATGCCCCTTTATTTCTTCCCCAAAACAAATCCGGCGCAAATCAGCACAAATCCTACACAGCCGCAAAAGAACCCGGACTCAAACAAGCAGGATAGCAGTAATCCTGCCCCAAAGGCGGCCACAGCGCAACCAAGCAATTGATTTTTTCTGCACACAAAAACACCCCCTGCATAAAGCTATGCAGGGGGCGCGAAATTATTGACTTAAGTCCAAAACCTCTTTGCAGGCCGCAAGCACCTGGGAAAGAATGGGCACGCAGACTGCGGAGCCGTATCCCGCATCCTCCACGCAGACGATAAACGCCAGCGGATATGCTTCATCCGCCACAAATCCGGTGAACATGGCGTTTGGCTTGTGCGCGCTGTCCACCTGGGCCGTGCCGGATTTGGCGCACACCGTCAAGTCCGGAAAATGCTCCGCGCCGTAGATAGTTTCCACATTGTTTCCCATAAACTCCCGAAGGATTTGGGCGGTTTCTTCCGACATGATGCGTTCCCGCATAACAGAATTGGCGGAATAGGTCTTCAAGGTTCCCACATCCACACGCTCCACCACATAGGGTGTCACACCCTGTCCGCCGTTGGCAATGGCGCCGACGAAGGTCAAATAGGCGCAGGGATTGATCAGATCCTTATACTGCCCCACAGCGCCCCAGGCCAGCTCCACATCCGCAGCGCCCGTCGCTTCATAATTTCCGGCAGCGGTGGTAATGCCGTCGAAAATGATCCGATCGGTAACACCAAAGCGGGATACATAGCTTTCCATTTTGTCCCGGCCCAGCAGCAGGCCAAGCTGCGCATAGGCGCAGTTGCAGGAAACAGCCATGGCGTCCCGCAGTGTCAGCGCGCCATGCGCCCGTTCACAGGTAACCCGGTCCACGCCGAAATCAAAGCTTCCGTTACAAGTGAACACCCGGCTCATAATATCCGGAATTTCCTCCAGCGCTGCCGCCGTGGTGACGATTTTGAAAATAGAACCCGGCACATAGGAAGATTGCAAAAAGCGGTTCCAGTACACGCCTTCATAAGCGCCGGTGGTATCGCCGGCAATATCAGGCACATTCTCCGGATCAAAAGTGGGCGTGGTAACGGCGCACAGAAGCTGTCCTGTTTGATAATTATACACCGCCACAGTGCCCTTATATTCGGCCAAAGCTTCCAGCGCGGTAACCTGGACCTTTGCGGACAAGGTCAATGTCAGATCGCCGCCCAGGCCGCCGTAATTGTAAATACCGCCCACAAGGTCAAAGCCAGCCAACGCTTCCTCGTAACGGTTCAGCACAGATGCCCGAATATTGCCGGCCCGATCCCCGGTCCAATGCAGCACAGACATCCGCACCGTTTCCTCATCCGCGTACTTTCTGCCATTGAACAGGTCGATCAGCAGCACACCATCCCGGTCATATACGCTACCTAAAGCAACGCCGTTACTGTCGTACACATTGGGATTACCAGTCTCCATGACCCAATCGCCGGCTTTTGTGTAGTATTCGTAGCCGAAAAAGCCCAAACCACCGACTAAAATGGCAATCAACAGCCAGATCGCCAATGCTCTCCTGGCGATTCTATACATCAGACCGCCTCCTTTCCCTGCGCAGGATTACAGCAAAGCTGGCATTCTGCCTGGTGTCAGCGGCTTTGATAAAGGCCAGCAATCCCCAGGCAGCCATCATGCTGCTGCCGCCATTAGACAGAAACGGGAAGGTAATACCTGTCAACGGCAACACATCCAATGTACCCAGTACATTGAAAATCGTTTGCACCAGCAAAATTCCAGCAGCGGTACAGGCGCCGATCACATAAAAACTGCTTCTGCCGGCAATAGCGCTGCGCAGCGCGAACAGGGCAAACACAAGAATGCAGAGCACCAGGATCACCGCCATACAAAGCCCCCATTCTTCCGAAACTGTAGCAAACACCATATCGGAGTCGGCAGCGAAAATTCGCTTCATCTTTCCCTGACCGATCCCCAGGCCAAACAAGCCACCGGAGGCAATACACATCAGCGCGCGGGTCTGCTGATAGCCTGTATCCAGGGGATCTTCCCAAATGTGACGCCAGGCGGTCAGCCGCCGCATGGCATGGGGGGCGATCTTCAAACCAATGACGCCTGCAAAGCCAAGGGCTGTGCAGGCCAAAGCGACGGTGCCTACGCTGCCGCTTCGCAGGTAAGCGATCATCAAAAAGGCGAAGAAAAACACCAGCGCCGTGCCAAAATCATTCATCAGCGCCAGCAATCCGCACACCGCCAAAGTGTAGAAAATAAACAGGATGATATTGCGCTTTTTCATCAAGCGGTCAATGGTGGAGGCGCCCACATACACAAAGCAGACCTTCGCCAACTCCGACGGCTGCAGGGAAATGCCGCCGATCACCAGCCAGTTTTTGGCGCCGTAGTACTCTTTGCCAAAAATCAGCACCGCAACCAGCAAGCCCACACCGGCCACTGCCGCCAAATAACGCACCGCTTTCGCCCGCTCCAGATCCCGCATAGACCAGCCCAGCAGCAAGAACAAAACCAGTCCCAGCCCAACAGCTATCAGCTGCTTCAGGGCTTCCGCAGGCGTCACAGAGCATATGACCGCCATGCCAAGGGTGCATAGCAAAAATGCCAGAGTTTCCATTTCAAAGGCCAATCTGCGAATGAAGGCGTAAAACATAAATAAGGCCCATTGCAGAAATACCAGCCCTAAAAAACCAATCAGATAGTGGCGAATATTTTCGCCCGGATCGCTGAGCAGAAAGCTGAAGAAAGTCAGCATTTGCAGCGCGGTCAGCAAAATCAGCGTCATGATACTGTTCCAGCCGTCGGTGGCTTTTGTACGCAAGCTTCCCAGCTTTTGGGCCTGGGCCGTGGTGATGGGCTGGAAGGACATGACCACGCCGCCAATGCCGATCTGGTCACCGTTTTGAATTTCGCAGACATCCACCGGCTCCCCATTGACCGTAATGCCGGTTTTGGAGTCCGCATCGGAAATTGTCCAGCTTCCGTCATCGTAGCGAATCAGCACCGCGTGATTTCGCTGGACCGTGGGATAATTCATCACCACATCGCAGCGCTTGCTTTTTCCGATCACACTTTCCCAATGGGTAATGGGTAGGCGCTCGCCGTTTTCCAGAGTCAGCCAGGCCCAAATTTCCGGTTCCCGGCGAAAGGTCAGCAAGGGCCAGGCGCAGCGCAAAAGGATAACTAGTGCCAGAATCGGGCCAAGATAGCGCATAATGGCCAGCAGCACATGGGCATATAGATTCAATTCCATTCCGGCACCTCCTCTGTTTTTTATAAGATACCACGGAAGCGGGAAAAAATCAATTTTCTGATTTACATTTTTTGCGGTTATGATAAAATAGATAGGCCCCGGGAATCTCCACGGGGCCAGCAAAGACAGCTATGTTTCCAGGCAGAACGATGCGAACAGATCATTCCAATCTTCGCCCAGCGCCTTGGCGTTTTCTGAGAGCGCCATGGTATACAGAACATAGTGATAATTCCCATCATCCAGCAGAGCGCAGCGGCAGATCAAATCTCCCTCCTCGGCCGTGGCTGTCCAAACCCAATCGTAGCGTGTGTGATCGGAGCAGGTGGTTTCCAGTATCTGCAAATGATCCGGATCGTAACCCGAAAGGCTGCGGACCGTAGAGGATAAATCACCGGAGGAAAATGTTTGCAGCACCATCGTATACCCCTCGCAGCTATACATACTTACTCCAGCATCAGAGGCGGACGCTTCCAAAGAAACATCCTGCGGAATGGATAATACCATCTGCCGCGGCTGAGGAATTGTGGATGACACATGGGCAATATCGCCCAGCGTTTCAAAGATTTCCACCTGTCCGCAGCCGGTCAGAAGTCCCATCAGTAGTACGATCACCCATAATTTTTTCATTTCAGACCCTCCAGAAAGGAAATTTACTTATGAAATACTTGTACCTTTACCTGTGTATAATCAATGCAGCTTCCTTCCTGTTTATGCTGGCAGATAAAATCAAAGCAAAGAAAAATCGCTGGCGCGTTCCGGAGCGGACGCTGCTGGCCCTCTGCGCCATTGGCGGCAGCCTGGGTGGATATTTGGGTATGCAGCTATTCCGGCATAAAACTAAGCATCCCAAATTTTCCATCGGCATTCCCATCATGCTGGCGGTGCAGATCATTGCCCTTCTGGCCATTCATATGATGTAAAAAAAGCCGCCCTTGGGCGGCTTTTAATTATCGGCGGTTGGATAGGATTGCTTCGGCGGTCATGATGCCGTCAATGGCCGCGGACATAATACCTCCGGCATAACCGGCGCCTTCGCCGCAGGGATAGAGTCCCCGCAGGGAAACCGATTGCTTATCCTCGCCGCGCAGAATACGCACCGGAGAGGAGCTGCGGGTTTCCGGAGCGGTCAGCACCGCGTCCGGGCTGGCAAAGCCCTTTAAATTGCCATCCAACTGGGGCAAAGCCTCTTTCAATGAATCGGCGATCTTTTGTGGCAAAACTTTCTGTAAATCGCACCAAGCAACGCCAGGGCGATAGGTCGGCATCACAGAGCCGGGGCCTATGCTTGGACGGCCCGCCAGGAAATCTCCCACAGTTTGGGCAGGTGCCAAGTAACCGCCACCACCAACTTCATAGGCAGCTTCCTCAATGCTTCTCTGCCAGTACATACCGGAAAGCGGGCCATCTCCTGGAAAATCCTTGGGATTTACTGTGACCAGCAACGCCGCATTGGCATTCTCCCCTGCCCGGTCCGCATAACTCATGCCATTGGTTACCACGCCACCGGCATCCGAAGCAGCGGCAACCACATAGCCTCCGGGACACATACAGAAAGTATACACCGTTCCGTCCTCCAGATGCTTGACCAGCTTATAATCCGCCGGTGGCAATGCCGGATTCTCGCAGCCATATTGCGCTTTGTCAATGAGGCTCTGCTTGTGCTCAATCCGCACACCCATAGCAAAAGGCTTTGCCTCCATGGAAATTCCGCGTTGGTTCAGCATTTCAAAGGTATCCCGGGCGCTGTGGCCAATAGCTAAAATGGCCTTATCGCACGCAATCACCCGCCCATCGCATAATTCCAGCGCGGTCAAGCAACCGTTTTCGCTGCGGAAATTCACAACCTGAGCATTAAAATGAACCTCGCCGCCCAATTCGATGATCTTTTTCCGTAAATTTTGCACCACATTCAGCAGCACATCCGTGCCCACATGGGGCTTGGCATCGAACAAAATATCCTCTGCCGCGCCAAATTTTACAAATTGCTCTAAAATCCAGCCGATTCGCGGATTGTTGACACCGGTGTTCAGCTTGCCGTCCGAGAAAGTGCCGGCTCCGCCTTCACCAAACTGCACATTGGTTTTTGCGTCCAGCTGACCGGTTGCCCAAAATTTCTCAACTTTTTCGTGTCGGGTAGCCGCGTCGGCGCCCCGCTCCAGCACGATGGGCTTCCAGCCGGCCAGGGCCAAAACATAAGCGCAGAACATACCCGCCGGACCAAAGCCCACCACCACAGGCCGCTTTTCCGGCACAACCGGGGATTTGGGCGGCTTATAGTAGCTGATGGGGGCAATGGCCGCCCGCTTGCAGCCGGATTGCTTCAAAATCTTATTTTCATTGCCATCCACAGCCACATCAATGGTATAGGTCACCTTCACATCCGGTTTTTTCCTGGCGTCAATGCTGCGGCGGATAATTTTCAGTTGTCGAATTTTAGAATTTGGTATTTTCAGCAGCCGCGCCGCCTCGTATCCAAGCTGCGCCGGATTATGCTCCGGTGGCAGAGCGATTTCACGAATTCTGATCATATTATTCCTTTCCTGCCGCATGGCCCGCGCAGCGGCCGGAGCTCCAGGCCCACTGCAGATTGAAGCCGCCGCAATCACCGTCCACATCCAGCACCTCGCCGCAGGCGTACAACCCCGGTACCAGGCGGCTCTCCATGGTTTTCGGGTCAAATTCCGCTGTCACCATGCCGCCAGCCGTAACCTGCGCGGAATCCATGCCCATAGGCTCAGTCAAAAGCACCTCCAGCCCAAATACCCTTTCACAGACCTCCTCCAATTCCCAATCCTCCAGCTGTGAAATCGGCGCATAGGAAGCGATACCCGCTTGCTTGACGATGACCCGGCCCAGGCGATTATGCAGGATGCCGGTGAGCAATTCTTCCGCAGGCAAATTGGTCTGCCGTTTTTTTTGCAGCATGGGCAGAAGGGGCTGATCCACATCCGGCAGCAGATCCAATACACACACCCACCTGCCCTTTTGGAAGCACACATCCCTGGAAATTTCGAAAATCACAGGGCCGGAAAGGCCATGCTCCGTAAACTGAATTTCGCCGGTACTTTCGCTATGGAGCTGATGATCCCGAAAAATGCGGGCATTGCAGTTGGCGCGGACCCCCTTCAGGGAAGGCAGCGCCTCCCAATCGGATTTCAGCTGCACCAGGGTTGGCCGCAGTTTAGTGCAATGATGACCTAAGCTTTGCAGCAGCTTATAGCCGGACAGTGAGCCGCCCAGCTTGGTCCCGGCCAAACCGCCGCAGGCGACGATCAATTTGTCGCAATCAAATGCTTCTTCGCCGTTTTCCACCGTGAAACCGGGATTATTATTCCGCACTTTCGTTACTTCAAAGCCGGTCAGCACCTGAATATTTGGTTTTTGCAGAGCAAAGCGCAGTACATCCACCACGGAATTTGCCTGATCAGAATAAGGATAAACCCGGCCGGAAGGTTCCGCCACAGTCAGCAAACCCATGTTTTCAAACCAACGCAGCGTATTTTCCACATCATACTGCTGAAACGCGGATTCTGTAAAATGCAAATCTTCCCCATAGTAAAAATCGGGGCCTGCATCCAAATTGCTCAAATTGCAGCGTCCGTTGCCGGTGGCAAGCAGCTTCCGCCCCAACCGGGCCTGCCGCTCGAACAGAAGCACCTGCGCCTTTTCATTTTCCGCAGCCGCCAGCGCAGCCGCCATGCCGGAAGCGCCGCCGCCAATAATTCCGATGACCATATGTTCCGTTCCTTTCCCCATTTTCCTTATTATACACAACAATTCTCCCATACACAAGAAAAAACTTCTTCCCAATCCGAAAGAAATATGTTATAATGCCCTTTGGTGATACAATGGATCGCAATCGAATCGACAAAATCGCCCAAACCGCTGAAGACAAGCTGCTGCTTGCCAAGCTTTGGGACAAAATTAACGCCGGCATTCGCAAGAATATTCCGGTGAATACCTGTTTTCTCTCCCCCAGGGAGTTGGTAATGAGCCGCTATCTATTTGGCGACGAGCCAGGGCTTGCTGTTTTCGGTGGGTACGACGAGGCCGAGCGAAAAATGCTCTGCTGGCTGCCGAATTATTTGGATGAAAGTTATTTCCAAAGCGACGACAGCCCTTTGATCTGCCTGAGAGCCACATTTTGGAACGGGGACACCCCCAGCCATCGGGATTTTTTAGGCGCGCTGATGGGCCTTGGGATTGCCCGGGAAACCATCGGCGACATTTGCGTGGGAAAGGGATACTGTGATTTTTTCGCAACGGCAGAAATCGCCCCCTACCTTCTGCAGAACTTCACATCCGCAGGCAGGACTCACCTGCATTTGGAATGCATTCCGCTCGCTGCTGTGGAGATCGCTGAACCGGAAACCAAACAGATCCGGGATACGGTGGCATCGCTCCGATTGGACAGCGTTATTGCCTCCGGTTTCCGTATCGGCCGGGGTTTTGCTGCGGAATATATCGCAGCGGGGAAAGCTTCTGTTAATGGGCTTCCCTGTGAGAAACCGGATAAGACGGTTGCGGAAGGAATGAAGATCTCCGTCCGGGGCATGGGCAAAATCAAAATCAAATCCGTGGGCGGTCTCACGAAAAAAGGCCGAATTCCTGTGGTCATTGACCGCTATGTTTGAGGTAATTTTATGAAAATGGATGAAGTCATCGCCCGCATCAACGAACTGGCCCGTAAGGTCAAAGCCGGTGAAACCCTAACTCCTGAGGAGCTGGAAGAGCGCGCCAGGCTGCGTAATATCTACAAAGAGTCCGTCGTCGGTAATCTTAGAGCGCAACTCGATAACACCTATATTGTCCGCCCCGATGGCACCAAGGAAAAAGTGAAACACAAATAAGCAGCAAAAACCACCGCTCAGCGGTGGTTTTTCACTATTTTCAGAAGAATTGTTCCCAATTCCTTCCAATCGCTGCCCTCATACTCAAAATGCCGTGTTCCTTTTAGGGCAGCATCCGGATGCAACGCCGAATCGGCGGGAAGCTGGTCCGCAGGTGTCAGCTCCGTATGCATATAGAGTGTAGCCATTCCGGCATTTTTGGCGCCGGCAATATCTGTAAAGCGATCGTTGCCGATCATCAGGCATTGGGATATATCCAAGCTGTGATTCTCCACCAGCGCACGATAGAACCGAATATCCGGCTTACGGCAGCCATAGTCCGAGGAAATATACACCCCGTCAAACCGATCATTCAAACCCAAAAGCCGCAGCTCATAGGCTGTAAAGACCCGCTGGGCATTGCTTAGCAGCCACAGACGGCAACCGGCCCGCCGCAGCTGGGCCAGCGCTTCCAGCACAGCCGGATACAGCCGGATATATTCCAGCGAGGATATCCGGAATAGCTGCGCCGCCTGCAGACCCAAGGTTTCGGCGTTTTCCACGCCCTTATCCCGGAACAGCATTGCCATCACCTGTTCAAAGGGAATGTCCGGGAAACACTCATAGCTCTGTCCCGCCTTCGCCTCCCGGCGAGCCAACTCCGCGGAGAACGCAGCTTTCAGCGCCCCGGGCGTGTAATGGGCGCCATAAAAACCGAAGAAAAAGGCAGTTTTTTCCCAAACCAGATCATTTTCTTCCGTGTGAATGTCCACCAATGTTCCATATAGGTCAAAAATGAGTTCTCTGTATGCCATATCCTTATCCTCCATTTTGATCATTATAACACAAATCATCCAAAATGGAACCCTGCCTCCTCATTTTTCCTTTGCTGCATAGAAAAAGGGAGTGCATCGCACTCCCTTTTACGGTATGTGGTTCTAGATTAGTCCTTCTTGTAGCCGATGTTCTTTTCCTTGGTGGGATCAAAGACCAGGTTGCAAATAGAAGCAACCAGGGTATAAATGCCGCAGGTAATGTAGCCCAGAATGATGTAAGCGCCGGTTCTGGAGGTGAAGCCTTCGGGCTTCAGAGAAGTGTGGTTGATGATCAGGCTGCCAATCCATCCCAGGAAGAAAGTCAGCAGGAAGCGAACCAGATTGTTGTTATCCTTCATTGTAATACTCTCCTTTCCCATAAGAATATATATGATATTAACATTTCTGTATCAAAATGTCAATATATTCCCCACTTTTTGTCGAAAGGAAAGATATGGATTGAACTATGGATTCCCGAACAATCAAAAAATGACACCACCTTTGTCAGGTGGTGTCGCTTTTGGCGGAGAGTTAGGGATTCGAACCCTAGGTTCCTTTCGGAATCACTAGTTTTCAAGACTAGCTCCTTAAACCGCTCGGACAACTCTCCATTGCCTGTACAATATATCATCTGCCAATGGAAAAGTCAAGGATTTTCCTCTTGACAAACCGTGTGCCATATGCTAGAATACTTTGGTCGACAAGTGAATAACTTATTGATTCGGAGTGATACCCAAGAGGCCGAAGGGGCTCCCCTGCTAAGGGAGTAGGCGTACTAAAATGCGCGCGAGGGTTCAAATCCCTCTCACTCCGCCAAAAAAAGATCCATGCCATCCGGCGTGGATCTTTTTTGATAGTTGAAGACAGAGGGATTTGAACAATCAATGCAACAGTCCGGGGGACTGTTGCTCACCGGGTAGGGGCCCGGCGACACAATAATGAAACAAATCCCTCTCACTCCGCCAAAACGAACCACGCCCATTGGGGTGTGGTTCATTTTGTTTAAATTGAAACAAGGGATTTGAAAATCAAATCGCAATATGCCGATGTATCCCATCGGCTTTTCTTTATGCATTGACACAATTGACAGCCTAAGTGTGCCGTGATATGATAAAAGAAAAACAGCGAGGTAACGCTATGCGCCACCGCCTTCCCCTGCCACACATCGGTCTTCGCACCGTCAAAACCACCGCCGCCATCATCATTTCCATGATGCTGGTGTATTTCTACGGCACCACAGACTCCCGCTATATTTTCGCCATGCTGGGCGCTATGGCTGCCATGGAGCATACTTTTTCTGAATCTCTGGAAGCTTGCCTGACCCAGTTCTTCGGCGTGCTGTTCGGCGCCGTCCTCAGCCTGTTGCTGCTACTGCTTCCCATTCACTCTGTTCTGCAATGTGCCATCGGCATTCTGCTGTCTATTACCTTATACAACGCTCTCCACATTCGTTTTTCTCCGTCGCTTCCCTGTATGCTCATTGTCATTATGTGCACCACGCCGGATATTCAGCCCGTTCCCTACGCCATCAGCCGCTTTTGGGACACCGCCATCGGCCTGTTTGTGGGTATGCTGATAAACACGCTGGTATTTCCTTATGACAACAGCCGCCGCATCCGGGAAACTGTGGAAAGTCTGGACAAGGAAGTTATCCGATTTTTGGAAGAAATGTTTGACGGTGACCGGGTTTTGCCCGACTCCATGAATATGGCGCGGAAAATTGACGAACTGGAACAGCAGCTGCGGATTTTTAATAAGCAAAAGCTGTTCCTCCGCCGCCGGCGTCAGGACGCGGACCGGAAACAATTTCTCATCTGCAAGGCAAACGCCCGGGAACTGCTGGCGCAAATGGAAGTGCTGGGCCATATGGACCATCTGGGGCGGCTCAATGGCGAAAATCGCCGCAAGCTGACTGCCGTAGGCGCGAATATCCGCGACAAACGCAAGCTGGACAACCCCACCGAGCGGGACATCGTGACCAATTACCATGTGAGCCAGATTCTGACCCTTCGCAAGCAACTGCTGGAAGCACTCAAAAAATAAGAAACAGGGCTGCGTCGCAGCCCTGCTTTTTTGTTTGACTTAGTACGCGATGCCCCAGTAGATCATCTTGTCAGCGGGCTTGCCGCAGCAAGCGCAGGTATCCCCCAGTTTCTCCTGCGCAAAGGGGATGCAGCGGGAAGACATACCGGCCTTTTCCTTCATGGCCAGCTCGCAATCCAGCTCACCGCACCACATGGTCTTGATATAGCCGCCGTGCTCATCCTGCAGAGCCTTCGCTTCCTCGATGGAGTGAGCTTCGTAAATATGCTCGTCCAGGTTCTTCTTGGCGCGGGCAAACATACCGTTGTGGACTTCCTCCAGCTGCTGGGCAACAGCCTGCTCCAGATCCGCCAGTTTTACAACCACCTTTTCCCGGTCGGTACGGCGGACGATGACGCACTCGCCGTTTTCCAGGTCACGGGGACCGCACTCAACGCGGACAGGAACGCCCTTCATTTCATACTCGGCGCACTTCCAGCCCATGGAGTTGTCGCTGTCATCCAGCTTGACACGGAAGCCGGCATTGACAAGGCGGTTCTTCAGCTCATTGGCGGCATCCAGAACGCCGGGCTTATGCTGAGCAACAGGCAGAATGACCACCTGAATGGGAGCCACCTTGGGAGGCAGCACCAGGCCGTTGTTATCGCCGTGGGTCATGATAATACCGCCGATCAGACGGGTGGAAACGCCCCAGGAGGTTTCATGGGGGTTGGTGCGCTGATTGTTCTTATCGGTAAACTCAATGCCGAAAGCCTTAGCAAAGCCGTCGCCAAAATAATGGGAAGTACCGGCCTGCAGCGCCTTGCGGTCGTGCATCATGCACTCGATGGTGTAGGTGGCCTCAGCGCCGTTGAACTTTTCCTTATCGGTCTTCTGGCCACGGGTAACAGGCATGGCCAGCACATTCTCGCAGAAGTCAGCGTAAACATTCAGCATGGTTTCGGTGAATGCCTTGGCTTCTTCAGCGGTGGCATGGATGGTATGGCCCTCCTGCCACAGGAATTCACGGTGACGCAGGAAGGGACGGGAGGTCTTTTCCCAGCGAATGACACTGCACCACTGATTATACTTCATGGGAAGATCACGGTGGCTCTGCAGCACATTGGCAAAATGCTCGCAGAAAAGGGTTTCGGAAGTGGGGCGGATGGCATAGCGCTCTTCCAATCTTTCGCTGCCGCCGTGGGTAACCCAGGCGCACTCGGGAGCGAAACCTTCCACATGATCCTTTTCCTTCTGCAGCAGACTTTCCGGGATCAGCAGAGGCATGTAGACATTCTCAACGCCCTGCTTTTTGAATTCCTTGTCCAGAATATTCTGGATATTCTCCCAAATGGCATAGCCATAGGGACGGTAAACAAATACGCCCTTAATGGAGGAATAATCGATCAGCTGGGCTTTCTTGCACACATCGGTAAACCATTGGGCAAAGTCTACCTCCATATCAGTAATCTGTTCTACTTTCTTATCTTTCGCCATAATAATCATCCTCTCGGAAGTAATAATTTTTCGTTACATTATATTTTACCACACTTGTCAAGTACCTGTATAGGGGGAAAGGAAGATAAATTGTTGTTTACAGGATTATTTCCGTACTGATTACAACGCAATGTCATTGCGAGGAGCTGCCCAAAAGGCGGCGACGTGGTAATCTCCCGGGAATATCCACCGGACTACAATGCACTTCCAGACATTGTACCGGGAGATTGCCACGGGCCTAAAGGCCCTCGCAAAGACATGGTAGGGGTGACCCAGGCGCATCGTATTTACTGCTGCAATCAACAATTTATCTTCATTACCCCATTGTAATTTGCCAAAAGATTTGATATAATGGGCAGGAACATATGATAATGGAGGAAAATGCCATGAAATCCATCCGAGATATATATAAAATCGGCGTAGGCCCTTCTTCTTCCCATACCATGGGCCCCGCCCGCGCCGCTAAAATTTTCCGTGCCGAGCATCCCGACGCGGATGCCTTTAAGGTCATCCTTTACGGTTCTCTCTGCAAAACCGGTGTTGGCCACGGTACCGACCGGGTGCTGCGGGAAGTGCTCGCTCCCCTGCCTACTGAGATCGTATTTTCCAAGGAAATCATTACCGGCGCCCACCCCAACACATTGGATTTTATCGCCTATCTCGAAGGTAATGAGATCGGCAAAATCCGTGTGGAGTCCGTCGGCGGTGGCGATATTCGGATTTTAGGCCGCACCGATGTGGAGGGCGAAGATGTTTACCCCGAGCATTCCTTCGCTGAAATTCATGACTTCTGCAAGTGGAGATACCTCCATACGCTCAGCGAATACGTAGAGCTGAACGAAGGTCCCGAAATTTGGGATTTCCTGCGGGAAGTTTGGGAAACCATGAAAAAATCCATTGATGACGGTCTGACGGCCACCGGCATTCTCCCCGGCGGTCTTGGCGTGGAGCGTAAAGCCAGATACCTGTATGACCAGCAGCTTTCCACAGAAGTCGCCCAGGTTCGTGAATGCCGCGAGATCTGCTCCTATGCTTTTGCAGTATCTGAGCAAAATGCAGACAACGGCATCATCGTCACTGCTCCCACCTGTGGCTCCTGCGGCGTTCTGCCCGCGGTGCTGCGCTATGTGCAGGAAACCCGGCACCTGAGCGACGAGCAGATCCTGCGCGGCTTGGCTACCGCCGGTATTATCGGCACCCTGATCAAGCACAACGCTTCCATCTCCGGCGCCGAATGCGGTTGTCAGGCTGAGGTTGGCGCTGCCTGTTCCATGGCTGCCGCCGCCCTTGCAGAGCTGTACGGCCTTGGCCTGGAGCAGGTGGAGTACGCCGCCGAAATGGCTATGGAGCATCACCTGGGCCTGACCTGCGACCCCATTTGCGGTCTCGTTCAAATCCCCTGCATCGAGAGAAACGCCGTTGCCGCTATGCGCGCCATGAACGCTTGCAACCTAGCCTACTTCCTCTATGGCACCAGAAGCACCAGCTTCGACATCGTTATTAAAACCATGTATGAAACCGGTTTGAATCTGAGCCACCAATACAAAGAAACCAGCGAAGGCGGCCTGGCTCGCTTCTATAATCGCAAAATGTCCACATAAGGAAAGGAAATTAAGAATGAAATTAGGTATCGTGGGACTGCCGAATGTGGGTAAGTCCACACTGTTTAATGCAATTACCAACGCCGGCGTGCCGGCTGATAACTACGCCTTCTGCACCATCGACCCCAATGTGGGCGTGGTTTCCGTTCCCGATGAGCGGCTGCAGTGGCTCAGCGATTTCTATTCTCCCAAGAAGACCACCCCTGCGGTTGTGGAATTTGTGGACATTGCGGGTCTGGTGAAGGGCGCTTCCAAGGGCGAAGGTCTGGGCAATAAGTTCCTCAGCAACATCCGCACCACCGACGCCATTGTCCATGTGGTCCGCTGTTTTGAGGATTCCAATGTGACCCATGTGGAAGGCTCCACCGATCCCCTGCGCGATATTGAGATCATCAATCTGGAATTGGTAATGGCGGACATTGAAATGGTGGAACGCCGTATTGATAAGGCCCAGAAGGCAATGAAGGGCGGCGACAAGAAGTTTGCACGGGAAGCCGAGCTGTTCACCGAACTGCTGGCGCATTTGAACGCCGGCAAGCTGGCTCGCACCTTCACCGATGACGCCGAGGATCGGGCGCTGATCGGCACTTCTGACCTGCTGACGCTTAAAAAGACCATTTATGTGGCAAATTTGGCAGAAAACGAGATCAACGAGCCGGAGAATAACCGCCACTACATGGCTGTCAAAACCCTGGCCGACGAGGAAGGCAGCGAAATCCTGCCCATTTGCGCCAAGCTGGAAGCAGACATTGCCGAGCTGGACGATCCTGAGGAAAAGGCCATGTTCATGGAAGAGCTGGGCGTCAACGAGTCCGGCTTGGACAGGCTGATCAAATCCAGCTATGCCCTGCTGGGCCTCTGCTCCTTCCTGACCGCCGGAACCGATGAGTGCCGTGCCTGGACCATCAAGCGTGGCACCAAGGCACCCCAGGCCGCCGGCAAGATCCACACCGACTTTGAGCGCGGCTTCATCCGCGCGGAAGTCATTGCTTTCGAGGATTTGAAGGCGCTGGGCACCATGGCAAATGCCAAGGCCCAGGGCAAGGTCCGCTCCGAAGGCAAGGAATATGTGATGAAAGACGGCGACATCGTCAACTTCCTGTTTAATGTATAAAATAGAGCACCGGTCAGACGACCGGTGCTTTTCTTATACATCGTAATCCGCGGCTACGCGGGTATCGATAAAGTGATGGAAATGGGTCTTTGCTTCCAGATGCAGCGGGTGCTTGGCATATTCCTGCAGCAATTCTCTGCTTTCAAACTCTGAATACAGGGCGTAATCCATGCCATTAAAGCACTGACGAATCTCCATCTTCATTAAGCCGGGAATCTTGCCCACCAGTGGCTCCAGCACAGACGCAATAATTCTCACAGCCTCCGCCTTATCCACGCCCTCTTTCAGCTTGTATACCACAATATGCTTGACCATAATATTGCCTCCTTTTCATGAGATAAATTGTTGTTTACAAGAATATTGCCGCACAAAATACAACGCAATGTCATTGCGAGGAGCCGCCCTAAAGGCGGCGACGTGGCAATCTCCTGACACCATCTGAACCACTGCACAGCACTTCTGGAGATTGTACCAGGAGATTGCCACGCCCCTAAAGGGGCTCGCAAAGACATGGTAGGGGTAACCCAGGCGCATCGTATTGACTGCTGTAAACAACAATTTATCGTATCAACCGTTCTTACAAAAATACCGGGACTGGAATACAGTCCCGGCATTTGATTTACAAATTACTCAGCCTCAACAACTTCTTCGGCGACCTCTTCGGTCTCCTCAGCAGCGGGAGCCAGCAGAGCGCGGATGGACAGGGAGATACGCTTGTTCTCAGCGTCCACATCGGTGATCTTGACCTGGACTTCCTGGCCTTCGGACAGAACATCCTCGGGCTTGCCAATGCGCTTGTCAGCGATCTGAGAAATGTGGATCAGGCCGTCAACACCGGGCA
>JAZOAD010000123.1:0-5007 GCA_045595225.1 Faecousia sp.
TTGGATTGTCTTCCTAAGACCGCTTGGCCTCCGACTTAGTATACCACTGAGGTCATCCGCCGTAAGGTCGGTAAGACCGGTGGCAAGAAGTAATGGAGGTGTGCCGAAATGGTCAGCAAGGTTAATAAGAATGCAATGCGCCTGAAGCGGCATGTCCGCGCTCGGGGCAAGATCTCCGGCACTCCCGAGCGTCCCCGTCTGAACGTGTTCCGCTCCAATGCGAACATCTACGCTCAGATCATCGACGACGTCAATGGCGTAACCCTGGTTTCCGCCAATACGCTGGAGAAGGAATTTGAGGGCACCACCGGCAACTGCGAAGCTGCCAAGAAGGTGGGTGCAGTCCTGGCAGAGCGTGCCAAGGCTAAGGGCATCGAAGAGGTCGTTTTCGACCGCGGCGGCTATGTGTATCACGGCCGTGTTGCTGCTCTGGCTGAGGGTGCTCGTGAAGCCGGTCTCAAGTTCTAAGGTAGAGGAGGAAATATAATGGCTTACAATAAGACTCCTGTCAATGAAGCTCCTGAGTTCATTGAAAAGGTCGTTTACCTGAACCGCGTCTCCAAGACCGTTAAGGGCGGCCGTGTCATGAAGTTCTCCGCTCTGGTCGTCGTCGGCGACGGCAAGGGTACTGTCGGTTACGGTCTGGGCAAGGCCGCCGAAGTTTCTGAGGCTATTCTGAAGGGCATCGCTGATGCCAAGAAGAACATGGTCAAGGTTTCTCTGGCTGGCGACACCATTCCCCACGATGTGATCGGCATTTTCGGCGCCGGCACTGTTCTGATGAAGCCCGCTCCCGAAGGCACCGGCGTGATCGCCGGCGGCGCTGTCCGTGCCGTTATGGAAGCTGTCGGCATCCGCAACATCTGCGCTAAGTGCCTGCGTTCCAACAACCCCCAGAACGTGGTTAAGGCCACCATGGAGGGTCTGAAGTCCCTGCGCAGCCCCGAGCAGGTGGCTGCTATCCGCGGCAAGACCGTGGAAGAAATCGTTGGTTAAGGAGGGCAATTAACATGGCAAACCTGAAGATTAAGCTGGTTAAGAGCCTGAACGGCCGTCTGGAAGGCCATATCGCTACTGCCCACTCCCTGGGCCTGCGTAAGATTGGCAATGTGACCATCCAGCCCGATAACACCCAGACCCGCGGCAAGATCGCCAAGATCGGCTATCTGCTCGAGGTCACCGAAGTTGAATAAGGAGGACACGAAACATGGAACTTTCTAAGCTTTCTCCTGTTGAGGGTTCTACCCATGTAGGTAAGCGCAAGGGCCGCGGCCATGGCAGCGGCAACGGCAAGACCGGTGGCCGTGGCCACAAGGGTCAGAAGGCCCGCTCCGGCGGCAAGGTCCGCGCCGGTTTCGAAGGCGGCCAGATGCCTCTGGCACGTCGCGTTCCCAAGCGTGGCTTCAACAACATTTTCGCAAAGCCCCTGACCGCCATCAATGTGGCTGTCCTGAACCGTTTTGAAGACGGCACTGTGGTTGACGCTGCTGCGCTGATCGAAGCTGGCATCATCTCCAGCTGCCCCTATGGTCTGAAGGTGCTGTCCAACGGCACTGTGACCAAGAAGGTTACTGTTAAGGCTGCGGCTTTCTCTGCTTCTGCTAAGGAAAAGATTGAGCAGGCAGGCGGAAAGGCCGAGGTGATTTAAGTGTTAAAAACACTGAAAAATGCTTGGGGTATCCCTGAGCTGCGGCAGAAGCTGATCTTCACTCTGTTGGTTCTGCTGCTGTTCCGTCTGGGCTGTAACATTCCTGTTCCCTTCATCAACAGCGGCACGCTGGCTGAGATGTTCAACGATCAGCTGGCAGGCACTGCTTTTGATATCATGAACATGATGTCCGGCTCCGCTCTGGCGCAGGGCACCCTGTTGGCGCTGGGTATCCAGCCCTACATTAACGCTTCCATTATCATCCAGCTGCTCTGCGTTGCCATTCCCGCCCTGGAGCGGATGGCAAAGGAAGAGGGCGAGGAAGGTAAGAAGAAGATCAACAAGATCACTCGCTACTCCACCGTTGCTCTGGGTCTGCTGATGGGCTTTGCCTATTATCAGATGCTGGTCAGCTACAACTCCAGCTGGCAGAGTGCCTACGGCACCACCATTCTGAGCGATACCGGCTTCCTGCCCGGTCTGGTCATTGTTCTGACCTTCACCGCAGGTTCTGCCATCGTCATGTGGCTGGGCGAGCAGATCAATGAGTTTGGTATTGGCAACGGCATCTCCATGATCCTGTTCGCCAACATCATCTCCGGCATCCCCTCCGCGTTTGCTTCCATCGCTTCCATGTTCACCTCCGCCAAGTACTGGTGGCAGGGCCTGATCATTGTGATCGGCATGGTAGCTTTGATCCTGTTCATTATTTTCATCAATGATGCTGAGCGCCGCATTCCGATTCAGTATGCTAAGCGCGTCGTCGGCCGTAAGATTTACGGCGGCCAGAGCACCAACATGCCCATCAAGGTTGCCATGTCCGGTGTTATGCCCGTGATCTTCGCCCAGTCCATTTGCTCCCTGCCCGCAACCATCGCCACCTTCCTCGGTAAGGCTACTGAGAAGAACTGGTGGTATGTGAACATTTGGAGCAACACCAGCTGGGTCTACCTGGTAGTTTACGGCCTGATGATCTTCTTCTTCAGCTGGTTCTATTCCACCATCCAGTATGATCCCGTGGAAATCGCCAACAATCTGAAGAAGAACGGCGGCTTCATTCCCGGCTTCCGTCCCGGCAGACCTACTGCTGACTTCATCAAGAGAGTCATCGGTAAGATCGTCATCTTTGGCGCTGTTTATCTGGCAATCGTGGCTCTGCTGCCCATTGCTGCCGGCAATCTGATGCCCACCGTTACCTCTCTGGGTATCGGCGGTACCTCTGTCATCATCGTTGTGGGCGTTGCCCTTGAAACTGTGAAGGCTCTGGAGGCTCAGATGCTGATGCGTCACTATAAGGGTTTCCTGGACTAAATATCAGGAGGTTGGCAGGATGAATTTAATCCTACTGGGCGCTCCCGGCGCCGGTAAGGGGACACAAGCAGATCTTCTGGTGAAGAAGCTCTCCATCCCCGCCATTTCTACCGGGAATATGCTCAGAGAGGCCATGAAGCTTGGCACTCCTCTGGGCGAACAAGTTCGACAGATCATGGACAGCGGTATGCTGGTTCCCGACAATACGGTGCTGGACCTTGTGTCCCGCCGGATCGAACGGGAAGACTGCAAAAATGGTTTTATCCTGGACGGGGTGCCCCGCACCCTGACCCAGGCAGAGGCCCTGGATGCAGCGGGCATACAGATTGACCATGTCATCTCTATCGAGATCGATGACAGCGTGATCGAAGACCGGATGACCGGTCGGCGTGTCTGCCCCAACTGCGGCGCCAGCTATCATGTTGTGAATAACCGCCCCATAACCGAAGGTATCTGTGATAGCTGCGGTACGGAATTGGTGATCCGCAAGGATGACGCGCCGGAAACGGTTCGCGACCGCCTGCAGGTCTATCATGCCCGCACCGAGGTACTGAAAGATTACTACGCAAAGCAAGGCAAACTGCGCATTGTGCAGGGCGATCAGTCCATGACGGATACCAATCGGGACATCCTTGGGGCAATAGGGGCGAAGGTATGATCATAATCAAAAATGGGCATGAAGTAGAAGCGATGCGCCAGGCTTGTAAAATTACCGCGGCAGCCCGTGCTTTGGCAGGGGAGATGGTAAGACCTGGTGTCACCACCAAACAGATTGACAAAGCCGTCCACGATTATATCGTGAGCCAGGGCGCGAAACCGTCGTTCCTCGGCTATCACGGCTACCCTGGCAGCGCCTGTATCTCCGTTAACAGCACTGTTATCCACGGTATTCCCGGTGGTTACACGCTGAAAGACGGCGACATCGTATCCATCGATGTGGGCGCTTACTACAAGGGATTCCACGGAGATTGTGCGGCAACCTTCCCCTGCGGTACTATCAGCGCCGAGGCACAAAGGCTGATCGATGTCACGAAGCAGAGCTTCTTTGAGGGCATCCGCTTCGCTGGCCCCGGACACAGAGTGTCCGACATCTCCCACGCCATCCAGACGTATGTGGAGTCTAACGGTTTTTCTGTTGTGCGTTCTTTCGTAGGTCACGGCGTAGGCGCACAGCTGCATGAGGAGCCGGAAGTTCCGAATTTCGGAAATCCCGGCCGTGGGCCCAGATTGCTTCCCGGCATGACCCTGGCCATTGAGCCGATGGTCAATGCAGGCACTTACGATGTCCGCGTCCTGAAGGACGGCTGGACCACCGTAACCGCCGACGGTAAGCTCAGCGCCCACTATGAAAATACTGTACTCATCACCGACGGCGAGCCGGAAATACTCACCGTCACTGAAGGACTTTGATATGGACCCAGGAATACCGGATATAACTATTTCGGACGTGGTGATTTCCACAACCGGCCGGGATACAGGCGGGATCTACTATGTGATCCAGTCAGATCCCAATTACCTATACCTGGCAAATGGAAAGGACCGAACACTGGAAAAGCCCAAGCGTAAAAAGCGTAAGCACGTAGAAAAGGTCCTTCGCTCTGAGACCAGAGTCGCCCAAAAGCTTCGCGCTGGCGACAAAGTGCTCAACAGCGAATTACGAAGAGATCTGGCCAATCTGAGCCAGAATATGCAAAGTAACACCCTGGGAGGTTAAACACTTGGCAAAAGACGACGTAATCGAGATTGAGGGCATCGTAACCGATGCGCTGCCGAATGCTATGTTCAAAGTTGACATTGGCAACGGACACACCATTCTGGCACACATTTCCGGCAAGCTCCGAATGAACTTTATTAAGATCTTGCCCGGTGACAAAGTAACCGTTCAAATGTCTCCTTATGATCTGACTCAGGGTCGGATCACCTGGAGAAGCAAGTAACACTAAGAGATATGTAATTCTCATATGGAGGTTAAACAGTATGAAAGTAAGACCGTCCGTTAAACCCATGTGCGAGAAGTGCAAGGTCATTAAGCGCAAGGGTCGCGTAAT
>JAZOAD010000124.1:0-5521 GCA_045595225.1 Faecousia sp.
CAAAGGCAAAATAATCAAAATAGGAAAAATGCACCGACGGGGAGAACCGGGTATAGCCCTCCATATTGGCGTACACGCCGGTGATGGTGGGCAGATACAAAAACTGCACCGTGGCGTAGCAGAGCATGGCCACAAAATTGAAGCCGGCGTAAATGGCCAGCATGGCGAACCGGTTGCCGGACAGCAGGGCGCTGACGGAAGCCAGGCCGAAGAAGAACAGATACTGCAGCGTCACCGCCAAATACCAGTAAAGAGCGATGAACCAATAGTCCTGCAGCCGGGCCATCAAAAACACCGCCGCCAGCAGATTGGGCACCATGCTAAAGAGCATACCGGAGGCCAAATGGCTCAGCAGCCAGCTTTCCCGGCGCTGGGGCAGGCTGTGGAGCGAATAGCACATCCGGGTGTTATAGAGGTCACCATAGAGCATCATGGCCACCAAACCGGCATAGCACAGATTGACAATGCCAAAGCCAATGATCAGATCACCCATCACATTGCGGGCAAAGCGGTCATAGGAATATCCGCCCTGGGAAAACAGCATCAGCATGGTAAACACCAGGTACAGCGCCCAAATGGGGGCGTAGCGGAAAATATCCTTTTTGAAGGTGGTCAGCTTAGAGAACGATGTTCTTGACTTCATAATTCACACCTCCCAGCTCATAAATAAAGATCTCCTCCAGCGACAGAGGCAATACATCGAAATACACAGGCCGCGCGGCGGACACTCTGGCGGTGATTTCGTCGGCAGAGCCGCGAACCACCAGGGTTTTCAGGCGGCCGGAGGCGCTTTCGTGGAGAATTTCCAGCCCCTCGGGGGCATCGCCTACGATCTGCAGCTTGTGGGTAGCGCCCTGCATATCCGCAAGGCTCCGCTCCAACAGCATCTTGCCGTGGTCCATAATGCCCACATGGTCGCAAATGTCTTCCAATTCTCTCAAGTTGTGAGAGGAAATCAGCACCGTGGTTTCCCGGGCCGCCACATCGGAAAGGATCAGATTCCACACCTGCCGCCGCATCACCGGGTCCAGGCCGTCCACCGGCTCGTCCAGGATCATCACATCGGGCCGGGTGCAGATGGTCAGGTGGAAGGCCGCCTGCTTCTGCATACCTTTGGAGAAGCGGCGAATGGGGCTCTTTTTCGGCAACTGGAATACCTCGTAAAGCCGATCAAACAGATCGTGGTCAAAGTTTTGGTAAATGCCGGCGTAGAATTTCCGCATTTCCTCCAGCGTGGCGGCGGGATAATAGAAAATATCGTCGGGAATGGAGCCGATGCGCATTTTCTGCGCCGGATTTTCGTAAATTTTCTGGCCTTCCAGGGTCACTTCGCCGCTGTCGGGCCGGTAAACACCGGTCATGTGGCGGATAGCGGTGGACTTACCGGCGCCGTTGGGGCCAACCAGGCCGTAGACCGCGCCCCGGGGGACGGTCAGGCACAGATCATCCAAAGCCTTGAAATCGCCGAAGGTTTTGGTGACATTTTTCATTTCAAGCATGGTCTTTACCTCCTTTGGGGATCCTGCCGATCAGCATTTCCGGGGAAATGCCCATTTCCAGCAGGGTTTCGGTGAGATTGTCGAATTGGCGCAGCAGTTTTTCCTGCTGGCTCTCCTGGCCGGCGGGAATGCCGGACACAAAGCAGCCCTTGCCCGGCACCGTCACCACCCAGCCTTGGTTTTCCAGCTCCCGGTAGGAGCGCTGGATGGTATTGGGATTGATGGTCAGCTGGGTAGCCAGCTCCCGGACGGAGGGCAGCCGCTCGCCTTCCGAAAGCAATCCTTTGCGGATCTGATCCCGGATGCCGTCGCAGATCTGGGCGTAGATCGGCCGGGCGTCCCGGTAATCCAGATGGATCATATACATTCCTCCTTTTTCAGTGGTCGTGGATGACAAATTGCAGTTTAGCGTTTCGTTTACCACCTGCGTTGTCATCCTGAGCGGAGCGTAGCGGAGTCGAAGGATCTTCGCATTTACGGCTTGCTACGCAGATATCCAGTGCGTAGATCAGCGACTCGCTAAAAGCCGCCTTCGGCGGTTGCTCGCTTGCACGGGCCTGCGGGCGCAGCCTCCACGCAGCTTCGCCTTGGTCGGGATGACATCGTTGCTGAGCATTTGCAACAGAGCGATAAACGAAAATTTGATATTCACGGATAAACAGATTGCTGTACTAACTGTACTAGTACGGTTAGTATAACTGTATTAGTACAGTTTGTCAAGGAAAATTTGTAAATTTTTATGGCAAGCCCTTTCGTTTCAGCTTCATTCGTGATAAAATAAACAAAATATGCACAAACGGAGCAAAAACCATGAAAAAATGCGTGATTTTCTGCGCCGCCGGGTTTGACGGCCTGGCCTGTCCCATAGAATCCGGGGATCTGGTCATCGCCGCCGACGGCGGGCTGCGGCACTTGGACCGCCTGGGGCTGACGCCGGGCATCATTCTGGGTGATTTTGACTCCCTGGGTCACATCCCTGCCGGGGCGGAGGTTTACCCGGTGGAAAAGGATGATACCGACGCCATGCTGGCCATCAAAAAGGGTCTGAGGCAGGGCTGCGACACCTTTTATTTATACGGCGCGCTGGACGGAAAGCGGCTGGATCACACCATCGCCAATCTCCAAAGCCTGCTCTACCTGGCCGAGCACGGCGCTACGGGCTGTCTGATCGGAAAAGACTACATCATCCGCGCTTTGACCGGGGGAACGATTTCTCTTCCCAGCCATTTTACCGGCATTTTGTCCATTTTCTGCCTGGGCGCGGACGCTTGCGGCGTTACCATTCGGGGCGCAAAATACGAGGCGGAAAACGCCACCCTCACCGCCGGGTTCCCCCTGGGAGTCAGCAACCATTTTATCGGCAGCCCCGTGACGGTTTCCGTCAAAAGCGGCGCATTACTGGTCATGTGGGACCGAAAAAACGGCCTAATTTGAGAACCCCCACAACCATAAGGAGAATCGCCTATGAGAAAGAAAGAGAATCAGCCCATTCGGCTGGCCATCCCTGTGGAAGAAGCCGATGTCCGGGAAGGTCTGACTTCCCTGCAGGCCAGGCAGCGGCTGGAGGGCGGCTGGGGCAACGAGGCGCCCGGCGGCCCGGGCAAAACGGAAAAAGAGATCGTTTTGAGCCATGTTTTCACCTTTTTTAATATGGTATTTGTGGTTCTGGCGGTGCTGCTGGCCGTCGCCGGCTCCTCCATTCTCAACATGACCTTTATGATCATCGTGATCATCAACACCGTCATCGGCATTTTCCAGGAGATCCGGGCCAAGCGGGCCGTGGACAAGCTGAGCCTGGTGGCCGACGGCACCGTCAAAACCATCCGGGACGGCAAGACCCTGGATATTCCGGTGCATGAGCTGGTGCGGGATGATATTGTGGAATTTCACGCCGGCGACCAGATCTGCGCCGACGCCATTGTCAAAAGCGGAGAAATACAGGTCAACGAATCGCTGATCACCGGCGAAGCCGATGCCATCGCCAAAGAGCTGGGCGACCAGCTGATGAGCGGCTCCTTCGTCATCTCCGGTACTGCCCGGGCCCAGCTGACCGCCGTTGGCGCCGACGCTTTCGCCGCCAAGCTCTCCGCCGAGGCCAAGACCAACCCCAGCGCCAAGCGCAGCGGTATGCAAAAAAGTCTGGACGGATTGATCCGGGCCGTGGGCTTTATTTTGATCCCCGTGGGCATCGCCATGTTCTACCAGCATTTCAAAGTGCTGGAGCTTCCTCTGCGGGACAGCGCCGAAGGCACCGTAGCGGCGCTGATCGGCATGATCCCCGAAGGACTTTACCTCTTAACCAGCGTGGCCCTGGCGGTTTCGGCGCTGAAGCTGAGTCGGCAGCGGGTGCTGGTAAAGGACATGAACTGCATCGAGACCCTGGCCCGGGTGGATGTGCTGTGCGTGGATAAAACCGGCACCATCACCGAGCCTGCCATGGAAGTGGAAAATGTGATCCCTCTGTCCGATCATGACCCCAGGGACTTGGAAACCATCCTTTCCGCCTTCTACGACGGCCAGGAGCCGGACAACGACACCGCCAAAGCCATGACGGAAATGTTCAGCCGGGGCGTGGGCGTGAAATGCGCCCGGCGGATTCCCTTCGCCTCCGATACCAAATGGAGCGCCGCGGAGCTGAAAAATTACGGCACCATTCTCATCGGCGCGCCGGAATTTATCATGGGCAGTCGCTTCCGGGAGATCCGGGAGGATGTAAATGAATGGTCCGGCCTTGGCTACCGGGTGCTGCTGGTGGCCAAGTATCAGGACTATCCCGGCGACCGACGGCTGAACGAAAAATGGCTGGAGCCCATGGCATTGGTGCTGCTGACCAACCGCATTCGCCCGGAAGCCCCCAAAACCTTCGCCTATTTCCGGGAGCAGGGCGTGGCCATCAAGGTCATTTCCGGCGACAATCCCGCCACCGTGGCGGATGTGGCCCGCCGGGCCGGCATCCCCGGCGCCGACCGTTACATAGACGCCACCGAGCTGGAAACCGACAAGGATTTCCTCCGGGCGGTGGAGGAATACACGGTCTTCGGCCGGGTCACGCCGGAGCAGAAAAAGCGGCTGATCCTGGCTCTGAAAAAGAAAAAACACACCGTAGCCATGACCGGCGACGGCGTTAACGATGTGCTGGCCATGAAGCAGGCCGATTGCGGCATCGCCATGGCCTCCGGCGCCCAGGCTGCCAGCCAGGTGGCCCAGCTGGTGCTGCTGGACTCGGATTTTGCCGCTATGCCCGGTATCGTGGGCGAAGGCCGCCGGGTCATCAACAATATTCAGCGATCCGCAGCCCTGTTTTTGGTGAAAAATATTTTCTCCTTCTTCCTTTCCATCATCACCATTTTCACCACGCTGCCTTATCCGCTGATCCCGCTGCATCTTTCCGTGATCTCTACCACCACCATCGGCATTCCCAGCTTCTTCCTGGCCATGGAGCCCAATTATGAGCGGGTCACAGGCCGGTTCCTGGTGGGCGCGTTCCGACGGGCGCTGCCCGGTGGCCTGGTAAACATTTTTGTAGTTTCCATGGCCCTGGCATTCATGCAGATCTTCGGTCTGAACAGCGATGAGGCCTCCACCATCTGCACCGCCATTTTGTCGGTGGTGGGCCTGCTGGTGCTGTTCCAGATCAGTAAACCCATGGGCCTTTGGCGTAAGGTGATCTGGACCGCTATGGCCGCCGCGCTGGTGGTGATCTTCGCCTTCTTCCGGGGCTTTTTCTACCTGCACATCGAAAGCCACCAGGCCCTTCTGGTTATGGTGACGCTGCTGCTGATGACGCCTACGGTATTCTTCGCCGTCCAGCGGATCTTCGACTGGTTCGACCGATTGATTTTGAAGCTCCGCCGTAAAAAAGAAGCGTAAATTGCAGTTTGGCGTTTCGTTTACCGCCTGCGTTGTCATCCTGAGCGGAGCGTAGCGGAGTCGAAGGATCTTCGCATTTACGGCTTGCTACGCAGATATCCAGTGCGTAGATCAGCGACTCGCTAAAAGCCGCCTTCGGCGGTTGCTCGCTT
>JAZOAD010000125.1:0-25349 GCA_045595225.1 Faecousia sp.
GCGGCGTAGCCGCCTTGCCTCCCTCGTTTTGAGGGAGGTGTCAGCCCAAAGGGCTGACGGAGGGAGTTTTGTACCGACAATTAGAAACTCCCCCAGTCAAAAATCGGTTCCGAAGTGCCGATTTTTGCCAGCCCCCTCAAAACGAGGGGGCCAAGGGTGCGGCGCATCATCGCAGCGTAAGCAACAATTTACCTTAGCAAAGGGGAGTTAATTATGGAAGAAATCGTAGCTAAGAAAAGAATGTTATCCGGTATCAAGCCCTCCGGCGACCTGACTCTGGGCTCTTATTTGGGCGCTGTGAAGAACTGGGCTGAGCGTGCCGACCAATTTGACTGCTTCTACTTTATGGCTGACTTGCACGCCATCACCGTGCGGCAGAATCCCGCCGACCTGCGCCGCCGCACTCTGGAGCAGCTGGCTCAGTACATCGCCTGTGGCCTGGATCCGGAGAAAAATACGCTGTTTATCCAGAGCCATGTGCGTCAGCACGCGGAACTTGGCTGGGTTTTGAATTGTTATTCCATGTTCGGCGAGTTGAACCGCATGACCCAGTTCAAGGATAAGTCGGCCAAGAACGCGGACAATATCAACGCCGGCCTCTTTACCTATCCCAGCCTGATGGCCGCAGATATTCTGCTGTATCAGCCGGATCTGGTGCCTGTAGGTGAAGATCAGAAGCAGCATGTGGAGCTGATGCACGACATTGCCCGCCGTTTCAACGGAATTTACGGCGACGTATTCAAAATTCCGGAGCCCTTCATTCCTAAGGTAGGCGCCCGGATCATGAGCCTGACCAATCCTACCGCCAAAATGTCTAAGTCGGAGAATGAGGATACCGGCCGCGTTCTGCTGATGGATCCGCCGGAAGTGGTGATGAAGCAGTTCAAGCGGGCGATTACCGACTCCGATACGGAAAATTGCGTCCGTTATGACAAGGAAAATAAGCCCGGCGTTGCCAATTTGATGACTATTTATTCTGCCGTTACCGGTAAAACCTTCGAGGAGATCGAAAATGAGTTTGCCGGCAAGGGCTATGGCGCGTTCAAGCCCGTGGTTGGCGAGGCGGTTGTGGAGCATCTGCGTCCCATCCGGGAGGAGAGCCTGCGGCTGATGAAGGATAAGACATATCTGGAGTCTGTTTATCGTTCCGGCGCCGAAAAGGCAAGCTATGTGGCGGAAAAAACCTTGCGTAAGGTATATAAAAAGGTCGGTTTTGTGGCAAGATAATTGGAAACGGAGCTGCGACGCAGCTCCGTTTTATTCTGTAATTATGAACAAATAATTCGGCAGGCCGTACCCCCGTATGGAAGGATCGTCGATTGGAATGGTGCGGTAAGCCACAGTTCCCATAACATTTCCTTCTATGACCTTGATAAAGCCATCTCTGGTACCTACAACGATCCCAACATGGTCGGAAAAACCGCCGCAATCCTCGTCATTTTGGTCCTGACTGCTGTAGAATATGTAATCCCCGGGTAGGGGAATGTAGCTATCATCCTCTTCCCAACATCCCAGCGCTTCGAACAGGGCGATTTGGCGTTGGCAGCCACATTCGGTGGGGATGATGTCTGTAAAGCCGCATTGGATGGCTACAACGCTTCCGAAAGTGGCGCACCATTTGTCGGTATATTTCACAACATAGCCCTGGGCCAGAGGCAAATGGGCGTTGTAGAGATCAATGATTTCTTTGTGCGAACCGTCTGCCTCGTTGGTTTCCAGCCAGATTTGCGCCTGCTGTACAACCTGTAGACGCAGCATCTGCTCCTGCTGGCTGACCTGACGGGCGAAGCCATATGGTTTTTGGTTCTGCTTCAGTGATAAAAAGCCGGTGATTGCGATCATGAATAAAAGGATTACACAAAGTAAGCCGATGATCCACAAAAGATTTTTTCTGTTTCTCATTTTCGTCACCTCTCTAATGGATTATACCATCAAAGGGTGAAAAGTACAAGGGTAAGCAGGAAATTTACATAAACAAATACAACACCAGGGTCAGCATGGCGGTGCTTTGGTCCTCCTCGCTGTCACCGGACAGTAATAAAAGCAGCAGCACAATGATTAGATCCGCAGTATCAAACTTTTTCGGCAGTAATTGCCGTAAAAATCCGCCTACAGGCTCCGGTTTGTGGGGTTGGTGGCATATCTGTGGCTCCTGCGGTATCGGCGGACGGGTGTGGGGCTGGGTTGGCGCGTTTGGCCGCTCCGGAACGTGATTGCGCTGATAGGAGCCATCTGACTGCGGCACATAGCGATTATACATATCCCTTACCTCCTATAAGGCTCTGTAGCCCGCCTTGTCCCA
Organism: Faecousia sp.; assembly: GCA_045595225.1. Taxonomy (GTDB): domain Bacteria; phylum Bacillota; class Clostridia; order Oscillospirales; family Oscillospiraceae; genus Faecousia. Next base: position 2,303 of record JAZOAD010000125.1, read on the forward strand.
AAACAGAGGAAGCAAGACGGGCCATTTTCGCAGCCCGCATGGCTTTTTCCAGCCTTATGATGCGATCCGTACTTAAGTACGCTTCCAATGCCCGAAGCAAACTCTGCTCCCGTTGGTCAATTCCGCTCTGCCGCGCGATTCCGGATAGCTTTTGTAGCATTCCCAGGTCAAAGGGAGGCATCGTTTCTTGCTGCTCTTTCTGCGGCGGCGCCGGCTGCTCCTGCTGGGTCTGGAAGGAATTAGCCAGCGACATGATCTGCTGCATCATTTGCGGATTTCCCAGAATGGCGCCCAGCTTATCTTCCATTTCGCCCATATTGTTCCTCCTGGAGCTGCTTCAGCAGCGCTTTGGTTTTTGGGTCTTCCATAAAGGCGGACAGGGACCGCTTGGCCCCTTCCATATCGCCATTTTTTACGCTGTCCATAACAGTTTGCATGGGATTGTTCTGCTGATTTTTCAGCATGGTGATTAACTGCTTTCCTATGTCGCTGTTTGCAAGCCGCATGGCCTCCTGCATATCAAAACCATCCATTTTTTTCTCCATCACATTGCCTCCTGTCCATATTTATGCTATAATACATCATATGCAATGATAGAACGGTTGGTGAAGCATGAAAATTCTTGTGTTGTCCGATTCCCATTCCTCCAGAGGGTTTATGCGCTTATGCGTGGAGAAGATTCAGCCCAATGTTGTGATCCATTTGGGTGATCATTATGACGATGGAGAGATTCTGGCGGAAACCTATCCCCAGCTTTCCGTTTACCAGGTGCCGGGAAATTGCGACCGGTATCGGGATTTCATCCGGGATCCGGAGATCCGGGTGGAAAAGATTGGCGGTGTTCGCTTTTATTTGACCCATGGGCACCGGCACAATGTGAAAACCGGGCTCTTTGCTCTTCTGCGGGATGCCAGAGAAGCCAAAGTACAGGCTGTGCTTTACGGTCACACCCATGCCGCCGATTGCCATATGGAGGAAGATGGGCTGTGGGTGCTGAATCCCGGCGCCTGCGGTTCCTATGGCGGCAGCGCAGGACTCATCGAAGTGGAACAGGGGAAAATCTGCTCCTGCCGCATTCTGCGCAGCGATGATTTTTAAGGTTTTGTAACATTTGCAACTGCGCCTTGCATCCGTCGCGCAAATGTGGTATGATGATAAAAAGTATGTTTCGGAGGCGATTTTATGCAATGGTTGGATCGCATTGTGGATAAATGGGAAGAATTTAAGAATACACCCCGTCCTGTATGGGAGAAGATCCGCAAAGGTTTTCGGAAAACCGGGTATTACTTTTCAAAATTCTGGCATTATTTATTTATGTTCCGGGGCATCATATTGTCAGCGCCGGTAGCCACTGTTGCGGTTATTTTGGCGTCCAAATGCAATACGGATCTTCCGGAAACGGTCAGCGTTACCTTGCCGGGCATTGCGGTCCAGGGAGAAAATTCTCTCTTTGGATTCCTGGTGTATCAAACGGAGTATATCGCCCGGGGCACCGCGGTTATGGTGCCGCTGGTTCTGACCGCAGCGTGCCTGCTGCTGACTATCTGCTCCAAGCGTACGCTGTACCCTTGGTTGATCAGTGTACTTACATTGGCGATTCCTCTGTTTTTGCTGCTGACCAATGTTTATCTGTAAACAAGTATACTTATTAAATTGCCGCCTGCGCGGCAATTTTTTAATCGGAGGCGAAAATTTTGAAGCAAAGAAAACCCAGACAGGAGCGCAGCCCATGGAAGTATTTCCAGGGCAAGAAAGCGGTGCTGATCGTATATACCCTGCTGCGCTTTTTGGTGCTGGCCACTTTGATTTTGCAGCTGATCAATGAAAACTACCAAAACGCGTTTTTGTGTTTACTGACTTTGGTGCTGTTCATTATGCCCAGCGCGCTGGAGAAAAAGCTGAATCTGCAGCTTCCCACAGCGCTGGAGATCGTCCTGCTCTTTTTTATCTTTGCAGCGGAGATTTTGGGGGAGATACAGGAGTTTTATCTGCTGGTGCCCCATTGGGATACCTGGTTGCACACCATCAACGGGTTCCTGTTCGCAGCAGTTGGCTTTTGTATGGTGGATCTTCTCAATCAGAGCGAGCGGGTGTCGCTCCATCTTTCTCCCGTGTATATGGCAGTGGCGGCCTTCGGATTCTCCATGACCATCGGTGTGCTGTGGGAGTTTTTTGAATGGGGCATGGATTGTTTCTTTGGCTTGGATATGCAGAAAGATACCATCGTGCATTCCATTTCCTCGGTTACCCTAAATCCCGCTGGGCATAATGCCCCCAATCTGATTTCCGGGATAACGGATGTGATTCTGGTGCTTTCCGATGGCAGTCAGGTGCGCCTTGGATTGGGTGGTTACCTGGATATTGGCCTGATGGATACCATGAAGGATCTACTGGTGAATTTGATCGGCGCGGTTGTATTTTGCGTTTTTGGATATTTCTATGTAAAAACCAGGGGCAAGGGGCGGTTGGCCAGTATGTTTATCCCCAAGGTAGTGAAGCGCCCGAAGGAATGAAAACGCTTCCCAATGGGCATCCTTTTTCCAAAGGAGGAATGTTCTGTGGTAAAAGGAATTTCCAGACAGGTAATCGTGGTGCGTCCGCCGGATTCGAAACTGTATGAACAGGCTATTTTCATCCTGCGGGAAGATGCGGAAGGGATCACGGATGAAATGCTGCTGCGGGAGGCTATGGAGGCCACCAAAGGGCAGAAAACGGGAGTACCCGGCGTTGTTTGGGCCGGGTGCGGCGCGGTAAGCACGGCCCTTATTTGGCTGCTGACGGTTTTGCTTTGACTTGCCAAAGAAGAAAAACTATGTTATGATGAGCGCATACAAATGCTATGTTGCGATTTGCGCGAGAAAGAGAGAAAATCCTATGAAAATAGGCAATCTGCAAGTGGATAATCCTTTGTTCCTGGGGCCCATGGCCGGCGTAACGGATTGGGCTTTCCGGGAAATTTGCGCCCAGCTGGGCGCCGGCGTGATGGTGACGGAAATGGTTTCCTCCCGGGCGCTGGTATACAAGGATAAAAAAAGCGCCGCGCTGCTGAAGCGGAATGACGGCTGTCTTTGCGGCGCGCAGATTTTTGGTAACGACCCGTCCATTATGGCTGAGGGCGCCCAATTAGCCTTGGAAATTTCCGGCTGCGACTTTTTGGACATCAACATGGGCTGTCCCATGCCGAAGATTGCCGGTTCCGGTGATGGCTGTGGCCTGATGCGTACCCCGGAGCTGGCAGGACAGATCGTGAAAGCGGTTAATGATGCTGTGAATGTGCCGGTGACGGTGAAATGCCGCCTGGGCTGGGACAAGGGCAGCATCAATGTGCTGGAATTTACCAAGCGGATGGAGGACAACGGCGCTGCCATGGTCACTGTCCACGGTCGCACCCGGAGCCAGCTTTACTCCGGCACCGCGGATTGGGATTATATCCGAAGGGCCAAGGAGCAGCTTTCTATTCCGGTGATCGCCAACGGCGATGTGGTGGACGCGCAGTCCGCGCTCCGCTGCCTGAAATGGACCGGTGCTGACGGCTTAATGATCGGCCGGGCTACTTTCGGCGATCCCTGGATATTCACCCAGGTAAAAGCTGCCATGGAAGGCCGGGAGCTTCCGCAAAGACCTGCTTTGGCAGAACGGGTGGATACCGCGGTGCGGCAGTTTGAACTGGCATACCGGGATAAGGGGGAGAAGATCGCCTGCCTGGAGGCCCGGAAGCATTTTGCCTGGTACTTACGGGGCGTGGCTCACAGCAGCTTCTACAAGGAAAAAATATCCCATCTTTCCACCATGGAGGATATCTACGCCATCGCCGCAGGGATTAAAAAAGACCTGCAATAATTGGAATGCATGAAAATTCCGCCGTTTCACACCCTACCTTACGAGGTGATATGTGATGCGGCGGATTTTTTGCGGATTTTTGATGCTGATATTGCTGGCGGTTCCTGCCTTTGCTGAGCCCATCAAATGGGTGGATTTCAATGTTCCTCACGAATCTTTGAAATATGCCATGGAGCAAGATATCGCTACTTTTGAACAGGAAAAGCATATTTCCTGGATCGACGCGCTGGCCTTAGCAGCCTGTCGGACCGGTGGCAAATGCGGCCTTTCCTCGGTGAAAAAGGCAGTTTCCGATCTCAAGGGAAATAAAAGCGCGCAGGAGTTGCTGGGGGAAAACGTCAAATACTATGATTACTACCACACGGCCTATTCCGCTGCCTTGGGTGGGCTTTTGGGCAGCTATGCCATTGAGGTGGACGGACAGTGGAAAAGCCGGTATGGCCTGAAGGCCTTTTCCCCCATTGCGGCGGGCTATGGCTACAGTCATTGCGCCGATTTCGGCGTCAGCCGTAGCTTCGGTTTTCAGCGTAAGCACCTGGGCAATGACTTGATGGGGGCGCTGGGAACTCCCATAGTAGCGGTGGAAGGCGGCGTGGTGGAGGCCATGGGCTGGAACCGCTACGGCGGCTGGCGTGTAGGTATTCGCAGCTTTGACTCCAAGCGGTATTACTACTACGCCCATTTGAAAAAAGATGCTCCGTTTGCGCCTGGGCTGGAAGTGGGCCAAATGGTGCAGGCAGGGGATTTGATCGGATTTATGGGCCGGACGGGGTATTCGGACAAGGAAAATACCAATAATATAGAAACGGTCCACCTGCATTTTGGTTTGCAACTGGTTTTTGATGAAAGCCAAAAAGAGTGCAACAGCGAGATCTGGATCGATGTGTATGACATTGTGCGTCTTCTGGCTTCCCACCGCTGCACCATTCAAAACGGCCAGCGCGCCTATCCCTACAAGGACCTGGATGTGGAAGAATTTCCATGGAAAACAACAATTTACCGAGCGAAAAGACCAGCTGCCGTTAGTGGCAGCCGGTCTTTTCTTTGTGGGCGAAATAAAAGTAAAGGCATAGGTCGAATGTAACCATGGTAAAATTAAGAATGTACATGGCCAGCACATACCATACGATATTGCCGCTAAGTATCTTGCCGAAAATGCCGCAGAGGTAACCCGCGTCGATCAGCAGCAGAAATGCCAAGCTTTTGCCCTTGGGGGATCTGTTTTTAAGGGTAGTGCGGATGTTATTGGGCCAGGAAAATCCGAAGCAGATCATCATGCAGATTTCCAAAATTTGTCCTATTTTGTCCATATTCTCTCCTCAAATCCGTTCCACGCCCACAACGGTAAGCTGGCTATCTTCCACAGTAAATCGAATGTCGAAGCCCGCGAAGGTCAGGCCGTAGACCCGCCCCGGTTTGCGCTGGTAGGAAGGCCGCGGGTCATGAGAAAGCAACTGCAGGACGGCTTCCTGTTTCTCTGCAGGCAAAACAGAAAGTAATGGGGCAGGGAAGTCCACCGCCAGCAAAAAGTCCCCAGCGGTGTCCGTAAAGCCGCCTGTGGCTTCCGGCTGGCAATCGGCATAGGGAATGTAGGGCTTGATGTCGAAAATCGGCGTACCATCCATCAGGTCCGCGCCGCCAACATGGAGCACAGCGCCGAACTCGGCCGTTTCTTCCACGCCAAGCAGTTTTACGCAGGAAAGCCCCAGACTGTTTGGGCGGAAAGGGGAGCGGGTCGCGAACACACCCATTCGGGTGTTGCCGCCCAGCCGGGGAGGCCGCACGGTGGGCGTCCATTCGGTTCGCACGGCTTCGGAAAACTGCCAGATCAGCCAAAGGTGGGAGAAACCCTCGATGCCCCGCAGGGCATCGGCGTTGCGGAATTCCGGTTCGAATATGATCGTTGAGCGCAGCGCCTGCACAAGACCGCTTTGCCGGGGGATGCCGAATTTTGTGGCAAAATCGCTTTTCATGCGGGCGATTGGCTGAATGGAAATTTCCTGCATATCAGCTCCTCACTTTCCGGAAGCAAAAAGTTATGGCAAAAATCAGCGCCAATGCCAGAGAAATGGCCGCGCCGGCGGAACTTCCCCAAACATAGGATACCACCAAACCGCCAATGCCGGCCAGCAGGGCGAACAGTACGGAAAAACCGTGGTACTGCCGCATATTTTTTGCTATATTCCGGGCGGAAGCGCCGGGCAGTACCAGCAGGGAATTGAGGATCAGCAGGCCAACGGAAGAGATGGTCAGCGTTACTACAACGGCGATGGCAACGGAGAACAGGGTGTTGCTCAGGGCCGTGGGGATGCCTCTGGAAGAGGCAAGCTGGGGATGCACCACCGTCAGCGTCATGCGGTTGGAAAACAGCGCCCACAGCGACAATACTGCCAGCAGCACAAGGGCCAATACGCCGATCTCGCCGGGGGTGATGGAAAGAATGTCGCCAATGAGGTATTTATTGTATTTTGTAAAGCTGCCGCCGCCAAGGGTGGCAATGAAAATACCAAGCGCCACAGCCGCGCTGGAAAATACGCCGATCAGCGTGTCAGCCGCCTGACTGGACCGACTGCGGACAAAACTGAACAGTAAAGAAAACACCACAGCGAAGCCAACAGCAGCCCAAATCGGGGCGGCAAGGCCACAGATGCAGCCGATGGCAATGCCGGTGAAGGCGGAATGCCCTAGTGCGTCGGAGAAAAAGCTCATGCGTCCGGTTACAACCATGGTTGACATAATGCCAAATAAGGGACCCATGATCAAAATGGCCAGCAGGGCGTTTTTCATGAAATCCCAATGGAGCATTTCCAAGGGAAGCCAATCGCAAAGCGCGTACCAAATACTCATGCCTCCTGGCCTCCTTTCATATGGAATGCAGTCCGGAATTCCGGAGAATCCAGCACTTCTGCCGGAGCGCCCATCTTTTTTACTGCGTGATCGATGAGGATTACCTGGTCGGCGTAGCGTGTGAGTATGGAAAAATCGTGGGTGGTCATGAGGATGGACAGGTCATATTCCTTGCGGATTTCGTCCAGCATATCCATCAGCGAATGCATACCTTCCACATCCACGCCGGAAAGGGGCTCGTCAAGAATTAGAATATTGGGAAGGGGCTCTAAAGCCAGCGCCAGCAGTACCCGCTGCAGCTCGCCGCCGGAAAGGGTGCCAACCCGCTTGTCCACAAGGTCTGTTGCATGGACCCGGTCCAAGCATTCCAGAACTTTTTCCCGCATGGTTTTGGACAAGCCCATAAAGGCCGGCCGCTTGCTCATGCAGCATGCGAACAGATCTGCCACGCTTAAGGGATCGCCGGGATCAAAGGCAGGGGATTGGGGCACATAGCCGATACGCATTTTGCGATTTCGCTCGCCTGGCGCGGAGAAGGCAATGACACCTTCATATTCCCTCTGCCCCAAAATAGCTTTCAATAGGGTGCTTTTGCCGGCACCGTTGGGACCGATGAGGGCCACCATTTCGCCGCAATGGACATGCAAATTCACATTTTGCAGAATTTTGTCGCCGCCGATGCGAACATTCAGGTTCTGTACACGCAAACAGCAGGCATCGCCGCAACTACCGCCGTGTAAAAAAAGTTTCATGTAAGTGCCTCCCGGATAGTATCAATGTTGTGGTACATGGCGGCGAAATAGTCCTCGCCGGACATGGCCATGTTTAGCGTGTAGACAGTTGCGCCGGTTTCGGCGGCGATGACCTTGGCGGAGGCGTCAGAGCCGTTGGCCTCCGTGAAAATGGCGGGTAGATTATGATGTTCTGCCAGTGTAATCAATTCGATCAGTTGATGGGCGGAGGTTTCACTGCCGGCCTCTTCCTCCACCGCTGCCAGTATTTCAAAACCAAAGCAGTGGGCAAAATAGGCAAAGCCGTCATGGAATGTAATCATTTCCCGGCAGGAAAGGTCTGTAAGCTGGGCATTTCCGTAGTCCAGCAGCGCTTGCAGTTTCTGCAAAAGGCCGGATAAATTGGAATCCAGCAGCGCTGCATATTCCGGATAGGCTTCCTTCAACCCGGTGCAGATATTCTCCGCCATCATCATGGCGTGGGCAGGGGAGAGCCAAATATGGGCATCCCGCTGGTGGCTGTGGCCGTGATGATGGTTGTCATGTTCATGGCTGTGGCAGTTTTCCAGCAGTTCTATGTTGGCGGAGGCATCAATCGTTTGCTTTCCGGCCAAAAGGTCATTCATAAAATCTTCCAACCCGCCGCCGTTGATGACGATCAGCTCCGCGCTTTCCGCCGCCTTGACCTGCCGTACATTCAGCGAGTAGTCATGCAGACAGGATACACTTTCCGTCACCAACCGGGTAACAGTCAGGTCAGTACCTTCCACCAGCATGGATGTAAACTGATATACCGGCAGCGTGGTAGCGGCAATATCAGCGGAGTCCGCCTGGATACCGCAGCCGCTGAATATGCCGAGCAACAGCGTGATGATCAAAAGAAAAGAGGTCCTTTTCATAAAAAATCCCCTCGTTCGCATAAATTCCTATTATAATTATACCACATTTGTCAAGAAAAAAGCGGGCGCCCTTGGGCGGCGCCGAATAAGGATGTTATCGGTTTTGAATGGATCTTTTCATCCACAACATCTGCCGTCGCCCTGGAAATACAGCAAGTATTCCTGCGTCCTCCGGCGGCGCTGTGAACAAAAATCTCACATTCAAAACTGCGAAGCACCGCAGAAGGAGAAATTTCTTCACAAGACAAAACAAAAATCCCATGGTAAGGCTGATGCCTACCATGGGATTTTTCTGCAGTATTGGGGAGAAAGAGCCGTTTCGCGGCGACAACATCCTTATCCGGGGTCACCCTTGCGACGACTTTTGTTTATGGAATTAGTGAGTCTCCAGCCAGGCGTTGACCTTGGTCTTAGCCAGACGGATGATGTCCTCGGTGGGGTAGGGAGAAGCCTCGCCGCCGCCAACATGCAGGAAGTACAGGCCGCCTTCGGTCTGATACAGGTCTTCCTCGTAGCCGGCAGGATCGCCATATGCGCCGAAAGAATAAGCCTTGATCAGGGTAGCGGTCTCGGTGTCGTATTCCTTCTTGCAGATGATCTTCTTCATGGAACTGACCTCCTTTCGATCCATAGAATAACAGTGGTATTATACATCTTTTTGTCTAAAAATCAAGTGTAATTTCCTAAAAATGGCAATTATTTCATTGAAATAGTATGGGTGCAAATATTTCTCTTGAAAATAACAGCAGATGTCTGTGCAATGTGCACAAATAAATTAAGGTTGTCAGAGCAATGCCACCGTGGTATAATGGGTTTTGGAGATGATTATATGAATAATATTCCTGTTTTTGATACAGAATTTGGGGTTGCCAGCCTGTTTTTGCGGGAAATTCCTTACCGAAAAAGAGCCCACATTAAGATTCAATCCAGCCTGGAGCCGGAAAAATTGCTTGCCGAATGCGTCGCCTTTTGCCGCATGTGCGGCGCGGAATGGATCGACGCGGCGGGGCATGAATATCTGCAAACATATCCGCTGATCACAGCGCTGTATGCCATGCAAATTTCCCGGGAAGCTGTGCCGGATACGGATGCCAGCCTGTTTCCTGTGACGGAGGAAACAGTTGCGAAATGGTTGGATATTTACAATGACCGGATGGCTGATGTACCCAACGCTGCCTATATGGAGACTTCTGATGGCCGGGATCTGCTGAAAAGCGGCGATGGCTACTTCGTTCATAGGAACGGAGAGTTGCTGGGCATCGGCAAAGCCGCCGGTGATTTTATCGACACGGTCATTTCTGTGAAGCCCGGTGAGGGAGAAACGGTGGTTCGGGCGCTTTGCGGTTTGCTGTCCGGTGAAACGGTGCGGCTGATGGTGGCTGGCGCCAATGAAAAAGCGGTATGGTTATACGAACGGATGGGCTTTGTAAAAACCAGAGAGCTTGTGCGCTGGTACCGTGTGCTGTAAAAAATCCTGCACTTAGGTGCAGGATTTTTTGATGGCGGCAATGTGAGCCGGGGTAGTGCCGCAGCAGCCGCCAAGAAGCGTGGCGCCCATGGCGGCGCAATCAGTCATGACTTTGGAAAAGACCTCCGGACTCATGCCGTAGTGCGCAATGCCGTCTTCTTTGATGACAGGAATACCGGCATTGGGCTTGCAGATCAGGGGGATCTTCACATAACGGCGCAGCTTGGAAACCAAGCCTGCGGTTAAACCGTCAGCAGCAACGCAGTTGAAGCCCACGGCGGCAGCGCCGCTGCGCTCTAATTCATTCAAAATCGGACCGGCATCCATGCCGGAAAAAAGACTGCCATCCGGCTGCATGGTAAAAGAGTACATAGCCGCGCCTGCGCCTTCCAGCTCCGCGGCGGTGAGGATGGCTTCCGCTTCGTGGGGATAGAGCAAGGTTTCGGCCCCCAAAACATCTACGCCGCCGTCAATCAGTCCTCGAATTTGGCGGCGATAGTTTTCTACCAACAGGTCAAAATTGTCTGTGTTCCAGCTGTCGCAGAAGGCGGCCAGGGTGGTAATGTCGCCGACGATCAGACAATTGGGGGCAGCTTCCCGGGTCAGCGCGACCAATTTGGCATTGATTTTTTCGGTGTCCTGTTCCCATCCCAGGGCTTTTAGCGCAATAGGCTGCGCCTGGAAGGTTGGGGCATAAATAATCTGGGAACCGGCATCGGCATACTGCCGCTGCAGATTCTGCAGCACATCGGGATGATCCAAAACCCACTGTTCAGTGCTGCAGCCTCTGGGCATACCCATCAGCCGCAGATTGGAACCGGTGGCACCGTCCAAAAACCGAATACCGGCTGCTATCTTTTCTTGAAGTTCTGCGTTTGTCAGCATAGTAATACCGCCTTTGGTGAGATAGATTATTGTTTGGTTGATGAACAATGCGACGGCCAATGGCCGTCGAGCGCCGCAGAAGCGGCGGTAAAACCTTCCCCTTTGGGGAAGGTGGCTTCAAAAATGACCTCTAACGGTCATTTTTGAAGACGGATGAGGGCTTTATTCCCTCACCCACCGCAAGCCCCCTCCCCGGAGGGGAGGGTTTCGTTGTAAACAACAATTTTTCTTAATTATACACAAAACCCAAAAAGAATGCAACAATCATTGACGAATGGGGAAAAATCTGTTAGAATGTTGAAAGAATTTTATGCTAAAGGAGAAATAACCCATGAAAAAGACTGTTTTGCGCGATTATGCCCGCTTGATCGCTCGCGTGGGCGCCAATGTTCAGAAGGGTCAGGATGTGCTGATCTACGCTGACTTGGATCAGCCTGAGTTTGTCCAGATGGTGGTGGAAGAGTGCTACAAGGCCAAGGCCCGTGAAGTCACTGTTTTCTGGAACTATCAGCCCCTGGCTAAGGTCCACACCCGTTATCAGTCCCTGAAGACCATGTCCACCGTTCCCGAGTGGAACAAGGCCCGCCAGGAGCTGTGGTGCGAGACCCTACCCGCCCGGATCCACATTATTTCCGAGGATCCCGATGGCCTGAAGGGTATGAACATGGCTAAGGTTGCCAAGGCACGCCAGAAGACTTATCCCATTCTCAAGGGCTACATTGACCGCCGCGAGGGCATGCAGCAGTGGACCATCGCCGCTGTTCCCGGCAAGGCTTGGGCCAAGAAGATATTCCCCGGCGAGCGAACCAGCGTTGCCGTAGAGAAGCTGTGGGAGGCCATTTTGTCCACTTCCCGCGTGGTGGAGGGCCAGGATTCTGTGAAGGCTTGGGAGGCTCACAATGCCGATCTGAAGGCTCGCTGCGACTATCTGAATTCTCTGGGAATTGAAAAGCTGCACTACACCGCTGACAATGGCACCGAGTTGACCGTCGGCATGATCCCCGAAGCCATTTTCTGCGGCGGCGCCGAGCTATGCAAGCAGAAGATCGTCTTCAACCCCAACATCCCCACCGAGGAATGCTTCATCTCTCCCAAGAAGGGTGAGGCTGAGGGCATTGTTTACGCTACGAAGCCCCTGTGCTATCAGGGTCAGATCATCGACAAGTTCTTCATGCGTTTTGAAGGCGGCAAGGTGGTGGAGTCCGGCGCTGAGGTTGGCGCGGAACTACTGGAAACCATGCTGAACATGGACGAAGGCGCTCGTTTTCTGGGCGAGTGCGCTCTGGTTCCCCAGACCAGCCCTATCAACCGCACCGATCTGCTGTTCTACAACACCCTGTTTGATGAGAACGCTGTTTGCCACCTGGCTGTTGGCCGCGGTTTCAACGATACTATCCGGGATTGCCACAACAAGACCAACGATGAATGCCGTGAGCTGGGCATCAACGATTCCATGGTTCATGAGGACTTTATGATCGGCTGCGACTCCATGAACATCGACGCCATCTGCGCCGGCGGCAAGGTGGTTCCCATCTTCCGTAACGGCAACTGGGCCTTCTGATATGACAGAACGGGAAAAGATCCACAGCGGCAATATTTATTGGCCCAGTGACCCTACCATCATGGAGGAGCAGCTGGCGTATCTGGACTTGATGGATGAGTATAACCGCACACCCCGGCGTCTGCAAGTCCAGCGCGGGGAAATGCTGAAGAAGCTGTTTGCCGAAGTGGGGGAGAATTGCTATATCGAATCTCCTTATTTTGGCAACTGGGGCGGCCGTCATGTGCATCTGGGAAAGAATGTCTATGCCAACGCCGGCCTGACTTTGGTGGATGATACCCACATTTATATTGGTGCGTATACCATGCTGGGGCCCAATGTGACCATTGCCACCGCCGGGCATCCCATCCACCCGGAGCTTCGGGCCAAGGGTCTGCAGTACAATATGCCGGTACGGATTGGCCGCAACTGCTGGCTGGGTGCCGGTGTCGTTGTGATGCCTGGCGTGACCATCGGTGACAATGTGGTAATCGGCGCCGGCAGTATCGTTACAAAGGATATTCCGTCCAATGTGGTGGCTGTCGGTAATCCCTGCAGGGTTCTGCGGGAAGTGGGGGAGCATGACCGGCTCTACTATTATAAGGACCGGAAAATTGATCCAAAACTTTTTGAAAAATAATAAAAAAAGTACTTGCATTCTGGCGACAGATGTGCTATTATATCCGAGCGATTGAAATTGCTGGGGCAATTATGCCCTTTTACATGAAAAGAAAGAGGTGAACAAAATGAAGGAAGGTATCCATCCCAAGTACGATCAGACCACGATCCGCTGTGCATGTGGCAACACTTTTACTACTGGTTCTACCAAGAAGGAAATTCGTGTTGAGATCTGCTCCAAGTGCCACCCTTTCTATACCGGCAAGCAGAAGCTGGTTGACACCGGTGGACGTGTCGATCGCTTTAACAAGCGTTTCGGCCTGAAGTAAGACATCAAATCCGCACTACGGTTGCCGTGGTGCGGATTTTTTGTATATTTTTGCAGAAATAGTTGTCTGCGCCGCGGTATTTGTGGTATAATGAAATGTAAGAGATTTGGAAAGATAAATTGTTGTTTACCACGCACGCATTGTAGGGGGGCGTCGGGTCGCCGGCCTCTACAATAGCATATCGTAACGCACCGCTAAACAACAATTTCCCGCGGTAGAGGAGAAGAATATGGAAGAAATTTTGGAATATAAGATTCAGGAACGGGCGGTTTTGGTGGGCCTCAATGCGGATTGCTTCCGTAAGGATCAGACGGCTACGGACGAAACTCTGGAAGAACTGGAAGCCCTGCTGGAAACTGCCGGCGGTTTTTGCACCGGTAAAGTGCTGCAGAATCGCCACACCCCGGATTCCCACAGCTTTATTGGCGAGGGTAAAGCCCAGGAAGTGAAAATGCTGGTGGAGGCTACGGCTTCTACCATGGTTGTATTTGATAATGAATTGTCGCCCGGCAATATCCGGGCGCTGGAAGAGATCATTGGCGTGACGGTTTTGGATCGTAGTGCCCTTATTTTGGATATTTTTGCCCAGCGCGCCAAGACCAAGGAAGGCCGGCTGCAGGTGGAGCTGGCCCAGTACAAGTATTTGCTGCCTCGGCTGTCCGGCATGGGTAAGAGCCTGAGCCGACAGGGCGGCGGTATCGGCACCCGCGGTCCCGGCGAAACCAAGCTGGAATCGGATCGTCGGCACATCCGGGAGCGGATATCCCGGCTGCAGGATGAGCTGGAGCAGGTGCGGCAGGTTCGTGGCGTGCAGCGGGAACGGCGCATGAAGAATTCTGTCCCCGTGGTGGCCATCGTGGGCTACACTAACGCCGGCAAGTCCACACTCTTAAATCAGCTGACCAATGCGGGCATTCCTGCCAACAATCGGCTGTTTGATACTCTGGATACCACCTCCCGGCAGTTGACGGTTTCCGATAATTTGGATGTGATTTTGTCTGATACTGTCGGTTTCATCGCCAAGCTGCCTCACCATCTGGTGGATGCATTCCGTGCCACTTTGGAAGAATTGGAATATGCGGATCTACTGTTGCATGTAATCGACTCCGCTGATCCCAACCGGGAAGAGCATATCGAGGTTGTGGACAAGCTGATCGCCAAGCTGGCAAAACCCGGCACCCAGGTGCTGCGGTGCTACAATAAAGCGGATTTGGTGGAAGCGACGGATATTCCTATCGGGGAAGATGTGGTCAAAATTTCCGCTAAGCAGGGTTTCGGCATGACCGAATTGCTGGCTGCCATTGAGCGGACTTTGGGGCATAGCCGTCATCATATTGAAGTAACGCTGCCTTATTCCATGGGCGGCATGGTGGAAACGCTGCACAACAATGCACAGGTTCTGGCAACGGATTATACCGCAGAGGGCATCGTTGTGGAAACCGTTGTGGACGATATTTTGTACGGACGGTTGAAAGATTATATTACAAAGGAAGTGTAACCTTGGACGAATATCTGGTGCCGACAGCGTTTGGCGAGGATGAATTTATCGAAAAAAAGTCCCGCTTTATCGGCAGGCTTTGGCCTGTGGAAACGGAAGCGGAGGCGCTGGAAAAGATCCAGGAAATGAAAAAACAGCATTATGATGCCACTCACAATTGCTGGGCTTACATTATTAAGGACGGCGCGGTCCGCTTTTCCGATGACGGTGAGCCCGGCGGCACGGCGGGTATGCCCATGCTACAGGTGCTCCAGCGGGAAGGGCTTTTTAACTGCGTTTGCGTGGTGACCCGGTACTTCGGCGGCATTTTGCTGGGCGCGGGTGGTCTTGTACGGGCCTATACCAAGGGCGCAAAAATCGCCGTGGACGCGGCGGGCAAGAGCATGAAGCGGGTGTGGACGGTGCTGTATGTGCCATGCCCCTATACATATTACGAGCGGGTCAAGCTGCTGGTAGCCGAGTGCGAGGGCATCATCCGCGCCACAGATTTTGGCGCCGAGGTGGAGTTGGAACTGCTGTTTGCTGAGGCGCAAGTGGAGCCGTTCTTGGAAAAACTGACGGATATGACCGCCGCCACCGTGGAAGGCATGGAAACCGGGAAGGAATACCGGGCGTTTCCTGTGTAGCCTAGAAGGAGGTAACATCGTGAAGGTAGTGATGAATGGTCTGTATGACAATCTGGATGAAGCGAAAGCTTTTGCATTGAGCTTTACTAATTTTGTATATATCTATGATGATATGTGTTTGTTGGATTTTGAAGAATCTACCTGTGAATTCTGCGGAAAAGCGGCGGGGCAGAAGGAGTTTCTGGTGCCGAAAGCGAATTGCAAGAAGCCCTGCGGCATTCTGCATTCATTGGATTTTGGTGTGAGTCCGGAGTTGCGTGATGAATTGATTTCCCGGTTTGATGTTACGGAGGCGGATTTTCGTCCCATTCGCACGAAACGCGGCGAGATCGTCTATTATCAAATCACCCCGCAGCATACCTTGCCGCCGATTTCTGAGGCGAACCTTTGGCTCCCTCGCAGACCCTGCCCCAAGTGCGGCTCTCAGCGTTTTTCCCACCATGACTATGAAAATGATAGGGGAGAGTTTTATCATTACATCACGCAGGAAGCGCTGGATGAAATGCATGACTTTAATGTGACCTTTGAGCGTTTTGATACGCACCAGAGCCTTGTTGTGATCAGCCGGCGTGTGTATGATTTCTTGGTGGAAAAGTATCCCAGGACACATTATCTGCCGTTCTTCCTTGCGTGAGTGATTTTTGGATCAGCGCGGTAGTGCCCAAGGCTTCTCCTCAAGGAGAAGGCTATGGTGCGGTGCTTTCTTTAACAATGCCAAACATCAATTTATCTTACAAACATAAAGGAGTGTTTTTATGACAGTGCGGGAAGAACTGGAGCGCAGGGAGCATAAAAATCTAAATCCGTTGGCTGCCTTTGCGGATCAAACCGCTGGCCGTCCCAATGGCGACCGTGTTCGGGAAAATGATGTCCGCACCTGTTATCAGCGGGATACGGATAAGATCGTCCATTCCAAGGCGTTCCGTCGACTGATGCATAAGACCCAGGTATTTCTCAATCCCGAGGGCGACCATTACCGCACCCGGCTGACTCACACCCTGGAGGTCACCCGTATTGCCCGTACCATTACCCGAGCTTTGGGCCTCAACGAGGATCTTTCCGAGGCCATCGCCATGGGTCACGACTTGGGTCATACGCCCTTCGGTCACGCCGGCGAGGCGGCGCTGGACGCGCTGATGCCCGGCGGCTTCCAGCATAACGAGCAGAGCCTGCGTGTGGTGGATTATTTGGAAAATGACGGCCGTGGCTTGAATTTGACCTACGAAGTACGCATGGGCATTGTAGGCCATACCGGCGCCTATATTCCGGAAACCCTGGAAGGGCAGATCGTTCGCCATTCCGACCGCATTGCCTATATCAACCATGATATTGACGATGCCATCCGCGCCGGTATTTTGGACGGCGACGCCATTCCGAAAGATCTGGTGCAGCTTCTGGGCGATACCCATTCCCGGCGCATCGACAGCTTCGTCTGCGATATGATCGCCACCTCCCGGGAAGCCGGTGAAATCCTGCTGTCCCCCAAGGTGGATGAAGCGCTGAAGGAGCTTCGCTCGTTTATGTTTGAAAAGGTTTACCGCAATCCCGTCGCCAAAGGCGAGGAGGGAAAGGCGAAAGTGATGCTGACCAAACTGTTTGAACATTATGTAAACCACCCGGAGGAGCTTCCCGTGGATTTCCAGCCCCAGATGAGCTTTGATGGCCTGGAACGCACGGTCTGCGACTATATTGCTGGCATGACGGATAATTACGCTGTGGATAAATATTCTGAAATTTTTATTCCCATGGGCTGGCATGTAAGAGGATAATGTGATATAATAAATTGATTTGAGGAAAGGAGGAATCGGTTATGGCATTTCCCGCGGCGTTTATTGACGAGCTGATCGCCCGCAATCCAATTGAAGATGTGGTAGGGCAGTATGTCACATTGAAGCGTAGCGGCTCCAACCTGTTTGGTCTGTGCCCCTTCCATGGGGAAAAGACCGCTTCCTTCTCTGTCAACCCCAGCAAGGGCATTTATTACTGCTTCGGTTGCCACAAGGGCGGCGGCGCCATCAATTTCCAAATGGAGATCGAGGGCCTCAGCTATCCGGACGCGGTCCGTGCGTTGGCAAAACGGGCCGGCATGGAAGTGCCGGAGGATGAGCAGTACCAATCCCGTTACCGCGCCCAGGAGCGGCTTTGGGCGCTACACAAGGAAGCGGCTCGGTTCTTCCACAGCCAGCTGTATGCCCCCGTGGGTAAGGCTGCGCTGGAATATGCCCTGGGCCGTGGCATGCCCAAGTCTACGCTGATCAATTTTGGCATCGGCTATGCGCCGGATTCCTGGGACAGCCTGGTGAAAGTGCTGCGGGCAAAGGGTTACACCGACCAGGAACTGAAAGATTCCGGCCTGGTGACGGTTTCTCAGAAAAACGGCAATATTTTTGACCGTTTCCGGGATCGGCTCATGTTCCCCATTATTGATGTGCGGGGCAATGTGATCGGCTTCGGCGGCCGTATTATGAAAAAGGATGATAAGGCGGCCAAATATCTCAATTCCCCGGAAACCTTGATTTTTAATAAGAGAAAAAATCTGTTTGGCCTGAATTTAGCCAAGAAAAGCAAACTTGGTTACTTAATTTTGGTGGAGGGCTATATGGACGCCATCGCTCTGCATCAGTACGGTTTTGATTGCGCTGTGGCTTCTTTAGGCACTTCTTTGACGGAAGAACACGCGGTGCTGCTGTCAAAATACACAGAAAATGTGGTGCTGATCTATGACGGCGATGAAGCCGGTCAGCGGGCGGCCCAGCGAGCCATTCCCATGCTGGAAAAGGCGGGATTGACTGTGAAGGTGCTGCGGATGAAAGACGCCAAGGACCCGGATGAATTCCTTCATAAATTCGGCGCGGACAAGTTCAAGGTGCTGCTGGAAGGCTCCGAAAACCGGGTAGAATACCAGCTGGATGCCATCCGCCGCAAGTATGACCTGCTCAACGATGTGCAGCGTGTCCAATTCTCCCAGGAAGCGGCAGAGCTGATTTGCACATTGCCCAGCGCCGTGCAGCGGGAAATTTATGGAAATCGAGTGGCGGAAATGTGCAAAATCAGTCCGGAAGCCATGAAATTGGAAATTGGCAAGGCATATAAAAAGCGCCTGGCCCGGGAAAAGAAAAAGCAGGAAAAAATTGACCTGGCCCCCGCCAGAAATATGCAGCCCAAAACCAGGGCCATCCGTTATGACAATGTGAAATCCGCCATGGCGGAGGAAACGGTACTGGCTATGACCATGAAGGAGCCGGCATTGTTTGATAAGACAGGGGAACTGACGGAGCAGATGTTCTCTGTGGAAGTGCTGGGCAAAGCCTTCGCCCAGCTTCGGCAGCGGCATAGCCAGGGCCTGGAGGTTTCCGGCAGCGTGCTGACGGATTTTACCCCGGAGGAAATGTCCCACATGATCGGTATCGTTCACCGCCACGATGGGCCGGTGAACGAACAGGCGCTGCTGGATTGCATTCGCATTATCCGCGCGGAGCATCAGGCTCAAAATATCAGCAGCGACGATGACCTGCTGGCGTTGCAGAAGAAAATGCGGGAAAGAAAGGGAACGATGTAATGAGCGTTACACTGGCGAGCATGCCCGACTTGACAAGTGAAGATGATGTGCGCCAGTTTATGGATGACATTGGTCAGTTTCCACGGCTGACGCCCCATGAAGAGCGTGAGCTGGCCCGCCGCTGCGCCCAGAGTGATGAGGAGGCTATCCGGCAGATGGTCAACGCCAATCTGCGGCTGGTGGTGTCCGTTGCCAAAGAGTATGCCGGCAAGGGTGTGCCCCTGCTGGACCTGATCCAGGAGGGCAGCATTGGCCTGCTGGCGGCGGCGAAACGGTTTGACTATACGCTGGATTACCGCTTTTCCACCTATGCCACCAAGTGGATCCGTCAAGGTGTTTTGCGCTGTTTAACGGAGCATGGCGCCATGATCCGGGTGCCGGCCTACACCGCGGAACGACTGCGGAAAGTTAAGACAGCGGAAAATGCGCTGCGGCACAAATTGGGTCGCGATCCCAGCCTTGCGGAGCTTTCTGATAGTTGCGGTATTCCGGAGGACAAGCTGCTTAGCCTGCAGCGCATGCATCCGGAAACCCTTTCCCTGGATGCCGCCGCCGGGGACAGCGACAGCATTGCATTGCTGGTTGAAGATTTGCAATCTCCTCAGCCCCAGGAAGCGTTGATCCGTCGGGAACTGGAGCAGACCATGGAACGGCTGCTGGGCATGCTGGATGGCCGTCAACGGCAAATTTTGCGGCTGCATTTTGGCATGGAGGACGGCATTTGCCACTCGCTGGAGGAAATTGGCGTGTCATTGGGAATTTCCAAAGAACGGGTACGCCAGATCGAGCGGCAGGCTATGGAACGATTGAAAAAATTAGGGGCCGATATGGGCCTGGAGGATTTTTTGGAATGATGGATTTGGATTTTTCCTTTGAGCGTTCGCCTTTGGAGGCGTTTCTCTCCGGGATTCCGTCAGGCGGCAGCCTATCCGCCGCGCAGCTGCTGGCTATGACCGAGGGGGGAACGGAGGATGCCCTGCAGGATGTTTTGCTGGAGCTGGAAATTCGCCGTATTACGCTGGATATTTCCACTCTGACGGAGCCCGCATTAGCTGGCGAGGCTGCCTTGCGGCTTCGCCGTGAGGCAGAGCTGGTGAAAAAAGGAACGCTGCGGCAGGAATTGGAAGAAAACGACCCTCTGCGGTTGTATCTCGAAGAGGTGTATGCCCTGGATGTGGCTGGCGACCCCCAAAAGATGGCAGAGGCCTATGCCCGCGGGCAGAATATGGTGATCCAAAAGCTGACCAACCATATGCTGCCCCAGGTGGTGGAGCGCGCGTTTGATTATACAGGACGGGGTGTGCTGCTGCTGGATCTGATTCAGGAGGGCAGTTTGGGTCTATGGCAGGCCATCCTGGCTTATCAGAGCGGCGATTTCGTGTCCCATGCCCATTGGTGGATCCACCAGTACTTCGCCAAGGCGGTGACGCTGCAGGCCCGGGAAAACGGTTTTGGCCAGAAAATGAAGCAGGCTATGGAGGATTTCCGCGGTGTGGACCAGCGGCTATTGGGCGACTTGGGTCGTAATCCCACTTTGGAAGAAATCGCCCAGGGAATGCACATGAGCCTTGAGGAAACGGCAACTGTCGCGGCCATGATGGAAAGCGCCAGGCTACTGAGCCGGGCGAAACAGGAAAAGGAACCTTCGGAAGAAGAGGAAATTGAAGAAGAGCGGCATGTGGAGGATACGGCTTTGTTCCAATCCCGGCAGCGTATTGAGGAACTGCTGTCTGTGCTGACTCCGGACGAGGCGGCGCTGCTGCGGCTTCGCTTCGGCCTGGAGAACGGTTTGCCCCTAAGTCCTGAGGAAAC
Source organism: Faecousia sp. (assembly GCA_045595225.1). GTDB lineage: Bacteria > Bacillota > Clostridia > Oscillospirales > Oscillospiraceae > Faecousia. The sequence goes on from JAZOAD010000125.1 coordinate 22,955, forward strand.
CGGCCGTAAGCTGGGCTTGACCCCGGAGGAAGTGGTGGCCAAAGAAGCTGCCGCATTGGCAAAAATGAGAAATAATTAATTGAAAAGAGTGAAAGATTATGGCTAAAACAATTTCCATCGCCATTGACGGCCCTGCCGGAGCCGGCAAATCCACTATTGCCAAGCGTTTGGCTAAGGAGCTGGGATATTATTATGTAGATACCGGCGCGATCTACCGCACGGTGGCTTATTTTATGGACCTATTGGGCATCGCTCCTAAGGATGTGGACGGTGTCAGCCGCTATATTGACGAACTGACCATCGAGATCGAATACGATGAAGAGGGTCAGCAGCACATGATCATGAACGGCATGGATGTCACCGGAGATATTCGCACGCCGGATATTTCTCAGAAGGCGTCGCTGGTGTCCGCCCACGCTGTGGTGCGGGATGTGCTGCTGGATATGCAGCGGGATGTGGCGAAAAAGCACAATGTGATCATGGATGGCCGGGATATCGGCACGGTAGTGCTGCCAAGAGCGACGGTTAAGATTTTCCTTACTGCCTCTGCCGAAGTCCGGGCGCAGCGCCGCCATTTGGAACTGACCGCAAAGGGCGGCAAGGACAGCTATGAAAAGGTTTTGGTGGATATTAAGCTGCGTGACCATCAGGATTCTACCCGTGAGATCGCGCCCTTGAAGCAGGCTAAGGATGCTGTTTTGCTGGATACTTCCAATATGGGAATTGACGAGGTGGTGGATGCTATCCGCAACATCGTTTCCGAAAAGGTGAAAGCATGAGCATCACGGTTGCCAAAAGCGCCGGATTTTGCTTCGGTGTGAATCGGGCGGTAGAAATGGTAGAAAAGGCTGCCGCCGAAGGTGGCGCAGTCGCTACCTTAGGGCCGATCATTCACAATCGGCATGTGGTGGAAAAATTTGAACAGCTGGGCGTGTCTGTGCTGCAGCAGCCGGAGGAAGCCACCGCCGGCATGACCGTGATCATCCGTTCCCATGGCGTGACCCGGGATGTGCTGCGTCGGCTGGAAGCCCAGGGTGCCAAGATCGTAGATGCCACCTGTCCATTCGTCAAGCGGATCCATGATATCGTCAGTAACGCGGAGCAAAATGGCTGCTTGCCTGTGATCATCGGCACCGCGACCCATCCGGAGGTAGAGGGCATTGCCGGCTGGTGTGGTGATTGCAAAGTGCTGTCCAGCCCGGAAGATATGGAAAATTGGGTAAAATCCGGAGAAATATCCCCGGATACACCCATTACAATGGTATGTCAAACCACTTCTACCGAAAGTTTGTGGAAAAAATGCTGTAAAATTGCAAAAAAACAGTTTACTAATTTAAAAATTTATGATACGATATGCAGAGCGACGGAATTTCGACAAGGAGAAGCCGCAACCTTAAGTAAGAATTGTCAAGCCATGGTCGTTGTAGGAGACGCAAACAGTTCCAACACAGGCCGCCTTGCGATGATTTGTCGCGAACATTGTCATAAAGTGGCGTTGGTAGACAACGCGTCGGAATTAGATCCCGCTTTTTTTGACGGTGTAACTGATGTTGGAATCACGGCCGGTGCATCCACACCGGCGTGGATAATAAAGGAGGTCAATAAGACTATGAGCGAAATTACTAAGGTTGAGGCTGTGCAGGAGGAGAACTTTCTGGAACTTCTGGAACAGTCCATCAAGACTTTGAATACAGGAGATAAGGTTCTCGGCATCGTTACCGGCATCGGCAACACCGAAGTCCAGGTAGATCTGGGCACCAAGCATGCCGGCTACATCCCCTATGATGAAGTCAGCAGCGATCCCACCGTAAAGCCCGAGGACATTCTGCACGTTGGCGACGAGATCGAGGTCTTCGTTGTTCGGGTTAACGATCAGGAAGGCACTGTTCAGCTGAGCAAGAAGAAGCTGGACGGCATCAAGGTTTGGGACGATATGGCCGTTTGGGCAGAGGAAAAGACCACTGTCGAAGGCGTTATCACCGAAGAGAACAAGGGCGGCCTGGTTGCCAATGTTAAGGGCATCCGCGTCTTCGTTCCCGCTTCTCAGTCCGGCGTTGCCAAGGGCGGCGACATGGCCGGCCAGGTTGGCAAGACTGTGCAGCTGAAGATCACCGAGGTCAACCGTGCCCGTCGTCGTGTGATCGGCTCCATCCGCGCTGTTTCCTCTGAGTCCCGCAAGGCTGCTCAGGAGAAGCTGTGGAATGAGATCGAGGTTGGCGCAAAGTTCCATGGCACCGTCAAGTCCCTGACTTCTTACGGCGCATTCGTGGACATCGGCGGCGTGGACGGCATGGTCCATGTTTCCGAGCTGAGCTGGAACCGCATCAAGAATCCCGCTGAGGTCGTTTCCGTGGGCGACGAGATCGACGTTTACGTCATTTCCTTCGACGCTGAG
>JAZOAD010000126.1:0-7710 GCA_045595225.1 Faecousia sp.
AATAATTACTCAAGAATTTTCGTTGGCTGTTATTCGTTCTTAAACGCTTAAACAATCCATTTAATTGTCCAAGGTGTTAATCTTGTTCGTCTTTGCGTTATTCAATTTACAAGGTACATCCCGTCGCCGCAGCGACCTTTAAATACTATCACACTATTTTTACTTTGTCAAGATGTTTTTCACAAATTTTCAAAATTATTTTTGTGTGTTTCGCTGCGCTCCGCTCACGCCTCATCGCACAGCCCGCCTATATTACCACACCATTCCCCCTTTGTCAAGCATTATTTTCCTATTTTTGTAAATTTATTTTCTGCAAATATTGGCGCTGATTTCCGCCAAAGCATCTGCCGCGTCCAGAGTCAGATCCTCATCTTTTGTCAGATCCGCAAGGCTCACCACGCCGCACAGCTTGCCGTTTTCCACCACCGGCAACCGTCGTACCTGTTCCCGGCCCATCAGTCTGGCCGCCACCCCCGCATCCATATCCGGGCCGGCGGAAACGATCCGTCCTGTCATCACATCCCGGACCTTCAGCGCGCCGGGGTCCCGGCCAGAGGCCATACAACGGGTCACAAGATCCCGGTCCGTTACCACACCGCACAGCTTGCCGTCGCTGCCGCACACCGGCAATACCCCTATATTATAATGTGTAAGGGTCCGGGCCGCCACCTCCACCGGCTCCAACTCTCCGATCCGAATCACATGCCTGGTCATCACATCCCGTACTTTCACAACGCTCCCCTTCCTATCGCAAGTCTTTTCCCGCTCATTATTGACCGCTCAGTATAAAAAGATACAAGGCAGTTGAGAAAAATCAAAAAATAATGTAAAATAAAGAAAAGATTTTTACACAAAAGGGTATTACATAGGTGAAGGAGGTGTTTCTCATGGAAGAATCCCAGATTTTCGACCTACTCCTGGCGCGCAACGAGCAGGCTATCACCGCTTTGGAAAAATGCTTTGGCAGGCGGCTGCGACAGCTGACCGCCAATATCCTCCTCGACCGGCGGGACAGGGAAGAAGCCATCAGCGACACCTACCTGGCGGTGTGGAACAGGATCCCTCCCCAGCGTCCCAATCCCCTGGCAGCCTTCGTCTACCGCATTGGCAAAAACTTAGCCTTGAAGCGACTGCGGGAGAACGCCGCCGAAAAACGGAGGGGCAATTTCGACCTTTCGCTGGAAGAACTGGAAGGCTCTATTCCCGGCGCCTGTCTGGAAGACACCCTCACCGCCCGGGAGCTGGGCCGGGCTATTGACCGATACTTAGCTGCCCTATCCCCGGAAAACCGCCGCATTTTCCTGCGGCGCTACTGGTACGGCGACAGCCTGCAGCAAATCGCCGCCAGCTACGCCTTGACACAAAACGCCGTCAGCCTTCGTCTGCGCCGCAGCCGGGAAGGCTTGCGCGCATTCCTTGAAAAGGAGGAGCTACTATGAATGAAAAACTGAGCGATGCTATGAATGAAATTCGGGACGAATATATCGTCGATGCCGGGAAATCCAGGCCGCGCAAGAAGGTCTATTGGTTCAGCGCCGTAGCCGCGGCGCTGGCAGTTGTGCTGATATGGCACGCCATCGCCAATCCCATCGTCACCGCTAAGGCCATCAGCCGGGCGGACTACTCCACCTGGACGGCCTGCAAAGCCGATCAGGTACGCGCCGACCGGGATCAGCTGGCAGAATTTTTTATCAGTACCATGGCCCAGGTCCTATCCGGCAACAGCGGAGAAAATGAGGCATTTTCCCCTATGAATTTGTATATGGCCCTGGCCATCACCGCGGAGCTTTCCGGCGGCGACAGTCAAATTCTGGCGCTTTTGGGAGCGGATTCTCTGGAAACCCTGCGAAGCCAGGCAAACAGCCTTTGGCGCGCCACCTACCGGGACGGCAACAACCCCTGCCTGCTGGCCAATTCCCTGTGGTTAGACAATGACCTAAGCTATGCCCAGGAAACCATGGACACTTTGGCCGAAACCTACTACACCTCTGTCTACCGGGGCAATTTCGGCTCCGCTATGACCGACCACGCCATTTCCGCCTGGCTCAATGGGCAAACCGGCAATTTGCTGAAAGACTCCGCCGACGGCATTGATTTAAGCGACGAAACTGTTTTCGCCCTGTACGCCACGATTTACTTCCAGGCAAAATGGCAGGATGAATTTTCCGCCGCCAACAACACCAAGGATGTTTTTCACAGCCCCAGCGGCGACATCACCTGCACCTATATGAACAAAAACAAGATACAGGGGCTTTATTACTGGGGCGAAACCTTTGGCGCCATTACGCTGCCCCTGAAAGACGGCAACCAAATGTGGCTGATTTTGCCGGACGAGGGCCGCAGCCCGGAGGAATTACTCTCCGACCCCGATTTTGCCAGCACCCTGTTCCGCCAGGCTTATGATGTGGATGCCGAAAAAAACAGTAAGGCTATGTTTATCAATCTAAGCCTGCCCAAATTTGACATCCGCTCCTCCCGTGATCTGAAAGCGGATCTGATGGAATTGGGCGTTACGGACGCCTTTGACCCCAGCACCGCCAATTTCTCCGCCATTTATTCCGGCGACGACCCGGTATGGCTCACCGCTGTCAACCAGGCCACCCGGGTGGCCATTGACGAGAAGGGCGTCACCGCCGCCAGCTATATCGAAATTCCCGGTGCCGGCGCTGCCGCGCCCCCGGACGAAATGATCGACTTTATCCTGGACCGCCCCTTCCTCTTCGTTGTCACCAATCATCTCGGCCTGCCGCTGTTTACCGGTGTGGTGAATGAGCCTTAACTTAGGATGCTACCATCAAAGGGAACGCCCAACCGGCGTTCCCTTAAATTATGTGACATGGTCACGGTGAAAACAGGGTATAAAATACTATAATATGTATAAAGAAAGCGCAAGGGAGTTGGATTTATGAAAAAATTCAGCGAGAAGATATATTTGAGCCTGAAAATGCCCAGGTCAGACGCCCCCGTCAGCGATCAGAAACGGATCCTGCTGGCCCTGGAAACCCTGGGCTATGACAATGTGACCATTCCGCTGTCTGTCCTGCGACAGCTGTATCCCCTGTGCCGCGACGCGGATTTTGACATCACCGTGACCCTGGTGCGCCGGGACCGGGATTGGGCCGTGACCCATGTAGAAGCCGGCGATGCCCGACAGCGCCACTACGGTCTGGCGGTAGACTACGGCTCCACCACCATCCTGATGGAATTGGTGGATCTGAATTCCGGCAAGGTTCTTGCCAAAGAAACCGCTGTCAGCGGTCAGACCGCCTACGGCACCGACATTCTCACCCGCATCACCTACGCTCTGGAAGGCCCGGCCCACATGGATGACCTGCAAAAAGCCACCGTGGAAACCTTCCATCAGCTATTCGCCCGGCTGGCGGAGCGCACAGGCATTGATGCCGCAGAGCTTCCCATTATGATTCTCTCCGGCAACACCACCATGATCCACTTTCTGCTGAAGCTGGACGCCTGGACCGTATTCGCCGCCCCCTTCGCTCCTGTGGCCTCCGACCCCGGATTTTTCTGGGGCAGTGAGCTGGGCATGGATTTTTCCGGGCTGGTCTACATCATTCCCGCCGCTTCCAACTACATCGGCGGCGATATTGTCAGCGGTCTGCTGGCGCTGGAGCTGCACAAAAAGGAAGAAATCAGCCTGTTTTTTGACATCGGTACCAACGGCGAGCTGGTGATCGGAAATCAAGATTGGATCTTGGCCGGCGCAGGCGCGGCAGGACCGGCTCTGGAGGGCTATATCAGCCAGTTTGGTATGCGAGCAGGCCCCGGCGCCATTGACAAAGTCACCATTCAAGGGCCAAACCTTTCCTTCACCACCATCGGCGGACAGAAGCCCATCGGCATCTGCGGCAGCGGCATTATCGACCTGCTGGCCCAAATGCGGCTGGCCGGCTGGATCAATATCGCCGGCGAGCTGAACCCGGACGCCAGCCCCAGGATTCAAAACATAGACGGTCAATGGGCGGCCATCTACGCCACCGAAGCGGAATCCGCCACGGGAACGCCTCTGTACTTTTCCCAGACCGACATTCATCAATACCTGGACACCAAAGCGGCCGCCTTCACCATGGTGGAATGCCTGCTGGATGCCGCCGGGGTAGATTTCTCTCAGATCAGCCGTTTGTACCTGTCCGGCGCCTTTCCTGCCCATTCTGACCTGGAAAGCGCCATTACCATCGGCATTTTCCCGGATCTTCCCCGGGAGCAATACCGGGTTTTGACCAACACTTCTCTGGAAGGCGCCCGGAGCCTGTTGCTGGACCGCTCCCGGCTGGATGAAGCCCGGTGGCTGGCAGAAAATATGTACTGCGTCCAATTTGCCTCCGTTCCCGATTTTCTGGTGCGGATGCAGGCGGCAAAATTCATCCCCCACACCGATTTGAACCGATTCCCTTCCGTGCAAGGGCGGCTTGCCAAATAATTTTTCTTCCATTTTCCCGTTTTTCTGTTATAATGGCAGCAGCACTTCTCAAAGGAGAACAACCATGGAAAAACGCAAAGGGTTAAAAATCCTCGGCATTGTCGTTGCCGCAATTATCGTCTTTTTTCTGGTCATCAACATCATTCCACCCCAAAAGAACGTGGAAAGCAACCCTTTCATCGTAGAAAAAGGGGGCCTGCCTCTGATTGCCGCCCACCGGGGCGGTGGCGACAACAATCCCGAAAACACCATGCTGGCTTTCCGGGAAGCAGTGAAGACCATCGGCGTGGACATCATCGAAAGTGACCTGTACCTGACCAAGGACGGGTATCTTGTCTACAATCATGACAGCTATATTGACGAAACCTGCAATATCAACGGCGACCTAACGCTGGACGAGGTAGAGCAGCTGTGCGAGAATAAGGAAAACCGCCACTATATTAAGGATATGACCCTATCTCAGCTGCAACAGTACAACTTCGGCTACTATTTTGAGGACGAAAACGGCCAGCGCATCTACAAAGATGCCACCGACCTGGAAGGCCTGGGCCTGCAGATCGCAACGGTGGATCAGCTTTTCGCGGAATTTTACGAAGAATATCCCGATCTGATGTTCATTGTGGAAATTAAAAACAGCGGCGAAATGGGCTACGAAGCCTGCCGGGTCCTCTATGAAACGCTGCAGGCTTACCCCAAATATCTGGATCAGATCGTGGTGGGCACTTTCCATGACGAGATCGAAACCGAACTGAAAACCAAGTATCCCAATCTTCTGCGGGGCGCGCCCACCGGCACGGCGGCAAAATTTGTGCTGACCCAGTACCTGCGGGTCAACCTTTTCGACAATTCTGACTTTGCCTGCCTGCAGATCCCCATGTCCTACACGCTCAAGGGCGTGGAGCTGAATTTGACCGCCCAGACCATCGTCGACCGGGCCCACCGGCGCAACATTTCCGTCCAGTACTGGACCATCAACGATCCGGACGAAATGCGCCAGCTCATCGAAATGGGCGTTGACTGCATCATGACCGATGATCCGGCGCTGCTGCAGCAGATTTTGGACGAATACCGGTGATTGACTCTTGTATCTTCCGGAAAATTGTGATATAATCCTTAAAAAAATACGAGGAGGACATTTCCATGAAAAAACGCATGATCGCTATCGCGGTTCTAGCCTGTATGCTGCTGGCTCTGCTGGTCGGCTGCGGCAGTGGCAACATCACCGCCGAGAAGGCGGAAAAAATCGCTCTGAAGGACCTGGGTGTTTCCGCTAGAAAAGCCGATTCTGTAGACGTTCACACCGGCACCTTCGACGGTATGCCCTGCTACAGTGTATATATCACCGTAGATGGCCACCACTGGATATACATGATCGACTTCACCAATGGCGAGATTCTCTCCGCCACCGAAAGTGACACCGGTCATAGCCACAGCCACTAAGCATAAATACCGCGTGATGGAAACTCCATGGAACTCCATCACGCGGTTTTTTGCAGTTGACGCCCATAGTGAAAGCCCCAACCGGGTGCGGTTGGGGCTCTGGCTATTCTATTGGCAATTAGTACATTCCGCCACCTGCTGCGGCAGCGGCCATAGCGGCGTCGGCAGCGGGATCGGGCTTGTCGGCCACCAGGCTCTCGGTGGTCAGCACGCAGGAGGCGATGGAAGCGGCATTCTCCAAAGAGGAACGGGTCACCTTGGTGGGATCCACGATGCCGGAAGCGATCATGTCCACATACTCCTCGGTGTAAGCGTTGTAGCCCCAACCCACCTTCTTGGAGGAACGGATCTTCTCAAAGACCACGCTGCCATCCACGCCGGCGTTCTCGGCGATCTGGCGGATCGGCGCCTGCAGAGCGGTGGCGATGATCTTCGCACCGGTCTTTTCGTCGCCGGACAGAGTCTTGATCAGCTTTTCCACCGCGGCGATAGCATTGACCTGGGCAGTACCGCCGCCGGCCACGATGCCCTCTTCCACAGCAGCGCGGGTGGCGTTCAAAGCGTCTTCCACACGCAGCTTCTGCTCCTTCATGGCAACCTCGGTCTGGGCGCCCACCTTGATGACGGCAACGCCGCCGGACAGCTTTGCCAAACGCTCCTGCAGCTTCTCACGATCGTAGTCGGAAGTGGTGGTGGCAATGGCGGAGCGGATCTCGTGAGCCCGGTGCGCAATGGCCTCGGGCGCGCCGAAACCATCCACGATGGTGGTGTTGTCCTTGGTGACAACCACCTGACGGGCGCGGCCCAGGTCGCTGAGCTGGGTTTCGGTCAGCTCCATATTCAGCACGCTGGAAATGACGGTGCCGCCGGTGAGGACAGCGATATCCTGCAGCATTTCCTTGCGGCGGTCGCCGAAGCCGGGGGCCTTGACACAGACCACATTGAAGTTGCCGCGCAGGCGGTTCATCAGCAGGGTTGCCAGGGCATCGCCCTCCACATCCTCAGCGATGATGATCAGCTTCTTGCTGGCCTAAACGATGGGCTCCAGAATAGGCAGGATCTCCTGGATGGAGGCGATCTTCTTATCGGTGATCAGAATGAAAGCATCGTCGATGACGGCTTCCATCTTGTCGGTAACGGTGACCATGTAGGGGGAAATATAGCCCCGGTCGAACTGCATGCCTTCCACCACTTCCAGGCCGGTTTCGGCGGTCTTGGACTCTTCGATGGTAATGACGCCCTCGGTGCCAACCTTCTCCATGGCTTCCGCGATCAGCTGGCCGATGGCAGGATCGCCGGAGGAAACGGTGCCGACGCGGGCAATGTCTTCGCTGCCGGAAACCGGCACGGAATTGGCCTTGATTTCGGCAACAGCGGCGGCAACGGCCTTCTCGATGCCCTTGCGCATAACCATGGGGTTGGCGCCTGCGGTGACGTTCTTCAGGCCTTCCCGTACGATAGCCTGTGCCAGAACGGTAGCGGTGGTGGTGCCGTCACCGGCGGCATCGTTGGTCTTGGTGGCCACTTCACGAACCAGCTGTGCGCCCATGTTTTCAAAAGCGTCTTCCAGCTCCACTTCCTTGGCGATGGTGACACCGTCGTTGGTAATCAGAGGTGCGCCGTACTTCTTGCCCAGAACCACGTTGCGGCCCTTGGGAAGTCGGATCGTAGCCATGTCGTTCTGTGAGCCAAGGAGTTGTGGGCTTGGATTGTCTTCCTAAGACCGCTTGGCCTCCGACTTCCAGCTCCACTTCCTTGGCGATGGTCACGCCGTCGTTGGTGATCAGGGGAGCACCGTACTTCTTGCCCAGAACCACGTTGCGGCCCTTGGG
>JAZOAD010000127.1:0-123133 GCA_045595225.1 Faecousia sp.
TATGCCGGTGCCATGTTGCTGCCACCAGTTCAAAACTGGTGGCTAGCATAATTTTTGCCCATGCTTGGGCAAAAAAGCAAACAAAGTCGGAGGCCAAGCGGTCTTAGGAAGACAATCCAAGCCCACAACTCCTTGGCTCACAGAACGACATGGCTACGATCCGACTTTATGCCGGTGCCATGTTGCTGCCACCAGTTCAAAACTGGTGGCTAGCATAATTTTTGCCCATGCTTGGGCAAAAAAGCAAACAAATCCTTCCTGCTCCGCCAGAATATAACCTAATCCAACTGAATGGGTTTTTATCTAAGGAGAAGTAGGGGAATTTGAAAATAAAGCGGTGGTTTTTTCAAATTGTCATTTACAAATTTCAGTTTTACAGCTATAATAGGGCAAATACTATTCTCTGAAAGAGGACTTTGGTATGATGAAACAGCAAAGCAATTCCGCTCGCGGCCTGAAGCATTCTCTCGCGCCGATTTTTGCCTTTCTTTTCATGGCACTGTTTGTATATCTTTCCGCTGTATTGACACTTCCTGAGAAGCTGGAAACATATTACATCCTTCTGTTGATTTTTGCCTTTTTGCTTGCACTGAATTTTATGGTTGTTACCGTTCCCTGCGCCCTGAGCAGCGGTTATTTCGCGGTTATGGCTATATGGCGTGATCGAAAGTTTGTTCTGCCCATTGTTTCTATTTTCCTCGATTGCGCTTCCTTGATTGCCTGGGGCTTCTGCCTGAGAACGCTTATTTTTTAATTAGGAAAACCCTCCATCGTCACGGATAGAGGGTTTTATCATTATTCTTTTTGGGGTTCCAAATCCTGGATCATGGGACTTTTTTTGTAGTAGGTCATAACATAATGAGCAAAAGAAATCAGAAGTAAAACGCCGTCGACCAGGGTGATGCAGAGGATCAGGGAAGAATCCATATTGGGGAACAGCACCATGGCGATCAGACTTAGGAAAAATACCGTCGTAGAGATCTTTCCGGTGATCAATGCGCCGGTGAGCATTTTGCCCTTACGGAATTGAATAATTCCGGCGATCAGCTGGAAGCTTTCTTTCACGATCATAAGACCGGCCAAATTCCACAAGATCGGATGTTTGATCGCAAGACAAACCGTTAGGGTGAACTGCGTCATTTTGTCGGCTACAGGGTCCAGGAATTTTCCAATGGTGGAGATCATGTTAAAGCGGCGGGCGATTTTGCCGTCGATCATATCTGTCAAACAGGACACTGCCAAAATAGCGGCGGCAATAAAATAGTCTGCTGCCTGGGTGGCATTTAAGTATATTATCACATACACCGGAATCAAAGCAAGCCGAAACAGGCTCAAAAAATTAGGGATCGTAAACAGATCCTTTTTCCAATCAGAGATGATCATGTTTGCCTCCGAGATTTCTTTTGCTATATTATATCCATTGGAAATTTGAAAATCAAGGGAATGCACGATTTTTTACATTTATTTTAAATTCTTATTTTCGTTCCCGGCTGGTTGTTTCTATTCGATTCACAGCCAGCGGATATTGCAGCGCTAAATGCTTCCAGGTAACCTTATCCAGTTCGCCGGATTGGGGCAAGGCGCTGATATACTGAAAAGAAGAAATGGAATTGGATGTAATTTCGTCCAGAATACCGCTAAGAGAAGGGGCAAATACACTGCTGTAAATCTCGGACAAGGCAAGCAGCATTGCCTGGGACAGCAGGATAAAATGACTTTTCTCTCCCCGTCGGAACACTTTGCCGGGGTTCATAATGATCCGAACCGGCTCGACCGGCCCGGTTCTGGTCAAAGCATCAGAGAATTCTGCCGCGATGCGTTCCCAGGTCTGCTGATCCGCTACCCCCGTGACCGGAATGCCTCGCTCTTGCTGGAATCGTGACACTTCCTGCTGTGTTTGTGGCCCGAAGATGCCGTCTGGGATCACGGTCAGATCTCTACCTGCATCCTGGCCGATGACCCGCAGCATGGTTTGCAGACTGCGAACGGGATTGCCTATAAAGGATTCATTGGGTCTCATCGAATCACCTCCTGGGAAATGGGGTCCCGGTTTCCTATGGACAGATCTTCACCGGGGAATTGGGTCAAAGTGCCTGTGTGGGAATATCTGGAGCGGTGATTGTTTGGTTGGTTCTCCGGAAAGGTTTCCCGGGATCGAAGCGCAATATTCTCAATGCCAGAAAACTGGTCATAAATTTCTTCCCAAGTTGGATCATCTACTTGACCTGTCACCGGCAAATCGAAAAATCTTTGCGCTCCTTTTACGGCGTTTTCTGTGTCGGAGCCGAAGATCCCATCTACGGTAAGGGGTGGTACTTCCGGGATGAATTCCGAAAGGATGGATAGCATGTACTGCAGATGTCGAATCTTTTCGCCCCGGTCACCCACTACCAGGGGGCTGGGGTAATCCCAGTTGATAGCATAGAATTGCTGTCCTAAGCTCCGCAGCTCGGAAAGCCTGGTTACCGCTGTGTATAGTCGAACCATAGCGTACCAGGTGGCTTTTCCCACGATCCCGTCTACTGTAAGACCGAATATTTCCTGGAATTTCCGGACAGAGGCTTCCGTGCGGCTGCCAAAAATGCCGTCTACATTTGCAAGCTTTGGGATCAAAGGGTAGTTTTGGCTGATTCGATTGAGCATCACTTGCACGACCACAACATAGGGCCCGGAGCTGCCTCTGCGAAGAGGGGTCCCCGGATAGGAGGAAGTGATCCCGCGGATGGGCGCGTTGTTGACGATCTCCACATTTCCGTAGAAGCTTCTTAGAATTTGATTGGCGCTGTAACCTTGAGCCGCCAGATTTTGGCTGCCCCATTGGCTGAGGCCTTCACAGGTTACCGTTGTGCCGTTGCAGAATTTCGCTGCCAGAGGCTCCACAAATCCGGGGCGGCGAAGATAATCGTTGAAAAGATTATCCACCAATCTTGCAATATTTTCAAAAAAACTGCGCCCGTTTACATATGCCTGATCAAAGGCGGTGGAGCTGGTGATGTCAAAATTATAGCCCCGGCTTCTGTAAAACTCCGTGTATACCCGGTTCAGCGCGAAGGACACGATGGCGAGAATATTGGCAGCCAGCGCGTCTTCGTCCCAGGTTGGATAGATTTCGCTGGAGGCCACATTTTTTACATAATCGGGAAAAGAAACAGTCACATTGGCTGCGTTGCTGTCCGGCGCCCCCAGGTGGACAGTGATATACTGCGGTACAAAAGGGATGACGGTGGGCATAGTACATTCTCCTTATAAATTTTGTGGCGGTGTATTATAAAGCACCGTCTTGTCCCAGAAATTCGGCAATTCCGAAAGGGGAATCATTTGCAATGTCCAGCGGGTAGTGGTATTGGGAAAAACCTGTAGGTTTTGGTTTTCCTCATGTTCGTAACCCTCCAGCCGGGCGTAAACGTTCACAAGGGTAAACGGCCGTATCCCGGTGTCCGGGGTCAGCCCGGCGGAAGGCTCCGGCGTGGGGATTTCCACCAGGGGCGTCAAGCCGTTTCGATCGGTCAACCGCATGGCCAAAGCGGTTCCGTCGGTGGCCGTAATGGTAACAGCAACATCCTCCAGCGGGATTTGCGCGTTGCTTTCTGTGGCGAGAATTTGTATGTAACCTGTATCGGGCATAGAATTCCTCCTTCTCCATTCTCAAAACAGTATATGCGATTTCCATGCCCATAGTGCGTGGAAAATATTTGTCCTGCCGCGCATATACTTTTTTGGAAAGGAAGGATGCTTATGTGTGCGATAGCGGGAATTTTGAATTTATACGCGGATGAAGATATCATTCGGGCCATGCTTGGTACTATGCGTCTCAGAGGGCCGGATGGGAAGGGGTCTTACAGCGCAAATGGCAATCATTTGCTTCATACAAGACTTTCTATTGTGGACCCAACAGGCGGCGCGCAGCCCATGATTTATGACCAGGGCAGGGAACGCTATATCATATCCTACAACGGAGAACTGTATAATACGGAAGCCGTCAGAACCCAGCTTAAGAAGCTGGGCCATCAGTTCTACGGGCATTCGGATACTGAGGTGGTACTGCACGCCTATGCACAATGGAAAGAGGCTGCCCTGGAAAAATTCAATGGGATCTTTGCTTTCGCGGTTTTGGAGGAACACAACGGAAGGGTGTTTTTGGCGCGGGATCGCATCGGCGTGAAGCCCCTGTTTTATATGGAAAGGAATAGGGGGTTGTTGTTCGCGTCGGAAATGAAAACCATTTTGACCTACCCCGGAGTAGAGGCGCAATTGGATGCGGATGGTGCCGGAGAAATTTTGTTACTTGGGCCGGGAAGAACCCCGGGAAGCGGCGTGTTTCTGGGCATTAAAGAATTGGAGCCCGGCTGCTGGGCAATGTTTCAAAACGATCATCTTCAGATTCAGCGTTACTGGAAACTGAAAGACAGGGAACATCGTGATAATTTCCAGGAAACAGTAGAAAAGGTCAGCTGGCTTGTTAAGGACGCGATCACAGCGCAAATGGTGGCTGATGTCCCTGTTGGAACCTTTTTGTCGGGAGGATTGGACTCCAGCCTGATCTCTTCCATTTGCGCGATTCAAATGGAAAAAAGGGGAGAAAAGCTGCACACTTTCTCGCTGGACTACGCAAACCAGGAAAAGTTTTTTGTACCGGGAAAATTTCAGCCAAATTCCGACACAGAGTATATCAGGCAGATGCAATCTGTTTTGGACACGGAGCATCATTGGACCGTGCTTTCCCCGGAGGAACTGATCGAAAATATTGCCGATGCCACCGTCGCAAGAGATTTGCCTGGAATGGCGGATGTGGATACTTCGTTGCTGGCTTTTTGCAGAAACATACGGAGTCATGTGAAAGTGGCTCTATCCGGTGAATGCGCCGACGAGATATTTGGCGGTTATCCCTGGTTCCGGGATCCGGAAATCCGAAACGCTGAGGGCTTCCCCTGGGCGCAAACCACAAAGGAACGAACAGCCTTTTTGCAGAGCTGGATTACAGATCGTTTAAACCCGGAGGATTTTGTGCAAAGCCGCTATTACCAAACTATCTCCGAATGCGATATCTTACCGGGCAACAACGAAACAGAAAAACGGATGAAGGAAATGGTAAATTTGAATTTCCGCTGGTTTATGCAAACGCTGCTGGATCGGAAGGATAGAATGAGCATGTATCACGGTCTGGAAGTCCGGGTGCCTTTCTGTGACTATAGAATCGCGGAATATTTATATGGGGTGCCGTGGCACTTTAAGGAATACAAAGGCTATGAAAAGGGTTTACTGCGACTGGCCATGAAGGATTATCTGCCCCAAAGCGTGCTGTATCGGAAGAAAAGCCCATATCCCAAGACCCATGACCCCAAATTTCTGGAGCTGGTATCCGGAATGCTGGAAAGCCTGCTTCGGGAAAAAGACGCGCCAATCTATCAGCTGGTTCGTCCCGATGCGCTGGAGCATTTGCTGCATCAGGATTTCCCATGGCCATGGTATGGACAGCTTATGCGCCGCGCGCAAACAATTGTGTATATGCTACAAGTAAATTACTGGTTGGAGCATTATTCCGTGAGAATTGTATAATTGACGGAAAAATACTTTCGTGCTAAAATAAAGGAAATCCAAAGATATAGAGGGATAACTATGCGTAAAACAAAAATTATCTGCACCATCGGTCCTGCCAGTGAAAATGAACAGACGCTTACCGAAATGTGCCTGGCGGGCATGAATGTGGCTCGGCTGAATTTTTCTCACGGTTCCCATGAGGAGCATAAGGCCAAAATTGATCTGATTAAGCGCGTCCGGGAAAAGCTGAATCTTCCCATTCCCATTATGCTGGATACCAAGGGCCCGGAGTACCGGATCCGTACCTTCGCGGAAGGCTCTGTTACCATTGAAGAGGGCGCCGAATTTTGCTTTACTGTGGATGAGGTGGAAGGCGACGCTACCAGAGTATCTGTCAATTATAAGGACCTGAACCGGGATCTGAAGCCCGGCGACCGGATCACCGTCAATAATGGCCTGGTCGTATTTGATGTGGAGCGGATCGTTGGCCCGGATATTTTCTGCAAATGTCTGGTTGGCGGCGTGCTAAGTAATCGGAAAAGTATGAGTTTTCCCAACAAAGTGATGTCCGGGCCTTTCCTCAGCGAGCAGGATCGGCAGGATATTTTGTTTGGTATTTCCCAGGATGTGGATTATGTGGCGGCATCCTTTGTTTCCACCAAGCAGGATGTGCTGGATATTCGGCGTCTGCTGGATGAAAACGGCGGCGAGGATATCGAGATCATTGCCAAGATCGAAAATCAGGCCGGCGTGGACAATATTGAAGATATTTGCTCCGCTTGCAGCGGTATTATGATTGCCCGCGGTGATTTGGGTGTGGAAATTCCCTTTGTAAAGGTTCCCGCGGTACAGAAAAAACTGACCAGCGTTTGCCGCATGCTGGGTAAGCGTGTAATTACCGCTACGGAAATGCTGGAATCTATGATCCATAATCCCCGTCCCACCCGGGCGGAGATCAATGACGTGGCAAACGCGGTGTATGACGGCACTTCCTGTCTGATGCTGTCCGGCGAGTCCGCGGCCGGTAAGTATCCCGTAGAAGCGGTGAAAGCTATGGCCAGGATCGCGGAATTTACGGAGCAGGATACGGATTACAAGCAGCGTTTTATGCAGCGTGTGTACATCGGCAAGGATAATTTGGATTCGCTTTCCCACGCGGTCTGCTCCATTGCCATTGACCTTGACGCGAAGGCCATTGCGGTTTCCTCTGTTTCCGGTAAAACCGCTATGCTGGTGAGCCGCTTCCGCACGCCGGTAGATATTTTGGGAATTACAACGGACCGTAAGATTTGGCGCAGACTTGCCATGAGTTGGGGTGTTATGCCTGTAATGAGCGAGCAGTTCGCCTCCATGGATGTGATGTTCTACCATGCGCTGAAAACCGCAAAGGATGTGCTGAAATTACAGCCCGGTGACAATGTTATTCTCACCGGTGGCCCTATCAACGGCCAGTGCGGCAATACCAATACGATCAAAGTTGAAAAAGTGTGATCTTTCGCCTGTGGATATCTGTCCGCAGGCGAAAATTTTTGTGCAATATTTCCATATAGAAAATTTCGGAAAAGTGTGATATAATTTCTTTAAAAGAAGGGGCATTTTGGGAAAAAGGAGGAAAATATGTACAGTATTGGGGAAAAAGTGATGTATGCCGGGCATGGCGTCTGTCTGATCGACGGCGTAGAGGAGCGGATGGTTGACAAAAAGGCTGTGTCCTATTTTGTCCTGCAGCCTTTGGACCATGGCCAGACCCTGTTTTATGTGCCTGTACATAATCCCGCCGCATTGGCAAAAATGCGGTATTTGCTTACCTCCGATCAGATCAAGGCATATCTGCAATCATCGGCAGCTTTTGAGGATTGTTGGATTCCGGAAGAAAACCGTCGAAAACTGCGTTATAAAGAGCTTGCCAACAGCGGAAATTTTCTTGCTATTTTGCAAATGTATCACACATTGTTGAGACAGAAGGAACTTCAGCTTGCTGCCGGGCGAAAATTTCACTTATGCGACGAAAACTTTTTGCGTGACGCCAAAAGAATACTGGATTCTGAACTGTCCATTGTATTTGATGTATCTGTTTCCGAGATTCCACAATTGATAGAAACATTAAAAAATCGGATCGACTGAGTTTGTCGATCCGATTTTTGTTATTGCAGAAGAAGAAACAGGTCGCCTGTATCTTTTGCGATGGCGATGGCGCCTGCTTGGAGCATATCCGCTTCAACGCCGTAACCCCATGCCACACCAATGGTGGGAATGGAAAATTCTTTGGCCCCAAGCACATCATAAATGGTGTCGCCGATCATAATCATTTCGTTGTTTTTGTCTGCTTGCTGCAAAAGATAGGCGATCACGTCCGACTTTGTGCTGCGCGTTCGGTCACTGGAAGCGCCGCAGATCAGGTCAAAGTGTTGGTCCAGTTCAAAATGTTCCAAAATGATTCGCGCCATGTGCTCCGGCTTTGATGTTGCAACGCAGAGAATATGGCCTTGTTGCTTTAATTTTTGCAGTAATTCCGGAATACCGGGGTAGGGGAAATTCTGAAAAATTCCACCGGCTTGATAATGACGGCGATAGATAGCCAGGGCTTCGTCCATATTCTCTGGTAGGATGCCGAATTTGGGATACGACTCAGTCAGCGGCGGGCCGATCATAAAACGCATTTCGTTGCGGGGTGGAATGGGTAAATTAAAATGGCGCAGCACTTCTTCCGTGCAGCTGAAAATACCTTCTCCGGAGTCGGTCAGGGTGCCGTCCAGGTCAAATAGTATGGTCTTTTTGTTCATAAGCGCCTCCTTTGATTGTCTGTATTATAATACAATGAGAAGGAAATGTCCATGTTTTTTCTTGCTTTTCTCGATAGATGTGATACAATGCATTATGTATCATAGAAGAAAGGAGGGAATACCTTATGAAACCGACAGAACGCAAGCTTCGTCTTCTGATTTGCCTTCTGCTATGCCTGTGTATCACGGCTACGCTTGGATTTTGGATCCATGAATGCAGCCATGATTGCGGCGGGGAGGACTGTATCATTTGCCAGGATGCTCTTTTGCTGCAGAGAAAAATGCTGACAGGCGATCTTTGGCTGCTTTTGAACGCTCTGATGCTGTCGATCTTTCCTGTGCTTACTGTCAACAAAGGTCAGAATTTATTCCCGCCCGGTGATACACCTGTATTGCGTAAGGTAAAGCTTACGATCTAAGCCTTCTTTTCATAAATCAATATACTATGAAAAGAAAGGATTTTGTATGATTCGCATTACCAATGTTTCCAAACAGTTTTCTAATGAAACAGCTATTCATTACCGTGATCTACAGTTTGAAGATGGCAAGAGCTATATGCTTTTAGGCGCCTCCGGCTGCGGAAAGTCTACGCTGCTGAACATGGTTGCCGGCATTCTCTCTCCGGAAAGTGGTTCCATCGAAATCAATGGGGAGGAAATGACGCAAAAGAGCCAAAAAGAAAAGGATAAGTTCCGCATTCAGAAAATCGGTTATATTTTCCAGGATTTTAAGCTGATCACTGAAATGACTGTGATGGACAATATTCACATTCTTCGCCTGGAGAATGTTGACACTTCCAACGCCTCTGACATTTTGCGTCAGCTTGGAATGGAGGATAAGAAAAACAAGAAAGTCAAGCATCTTTCCGGCGGCGAGAAGCAGCGTGTTGCCATTGCCCGGGCCATTGTGAAAATGCCTGATATCATTCTGGCGGACGAACCTACCGGAAACCTGAATTTTGAGATTGGTGAAGCGGTGATCCGGCAGCTGCTGGAGGTTTCCCAGGGCAAAACATTGATCGCCGTGACCCATGACGACCGGCTTGCGAAGTATTTTGACTACACCATCGACATGAATGAAGTGACGGGAGGTGGCCGGAATGCTTAAATTCGCGCTGAAAAACATGGCGATCAAACGGGCAAAGATCATTTTGATCGTTTTGTCCATTGTGATCTCCGCCTCCGTCGCAATTTTGGCCTACAATGTTTCCAAGCAGGTAGATGAGGGCTTTAAAACCACAGCGGGATATTATGACATTATCATCGGTCCCGCCGGCAGTTCTACGCAGCTTGCCATGAACACCATGTTCTTTACGGATTCTCCTCTAGGAACCATTTCCTATGAATATGTAGAGCAGCTGCAAGCAGATAACAGGATCAATCTTGTGGTGCCTTTTACCATGGGCGACTCCTTTAATGACGCCAAGATCATTGGAACAACACCGGATTTTCTGAGCGGGAAAGATCTGAGCGACGGCAAAATGTTCACAGATACCTTCGAGGCTGTGATCGGCTCCGGCGTTGCGAAAAAGTACGGACTTTCCCTTGGCTCTGCCATGGTGACCAGCCACGGTCTCAGTGAAGGTGGATACGCCCATGACGGTGATCCGCTTGTAGTGGTCGGCATTCTCGAAGAAACCAATACGGCTTACGACAACGCTGTGTTTACCACCCTGGAAACTGTCTGGTCTGTTCATGATCATGGCAGCAACGAGGAAGAGCATGAAGAGCATGAAGCGCATGAAGAACATGATCATGCGGAAGGCGATGTCTGCGCTATTCTGGTTAAGACAAAAAGCTTTAACTACTATAATCAGATCGTTGCCCAGTACAGCGAGAATTCTTCTTTGCTGGTGATCAATCCCTCCACCGTTTTGCGTGAGGTGATGGAAAATGTGGATCTCAGCTCCAAAATCGTTTATATTCTCTGTATTATCATTTTGATCATGAATATTTTTATTATTTCGGTGATCACCCTGCTGAATATGTACGATTCCAAAAAGGAGATCGCGCTGATGCGGCTGATTGGCATCGGTATGGACAAGGTAAATCTGCTCTATATCATTCAAAATGCCATGATCGGTCTGGTTTCTACGGTGTTGGCGCTGCTCGCTTCCCGGCTTTGCCTGGTGCTGATGGGTGAATTTGTCGCGTCCATGGGCATCGTGCTAAACTGGAGCAGGATCTATCCCTTTGAATGGGTGATCATGACAGTGGTGTTTGTCATCAGCGTATTGCCCACTGTTATCTGCACCTTGAATATGTCCAGAAAGGATAGTATTTCCGAATGATAAAGAAAATTTTATCCATTTTACTGGTTGCGGCGCTTTGCTGCGGCCTGTTTGCCGGCTGCAAAAAGGAGGAAGAAAGCGACGCTACAATGCTCAGCTTTTCCCAGGCCGAAAGTGTGGCGGAAATGGAAAAGCTGAACGGTAAGACCGTAACGATCATTGGATATATGTCCACTCTTTCCCCCATTTCCGGCACATTTATGTATTTAATGAATTTGCCTTACCAAAGCTGCCCCTTCTGCATCCCGAATACGACCCAGCTATCCAACACCATCGCGGTTTACGCTAAGGACAGCAAGGAGTTTGCGTTTACAGACCGGGCAATTCAGGTCACTGGCACACTGGAATTCGGTGATTATACCGATGAATTTGGTTATCAGTATAGTTATCGCATTGCTGATGCCACCTATGAGATTTTGGACACCAGCAATATGAGCCAGCAGCTGCAGCTTTGGCAGCAGTTGGCTTCCTCGGATGTGATCTCCGAGGTTTACAGCATGTATGAGTATGTGAATTTCCTCTGCTTCTGGCCTACCTATACTGCCACCTTCGGCGAAGAGAAAGACTACTTGTATCCGACTGACGCGCTGCGGTTTATTACTACCGATGGGTATCAGTTCAATTATGGCTATCAGGAAGGCTATTTCGATGAGATAATCGCCACCATTGAGGAGGTGAATCCCACAGCATTCGCGGAACTGGTTCAGAACATTCGTGACGCGGAGGCTTTGGCCGAAAAAGCCCTCGCTGAGCTGGAAGCCGGGAACTATACAGTTGTGAAGGAATATAGCACGGCCTTTCAGGATGGTAGAAAACAGTATAAAATGAATATTTCCGATGAATTGGAAGCGGAAATGGAGGCTGTTTACAGGGCATTCTCTGAATGGCTCAGCAGCTGGGAGCTGTAATATGAAAATCACCCCTGTGCTTTTTTGGCACAGGGGTGTCATTTATTCATAATCCAAAATCTCTTTGGCGATATAAACCGGCCGGTCTTTGCTTTGCTCGAAGGTACGGCCAACATATTCACCGATGATGCCAATGCAAACCAGCTGAATGCCGCCCAAAAGAAGAATCAAGACAATGATCGTGGCGTAGCCGGGTACGGCGATGCCCCAGATCAGCTTTTGCAGCACGACTACGATCAAATAGATCATGGAGGCAAAAGCGGTCAAGCCGCCCAAAAGGGTAGCCAGCCGCAGGGGAGCGGTGGAGTAGCCGATGATGCCCTCGATGGCGTAGTTCATCAGTTTCCAGAAATTCCACTTGGTTTGGCCGGAATGACGCTGGCAGGCGGTGTAGGGGATGAATTTTGTGTCATATCCGACCCAGGCGAAAATGCCCTTAGAGAACCGGTGATATTCCTTTAACTGCAAAATACTGTCCCGGACGCTGCGACGGAAGGTGCGGAAGTCGCTGGCATCGCTTTGCAGCTGCACTTTAGACAGCTTATTGATAATGGCGTAGAAGCTTTTTTTGAAGAAAGAAAGAACTTTGCCTTCGTTGCGGCGGTCCTGGTAGGCGGCCACAACATCATATTGGGATTCCTCATCCAAAATTTTCACCATATCCCGAACGATCTCCGGCCGTTGCTGCAGGTCGGCGTCGATCAGCGAAATGTATTCGCCGTCGGCATGCTCCAGGCCGGCGTACAGTCCCGCTTCCTTGCCAAAGTTTCTGGAGAAGGAAATGACTTTGGTGTGGCACTTTTGAGCGGCGTGGAGCTTTCTGAGGTTATGCAGCGTAGCATCCTTACTGCCATCGTTGATATAAATGATTTCATAATCATAGCCGCAGCCATTAAAGGCGGAAATGACCGCGTCCTGAAAGGGAGCTACATTTTCCGCTTCGTTATAGCAGGGGACAATTAAGGAAAGTTTCATAGGGATCCTCTCGCATTCTTTGTAATTGAAATCATTATATTTCATTTTCTTCTTATCGTCAAGCCTGTACTTTCTTATTGACAGTTTTCCAAAATTGTGCTATTTTATTTTAGTATAATGCGAAGAAGGGGAGTTTTCGCCCTGCACTCATTTCAGAGAATTGCCGGTTGGTGCGAGGCAAGGATGAAGCAAAGCGGATTGTCGCCCCGGAGCAGACTTCTTGAAATAATCAGTAGGGAAGTACGGGTAAGCCCGTTACAGCGTTTGAGTGCCGGTTAAGCCGGAATTCAGGTGGTACCGCGGATTTTATTCGCCCTGAAGTCTTTCGACTTCGGGGCGTTTTCTATTTCCGTCCTGAAGCCAAACTCAAACAAGAAGGAGAAAATATTTATGACAAGAGAGCTACCGAAGATTTACGAACCCCAGCAGGTGGAAGACCGCATTTACAAAATGTGGGAAGATGGCGGCTATTTCAAGCCCCAGGGCAAGGTTGACGCCAAGCCTTTTACCATTGTTATGCCCCCTCCCAATGTTACCGGCCAGCTGCACATGGGTCACGCTATGGACGCAACGCTGCAGGACACACTGATCCGTTTCAAGCGCATGCAGGGCTATGACGCCCTGTGGGTGCCCGGTGTGGACCATGCCGGCATTGCCACTCAGATCAAGGTGGAAGAGGAGCTACGCAAAAACGAGGGCCTCAGCCGCTATGACCTGGGCCGTGAAAAGTTCCTGGAGCGTGTTTGGGACTGGAAAAATAAATATGGCAACCGCATCGTGGAGCAGCAGAAACGGCTGGGCGCTTCCTGTGATTGGGAGCGCAGCGCCTTTACCATGAATGAAACCTGCTCCAAGGCTGTTCGTGAGGTATTCGTTTCTCTGTATGAAAAGGGCCTCATTTATAAGGGCAGCCGTATTATCAACTGGTGCCCCAACTGTGTCACCGCCCTGTCCGATGCCGAGGTTGAGTATGTTGACAAGCCCGGCAAGCTGTGGCACATTCGCTATCCTTTGGCTGACGGCAGCGGCGAAGTGATCGTTGCCACTACCCGTCCCGAAACCATGCTGGGTGACAGCGGTGTTTGCGTCAATCCCAACGATGAACGCTACACCCATATCGTGGGCAAGAAGGTCATTCTGCCCCTGGTGAATAAGGAAATTCCCATCGTTGCCGATGATTACGCCGAAATGGAGTTCGGCACCGGCTGCGTAAAGATGACGCCTGCCCATGACCCCAATGACTTTGAGGTTGGTCTGCGGCACAACTTGGAGATCATTCGTGTACTGGATGACAACGGCAAGGTCAATGCGCTGGGCGGCAAGTATGAGGGTATGGACCGTTACGATGCCCGTAAGGCCATCGTTGCCGATCTGGAAGCCGGCGGGTATCTGGTGAAGATCGATGATCATGCCCATAATGTTGGCACCTGCTACCGCTGCCACAAGGATGTGGAACCCATTATTTCCGCGCAGTGGTTCGTGAAGATGAAGCCTCTTGCTGAGGAAGCTATTCGCGTGGTGCGTGAAGGGGAAACCAAGTTTGTTCCGGAGCGCTTCAGCAAGACCTATATGAACTGGATGGAAAATGTCCGCGACTGGTGCATTTCCCGTCAGCTGTGGTGGGGTCATCAGATCCCTGCCTGGACCTGCAACCAATGCGGTCATATCACTGTTTCCCGAACCGATGCCTGCAAGTGCGAAAAGTGCGGCAGCGCAAACATTACCCGGGAAGAGGACGTGCTGGACACCTGGTTCAGCTCCGCTCTGTGGCCCTTCGAAACCCTGGGCTGGCCGGATTGCGATGCAGAGGATTTTAAGAAGTTCTATCCCACCGATGTGCTGGTCACCGGTTATGACATTATTTTCTTCTGGGTGGCCAGAATGATCTTCTCCGGCTGTGAGCATACCGGAAAAACGCCTTTCCACACCGTGCTGATCCATGGCCTGGTCCGTGACAATCAGGGCAGAAAGATGAGTAAGTCCCTGGGTAACGGTATTGATCCTCTGGAAATGATCGACAAGTATGGCTGCGACGCGCTGCGTATGAACATGGTCACCGGCAATAGCCCCGGAAACGATATGCGTTTCTATGTGGAGCGCTGCGAGGCTATGCGTAACTTTGCCAACAAACTCTGGAACGCAAGCCGATATGTGATGATGAACCTACAGGAAGGCGAAAGCTATGGCCTGCCCACCACCGAAAAGCTGGAGATCGCTGACAAGTGGGTGCTGAGCAAGCTGAATGCCCTGATCGCCGAAGTCACCGAAAATATGGAGTCTTACGAGCTGGGTGTTGCCATCCAGAAGATCTATGACTTCATTTGGGACATTTATTGCGACTGGTATATCGAAATGACCAAGGCCAGACTCTTTGCTGACGATGCCGAGCGAAAGCATACCGCTACCTCCGTGCTGGTGTATGTGCTGGATCAGGTGCTGCGTCTGTTGCATCCTTTCATGCCCTTCATCACCGAGGAAATCTGGCAGTCCATTCCTCACGAAGGTGATGCTCTGATCGTTTCCGAATGGCCAACCGCTTCCGAAGCTTTGAATTTCAAGGCCGAAGCCGATGCTATGGAGTCTGTTATGGCTGCTATTCGCGCCATTCGTAACCGCCGCACCGAAATGAATGTGCCGCCCTCCAAGAAGGCCGCGCTGCACATTCTGACCGCGAAACCCCAGGTCTTTACTGAGGGCGAGGGCTTCCTGCAGCGCCTGGCTTACGCCGATGAGGTGAAGCTGCTGGAAAACGAGCCTGCCAACCTGGACGGCATGGTGACCATCACCACCGCAGACGCCAAGCTGTATATTCCCATGGGTCAGCTGGTGGATGTGCAGAAGGAGATCGAGCGCATCACCAAGGAGCTGGAAGCTGCCAAGAAGTTCCTGGCATCTTTGGAAGGCAAGCTTTCTAACGAGAAGTTTGTTTCTCGCGCTCCCGAGGCTGTGGTTGCCGCTGAGCGTGAGAAGGCTGCGAAAACCAAAGATCTGATCGCCCAGCTGGAAGAATCTCTGGCTGCTATGCAGAAGCTGTAATTTCACATTTATTTTGGCCGCTGTGCATTTCGCACGGCGGCCATTTTTTATCAATTATTACTCAATTTGCAGGCTTTTCCAATTCCGACGGAATATTTGATTTTGTAGCGATATACTCAATTTGTATAATCCCATTACGAAGGAGGAAATTCATGCAATTAACCAGCTTTTTGCAAGGCGGAAATTTAACTGTTGCGCTGACCGGCGAAATTGATCACCATTGCGCAAAACAGTACATTCAGGCCATTTCTGCCAAAATTGAGGCCTATACACCGGTCATATGCATTTTGGATTTTTCAGAGGTAACATTTATTGATTCGTCCGGGGTGGCAGTAGTGATCAATGCATTGCGTGATTTAAAGAAAATTGATGGAAAACTTCTGCTGACAGGCATTGCGGATCAACCGATGAAAGTATTCCGGGCTTCCGGGATTGATAAACTGATTGAAATCAGGGAGGTAACCATATGAAATTTGATAACTATATGATTTTGGAGATTCCAAGCAAATCTGTTAATGAAGCCTTTGCCCGCAGCGCCGTTTCCTGCTTTGCTGCCCAGATGGACCCCACCATGGAGGAGATCGGGGATATTCGAACCGCTGTTTCGGAAGCTGTGACAAACGCGATCGTACATGCCTACCCGGATGAACTGGGCATTGTTACCATTCGCTGCAGAATCTTGAAGGATAACGTACTGGATATTGTGGTGAAAGATAGGGGGATCGGTATTCGGAATGTGGAGGAAGCCAGAAAACCCATGTTTACAACCGGAGGGATGGACCGCAGCGGCATGGGCTTTACCATTATGGAAAGCTTTATGACCAGCCTGGAAATCGCATCGGAACCGGGGAAGGGAACTGTGGTACATATGCGGCGGAAATTGCAGCGCAGAAAATGACCAGGACGGAATCGCTGATCGCCCGTTCGCAGACCGGCGATAAAGAAGCCTGCGAATTGCTGGTGACGGAGAACGCCGGGCTCATTTGGTCTGTGGCAAGACGGTTTATCGGCCGTGGAGTGGATGAGGATGATCTGTATCAACTGGGTTGTATGGGGTTTATCAAAGCGGTGGAAGGCTTTGATCTCTCTTACGGCACGCAGTTTTCTACCTACGCCGTACCGAAAATCGCCGGGGAAATTCGTCGCTTTTTACGGGATGATGGCGCTGTAAAGGTATCCCGGGGTATTAAAGAGCAGGCGGTGACCATTCGTGCCATGCGCAATCAATTGACGGTGGCGCTTGGAAGAGAGCCGACAGTGCATGAAATTGCGCGCCAGACAGGCTTTACGCCGGAGGAGATCGTTTTGGCGGAAAACGCCACAGCCGCCACAGAATCCATCTATAAACAGACAGGAGAAGATGGGTTTTCCCTGGAAAATATATTGTCAGATACAGAGTCCGAAGATCGTCTGGTGGAGAAAATATCCTTGCGACAGGCAATTGACAAGCTTCCGGAGCGGGAACGGCTTGTGGTGCAGCTGCGGTACTTCCACGGCCTTACCCAGGACAGGACATCGAAAGTGCTGCAAGTCAGCCAGGTGCAGGTTTCCAGGATCGAAAAGAAAGCGCTGGAGCATTTGAGGGAATTTATGCTGTAGATTGTTGTTTACAGTAGCGAAGGTGATACACCTGGGTCGCCACTACCGTGTCTTTGCGAGTCCCTTTAGGGGCGTGACAATCTCCTGGTACAATCTTTTTTGCTGCACCGCAGGTCGGTGGATGTTACCAGGAGATTGCCACGTCGCCGCCTTTAGGGCGGCTCCTCGCAATGACATTGCGTTGTTTTTTGTGTGGTAATAATCCTATAAACAACAATTTATCTTTACAACCCTCTTTACCTTTGGAGGAAAATTTGATAGAATATAAGCATCTTTTTAACACAGGTGCTGAATATGACTGAAGAACTTGTAACTCGATTTCTTGCCGCTCGACGCAGCTACATTCAAGCCCAGTTTCTCGGGCTAAATCCCATGCAGCGGGAAGCCGCTTTGACGACAGAAGGGCCTCTCTTGCTTTTGGCAGGCGCAGGAAGCGGAAAGACTACCGTTTTAATACACAGGATTGCAAATTTGATTCGATTCGGTAATGGCAGCGACTCCAATTTGATTCCGGATATTGTTACAGAAGATGATGTTGTCTTTCTGGAAAATCTCCCGGATGATTTATCCGAACAGGAACGCCACAGGGCGGATTTTCTTTGCGCTGTGGAGCCGGTATCGCCCTGGAATATTCTTGCCATCACCTTCACCAACAAGGCTGCGGGCGAGTTGAAAGACCGTCTGTGCGCTATGCTGGGTCCTCAGGCCCAGGATGTATGGGCCATGACCTTTCATTCCGCCTGCTGCCGTATCCTGCGCCGGGACGCGGAAAGATTAGGCTATACCGGCCATTTTACTATTTATGATACATCTGATTCTGAGCGGATCATGAAGGATATTATTAATGACATGGGGCTGGACGACAAGACTTTTCCCGCCAAATATGTTCTGACCATTATCAGCCGGGAAAAAGACAAGCTTGTGACTCCGGAGCGGTACATGGCTCGTGCGGAGATGTCCGGTGATATTCGGGCTCAGCACATTGCCAAGGCTTATCAAACCTATCAAACGCGTCTGAAAGATAACAACGCGGTAGATTTTGATGACATTATCCTGCTGACGGTGAAATTGCTGCAGGAGAACGAAGATATTCGCGCCTATTATCAGCGGAAATTCCGTTATGTATTGGTGGATGAGTATCAGGACACCAACCATGCGCAATATCTGTTGACCAGCATCCTGGCCGGCGGTTATGAGAACATCTGCGTTGTGGGTGATGATGATCAAAGTATTTATCGCTTCCGCGGCGCGACCATTGAAAATATTTTGGATTTTGAAAAGCAGTACCGAGGCAGCCGTGTGATCCGTCTGGAACAAAACTACCGTTCCACCCAATCCATTTTAAACGCTGCCAATGCGGTGATTGCCCATAATTTAGGTCGCAAGGGCAAGCGGCTTTGGACCCAAAATGGCGCAGGAGATCCCATCACCGTTTACGAAGCCTCCGACGAACGGACAGAGGCTAACTACGTGGCAAGCCGTATCCTTTCCGGAAGCAAAATCAGCGGCTTTAAGAATCACGCTATTCTGTATCGCACCAACGCGCAATCCAACGCCTTGGAAACTGCCTTCAAGTTCAACGGCATTCCGTATCGGGTCATTGGTGGCACAAGGTTCTTTGACCGGGCAGAAGTGAAGGATATGCTGGCATACTTATGTGTGATCAATAACCGGGCAGATGATCTGCGACTGAAGCGAATCATCAACAATCCTGCCCGTGGTTTGGGGCCTAAGGCGATGGACAGCGCCCAGCGTTTGGCGGATGCTTCCGGCGTGCCCCTTTATCAGGTAGTCAGCGATCCCTATTCCTATGCACCGCTGGAAAAATCCGCGGGTAAATTTATGCAGTTTACCGTTTTGATCGAGGAACTGGCGCAGCTTTTGGAAGATGGCATGGAATTGCCGGAATTCTATGAGGAAGTCATGCAGCGTACCGGTTACGCGGATATGCTGCGCTCAAAAGATACGGAAGAAAACAAAACACGGCTGGAGAATATCAAGGAATTGAAATCCTCCATTTTGTCTTACACGGAGGACGCGGAAATGCCCTCTTTGGCAGGTTTTTTGGAAGATATTGCTCTGTATACGGATATTCAGGAGTATAATGACTCCGATGACGCGGTTGTAATGATGACCATGCACTCGGCAAAAGGCTTGGAATTCCCCAATGTATATTTGGTAGGCTTTGAAGACGGTCTGTTCCCCGGAATGCGGGCCATTGGCGACCGGGATGAAATGGAAGAAGAGCGTCGCCTCTGCTATGTGGCAATTACCAGAGCAAAACAACATTTGACCATTTCTTATGCCCGGCAGCGTATGCTCTACGGCCGCACCAGCGCCGCCATGGCCAGCCGTTTTTTAAAGGAAATTCCGGAAAATGTCACGGTCAAAAAGGGTGGTTATCAAGCCAGAAGCGATTATGGAGCCACTGATTCTGGCTTCCGTCAAAGCTATCAGCCTGTCAAGAAGGTCAGCTATACCGATTATTCCCAGCAGAAGCCTGCCGCCCCTGTTTTGGAACTGAACAAGGGCGATATGGTGCAGCATACCGCTTTCGGCCGGGGTTTGGTACTTTCTGTGCTGAAAATGGGAGGCGATGCATTGCTGGAGATCGCCTTTGACACGGTTGGCACCAAGAAATTGATGGCAAAAACCGCATCTGTTCATATGAAAAAGTTATAATTCCGCTTTTCATCCGCGTATGATTGCCCGGGAGGGATCTTATGCGCTGGTGGCTGCGACGGTTTTTCAGGATATTGGCTGTCATTTTGCTGATTGCCGGCGTATTGCTTTTGGGACTTCGCAAAAAATATGACGATGTGATCGTGGAGCTTACCAAAACCCAGGTGACCAATGCCACCTCGGACTTGATCAACGATGCCATCGCCCTGCAAATTTCTGACGGCAATATTGCCTATGACCGGATCGTATATTTTGAAAAAGATCTGAATGGTAAAATTACTGCCCTGAAAACCAATATTGGAGAAGTCAATAAGTTAAAAACCGATACTTTGAATATCATTAACGATGAAATTCTGGCCAATGACCATTCCGATATGGGAATCCCTATCGGAAGCCTTTTCATTCCGGAGCTTTTTTCCGGAAAAGGGCCGGAAATCCCCGTTAAGATCATGTCCATCCGCAATTCCGACGCGACTTTTGAAAGCACTTTTGTCCAAGCTGGGATCAATCAGACATTGCATCAGCTGCGCATGTGTGTACTGGTGGATGTTTCTGTGCTGGTGCTGGGAGAAACTGTCAGTTTCACAGTTGAGAGTGATGTTGTCATTGCGGAAACAGTGATCGTGGGCGCTGTGCCCGATACATTTTTACAGACCGGAGGCTAATATGAACGCCAAAGAGAGAATCGCGGAATTGACCGCTTTGTTGTCGGAAGCCAATTATCGCTACTACGTGCTGGATGATCCGAAAATGCAGGATTTTGAGTATGACCAGCTTCTTCGGGAGCTGGAAACTTTGGAATCCCAGCATCCGGAGCTTGTTTTGCCGGATTCACCTACAAACCGGGTAGGCGGTGAGGCCTTGAGCCAATTTGAAAAATTCACCCATCCGGTGCCGCTGATGAGCCTTCAGGATGTTTTTTCCCAGGAAGAATTGCATGATTTTCTTCAAAAGGTGAAAGGGGAGTACCCGGACGCCGCCTTCTCTGTGGAGCCAAAGATCGACGGCTTGTCCGTGGCGCTGGAATATGTGGACGGACAATTTGTTCGGGGCGCTACCCGGGGCGATGGCAATGTGGGTGAAGATGTTACGGAAAATTTGAAAACGGTTCGCTCCATCCCCATGACCATCCCGGATACCCCCGGCCGCCTGATCGTGCGGGGCGAAGTGTATATGCCGAAAAAGAGCTTTGAAAAGCTGAATCAGCGGCAGGAATTGGAAGGAAAGCCTTTGTTTGCCAATCCGAGAAACGCCGCCGCCGGTTCTTTGCGTCAGCTGGATCCGAAAATCGCGGCCCAAAGAGGATTGGATATTTTGATTTTTAATATTCAGCTTTATGATGATCATGGCTTCGAAACCCACGAACAATCCCTGGAATTCTTGAAAGCTCGTCGATTTAAGGTGATTCCCTCCGCAATTTTGGGCAGCAGCGACGCTGTTACGCGGGAGGTTATGGAAATCAATGAGCGGCGGGAGGAATTCCCCTTTGATATTGACGGCGCTGTGATCAAGCTCAATAGCCTGGCGGACCGAGAGCGGATGGGCGCCACCGCGAAATTTCCCCGGTGGGCTGCGGCCTATAAATATCCGCCGGAAATCAAGCCTACGGTTGTGGAGGACATCGTGGTGCAGGTGGGCCGCACCGGCGTTTTGACGCCGAAGGCTGTGGTTCGGCCGGTACGATTGGCCGGCACAACGGTCACCAACGCCACACTGCATAATCAGGACTTTATTTCTGACCGGGATATTCGTATCGGCGATACGGTTCTGATTCGGAAAGCAGGCGAGATCATTCCGGAAATTTTGGAGGTAGATTTCTCCAAGCGGCCTTTGCATACTACGCCCTATGTGCTGCCAGCCGTATGCCCGGTATGCGGCGCAGCCACGGAACGGGATGAGGACGGCGCGTTCCTGCGTTGCACAGGCATCGAATGTCCGGCCCAGGTGGTTCGCAATATTGCCCATTTTACCAGCCGGGATGCCATGGATATTGAAGGCCTGGGCAGCGCCATCGTGGAAGCTTTGACGGAAAACGGTTTGATCCGTTCTCCGGCAGATATTTACTATTTGACTCTGGAACAGGTGAAATCCCTTTGGAAATCCGGTGAAACTGCCGCGAAAAAGCTGTTAAGCGCTATCGAAGCCAGCAAAGCGCAGGATCTGAGCCGTTTGGTATATGCTTTGGGCATTCGCCAGGTAGGCGCGAAGACGGGCAAGGTGCTGGCACAGCATTTCGGCTCCATGACAGCTTTGCAGGAAGCCAGCGTTGAGGAGCTGACCGCGGTTTCTGATGTGGGCGCTGTTACCGCCCAAAACATTTTCCACTGGTTCCGGCAGCCCCAGTCTGCGCATTTACTGCAAAGGCTTCGAGAGGCCGGTGTGAATATGGAATCCAAGCGTACCCTGACCGATACCCGTTTTGCCAATATGACCTTTGTATTGACCGGCGCGCTGCAAAAATTCACCCGTGATGAAGCTACGGAGAAGATAGAGCTGTTTGGCGGCAAGGCCGCTGGTTCTGTGTCAAAAAAGACCACCTATGTTGTGGTTGGCGAGAATGCCGGTTCCAAGGAAAAGAAGGCAAGAGAATTGGGGATCCCCATTCTCAGTGAAGACGATTTCCTTGCAATGATCCAATAACAAAATCCGGAGGGCGTCGCTCTCCCGATTTTGGTTACAGGGAATAATCGTATTCTTCGTA
The DNA here is from genome assembly GCA_045595225.1 of Faecousia sp. Lineage (GTDB taxonomy): Bacteria > Bacillota > Clostridia > Oscillospirales > Oscillospiraceae > Faecousia. The sequence continues at coordinate 22,513 of JAZOAD010000127.1, forward strand.
TTTGGCAAAGTCCAATGCTTTTACTTTGCCGGGTACCCGCTTGCAGGGATCGTATGTAAACTTTCTGCACTTGTCGTCTATGCTGCGGACACCCTTTTTTGCGCACATTACGGTATCTTCATCCAGAGTGGCGCTGTGGGCGCAATAACCGCAGCAGCCATCGATTTTTTTGCGAAAAAGCATATATTTACCTCTTACTTGTGACGGTTTTTACAGACGCATTATACATCATTCTTCTTTGAAAAGCTACAGAAATTTTATGCTTTTGGGATAAAAGGGCGTATATTCCGATGATGAAAAACAATATGCCTATGATAGAAGGCTGCAAAGCGTAGAACTGTGTCGGGAAGAGGAGACGCTGAACAGCTGACGCCAGCAGACAGGATAATGCGGAATGGGCCATTTTGGACGGCAGATAATGACGGATAGAAATTCGGTTTGCAGACAAAACGGATACTGTTTGCATGGTAACACAGAAGCCGCCGAAGCCAAGAAAGGCGGAAAAAAGGATAAATTGCAGCCCCTTTGGGCCGATTTCAATTAGCATACAGCAGCCGTTGGACAATTCCAGAAAACCAATAAGGATGATCTGTAGTGTTTTGGGTAAAAACCAAAAGATCCAACGGCCCAAAACCGTCTGTAGCGTCCGAAAAAGAATGACCCATCCGCAGACTGTCGTCATAGTTACAATGGCTTGTTTCATGGCAACGGAAACGGAAGGGAATTCTTTGCTGGAACTGTTTGATTTTGTTTTGGAGATTTTGGGCGTTAAGCATCCAACCATCAGCGCGGACATAATGTGGATGATCCAAAGAGAAAAGCAAGCCAGAAGATCATCAAACAGCACCATGCCGATACCAAAAATAAAGGAAGGACCGGCATTGTTGCAAAAGGAGAGCAGCCATTTTGCCTCTTCCCGGTTGATTTGACCGGATCTAAGAGAATCGGAAATGCTTTTCGCGCCCGAGGGATAGCCTCCCAATAAACCGATGAAAAAACAGCCGTTTTTGGCCGGAAGCTTTGTCGCGCCCAATGCGCCGGTAAGCAGTATGGAAAAGATAAAGAAGGGGAATAGAGTCGGAATCAAAACCTGCAGACATAATTGCAGGCCTTCCGTCGCGCCTGCGATTGCAGTCTTTGCGTCCAGTATTAAAATCAAAATTCCCAGGAAGGGGAACAACACTTTTATCCACAGTTGTTTCATTGTCTGTCACCTCAAAAAATCCTATGCGGAAAAGGACAAAAATTCACAGCCGATCCATATACTTTTTTTAAAGGGGGATGAGAATGAAAGGAAAATATCGTTTGCTGGAGCAGATGGATTTGATAGACGAACCTGTTTCGGGTCATCCGCTGATCGAATTGTGCGGCAACTGCCGTGTGCTGATCGAGCAGCACGGCGGGATCATGGAATATGGCCCGGAAAGGATCAGGATTCGCGTTAGGTTTGGCTGTGTGGCGATTCAGGGCTTCGGGCTGGAAATATGTCGAATGCGGGAAAAACAATTGGTGATCGTTGGCAGGATCGATCAAATTACATTGGAGGCGACATTGTGAATTTTTGGAACTCTTTGGCTGGCGCCTTGCAGGTTCAATTTACAGCGGCAGATCTGCCGGGCGCTTTTTCAGCCATTGAAAAGGCAGGAATTGACTTGCTGAAGGTTATTTATAGGGATGCGTTATCTGTGGAATTCACCATATTTCGCCATGATCTTAAGCCTCTGATTCTTCTTTGCGAAAAGAAGGGATACTCCTATCATGTGGATCGAAGAATGGGAATATTTTGGGCGCTTGCAGGGCTTTGGAAGCGGCCGGTGCTTATAATTGGGATATTTCTATTGCTTTTATTATCTCTTTGGGCGCCTGAGCGTATTTTTTTCGTTTACACTGAAGGGAATTCGGCGGTACCAACCAACTTAATTATGGAAAAAGCTTCCCAATGCGGTGTCAGTTTCGGGGCAAGCCGGGCGGATGTGCGGAGTGAAAAAATCAAAAATTCCTTGATGCAGGAAATTCCGCAACTGCAATGGGCAGGCGTAAACACCTACGGATGTGTTGCGGTCATTTCCGTGACGGAAAGGGAGGTTCGTAATGAAACGCAGTCGGATGATGGGGTTTGCAGTATTATTTCTTCGGTGAACGCAGTGGTTCGGGAAATGACTGTAACAGAGGGAACGGCCCTTTGCAAGATTGGTGATGCGGTGAAGACCGGTGAAATTTTGATTTCCGGTTACACAGATTGCGGTTTAACAATTCGGGCCGGGAGAGCGAAAGGGGAGATTTACGGCGAAACGATGCGGGAATTATCCGCCGTAATGCCCTTAAGTTGCGTTGAAAGAATAAAAATCAGCCATTCAATCAAAAATTATAGCTTGATCATCGGAAAAAAACGCATAAATTTTCGTAATAATAGTGGAATTTTGGATAAGGAATGTGTTAGAATATATTTGGAGAATTATGTGACGCTGCCGGGGGGATTTCGGCTTCCTGTGATCATAGCGGAGGAAGCGTATATTGTTTATGAAACAGAAGAAATTTCTGTGGAAACCCCTGATGCGGTTTTACAGCCATATATGGAGCACCTGCTGGGGCAAAAGATGCAATCCGGCATTATTTTAGCCAAGTGGCTGCGCGCCAGCAATGAGGATGCCCTTTATCGGCTGGATGGCCTATACAACTGTTACGAAATGATTGGAATTTTACGCCCAGAGGAGAGTTTACCAGAGCATGAAAATAACTGAACGGATCGTCAACGCCGAACGGGTGGAAGACCTGATGGGCGTATTTGGTTCCTTTGACGAAAACTTGAAGCGAATTGAGGAAGCATTGACAGTTTCCATTGTGAACCGAGGTACTGAACTGAAGGTCACCGGCGAAGAGGAAGCTGCCGATAAGGCCGCGCGTACTTTGGAAGGATTGCTGACTCTTTCTTCCAAAGGGGAGATCATTGATGAACAACGGGTCCGCTACCTGCTGACCCTGGTGAAAGCCGGACAGGATGACCAGGTGGCCAAAATAGCGGAGGATGTGGTCTGCATTACCGCAAAGGGTAAGCCCATCAAGGCAAAAACCGTTGGTCAACAGAAATACATGAAGGCAATTGAGAAGAATACCATTACCATCGGCGTTGGCCCTGCCGGTACCGGCAAGACATATTTGGCGGTTGCCGCTGCTGTTGCCGCTTTCCGGGAGCGGACAGTCAACCGGATCATTTTGACCCGTCCCGCGGTGGAAGCAGGCGAGCGGCTTGGATTCCTGCCGGGAGATCTGCAGAATAAGGTAGACCCCTATCTGCGTCCTCTTTATGACGCCCTGTATGATATGCTGGGCCCGGAAAACTTCCAGAAGTATCAGGAACGCGGCGCCATCGAAGTTGCGCCTCTGGCTTATATGAGAGGCCGTACATTGGATGACAGCTTTATCATTCTGGACGAAGCGCAGAATACCACAAAGGAACAAATGAAAATGTTCCTGACCCGTCTTGGCTTTGGCTCGAAAATTGTCATCACCGGCGATGTGACTCAGATCGACCTGCCGGATGACAAGGTTTCGGGCCTAAAGGATGCCATCCGGGTTTTGGATGGCGTTAAGGATATTGCAATTTGTCGACTGACTTCTGCCGATGTGGTGCGTCACGCCCTGGTGCAGGAGATCATCAATGCTTACGAAAAGGCTGCCCACAAGCAGGAGGTAAAAAAACCTGCCCCCAATTATAAAGGCAGCTATCAGAGGAAAAAATGATATGAAAAAGACAAAGATCAATTTGACATTTGAAGCCACTGTCTTTGGGCGGCCATTGATAGCTGCTCACATCCGTAAGTGCGTGGAAGCTACTTTGGTGGCGGAAAACATTTCCGCCGCCTGTGAGATCAATGTGATGGTCACAGATGATGTTGGTATCCACGGCGTCAACCTGGCCAGCCGGGGCATCGACAAACCAACGGATGTGCTTTCGTTCCCCATGTTCCAGCTGGAGCCGGGAAATCCGCCTTCGGATTGGTCTGATTACTTAGATCCCGAAACCGGCCTTTGCCCCTTGGGTGATATGTGCATTTCTCTGGAAAGAGCCAAGGCACAGGCCAGCGAATTCGGCCACAGCGTGAAAAGAGAAGTAGGTTACTTAACCATCCATTCCATGCTGCACCTGCTTGGCTACGACCATTTGGATGAAGGCCCTATGAAAAAGCAAATGCGGAGCAGGGAAGAAACCATTGCAGCCACAATTCCCGGTATGCGCCGTGATTGAACTGAAAAGAGCATCTGAGTCGGATGCGTGGAAGATCGCCCAGACCAGGCGGATCGTTTGGCGAGAAACCTATCCCGGGATCTACCCCGATAGCATGTGGGAAGATTACGACATTACTGCCTATGCCGACCATGACGCCAAACGCATCGCCGAACCGGGGGAAAACTACTATTTATTCATGGATGGCGAGTATTGTGTCGGTTATTTTTCCTTTGGACCCTATCATCATGGAAGCTATAAGGATTTTGCGCTTTGTCTGAATCATTTGTATATCTGTAAATCTCATCAGGGCAAAGGCCTTGGAAAATTGGCATTTACCACTTTGCGCAAATACTGCCACACCCAGGGTATTGGAAAATTCTTCTGCGGCTGTAATGCCAACAATTTTCCTGCCATGGCATTTTACCGTCACATGGGCGGCATTCAGAGCGATGAAGCACGGCCGGATGTCCCTAAAATGGATCAAATCGTACATTTTGAATTTTACTTAGGAGAGTAAGTTATGAATACAAAAACCGCTATCATTACCATCGCCGGACGGCCCAATGTGGGCAAGTCCACATTGACCAATCATCTGGTTGGCGAGAAAATCACCATTGTTTCCAATAAACCCCAGACCACCCGTAACCGCATTTGCGGCATCCTTTCCCGTGGCAATACCCAGTATGTGTTTGTGGATACCCCCGGCTATCATAAGCCCCGCACCAAGCTGGGCGATTATATGGTGAATGCGGTGAAGGATTCCATCGCAGATGTGGATCTGACGCTGTTGGTGGTAGAGCCCATCGCATCCGTCGGCACGCAGGAGCAGAGCCTACTGGAGGAGCTGGGCGCCAAGCGCACGCCTGTCATTTTGGTCATCAATAAGATCGATACCGTAGAAAAGGAAAGATTGCTGGAAGTCATTGCCGCCTATTCTGAAAGCTATCAGTTTGATGCTATCATTCCCATTTCCGCCAAGACCGGCGATGGCGTGGAGCTGCTGCTGCAGGAATGCGACAAGTACGCCATTGAAAGCCCTTTCCTGTTCCCGGACGATCAGACTACCGACCAGCCTGAACGGCAGGTTATGGCGGAGATCATTCGTGAAAAGCTGCTGTGGTGCCTGGAAAAGGAAATTCCCCATGGCACCGCCGTGGAGATCACCACCTTTACTGAACGCGACAACGGCATTATTGACCTGGTTGCCACCATTTACTGCGAAAAGGCCAGCCATAAGGGCATCATCATCGGTAAGCAGGGCGCTATGCTGAAGAAGATCTCCTCCATGGCCCGCGCTGATTGCGAGAAGTTTATGGGCACAAAGGTGTATCTGACTACCTGGGTCAAGGTCAAGGAAAACTGGAGAGATTCCGATTTCCTGGTCCGCAATTTCGGCTATAAAGAGTAAATTTTCCTTGTGTAATTCTTGCGCCTTCCGCAAAAAATAGCTGCGGAGGGATAAAAATGTACACAAACGATTATTGGCAAATGTTTCTGAAGACCGGCGCGCCGGCTTTTTACCTGCAATATAAACTGAGTAAAATGGAGGAAGATCATGTACCTGACGACCCCCGGCCTGGTTCTCCGGGTCACGGATTACAATGACCGGGACGCGCTGCTGACTCTGCTGACCCCTCAGTACGGCAAGCTCAGCGTAAAAGCCCGTGGTCTGCGGCGGAAAAATTCGCCCCTGATCGCGCCTTGCCAGCTTTTGGCCTATGGTGAGTTTACTTTGTTTGAGTATAAGGGGCAGTATACCGTCAACGAGGCGCATTCCATTGAATTGTTCCAGGGGCTGCGAAAGGATCTTTGTAAGCTGTCCCTGGGTACATACTTTGCTCAAGCGTCCGAAGTGTTGAGCCAGGAAGATCTGCCGAATCCGGAGCTGCTGAGCCTGGTGCTCAACTGCCTGTATGCTCTGGACAAGCTGGATAAACCAGAAATGCTGGTAAAGGCCGCCTTTGAACTGCGAGCTGCCAGCCTGGCGGGCTATACGCCGGATTTGTTCGGCTGCCATGTTTGTGGGAGTCCAACGCCTGCCTATTTCGACATTTCCGGTGGTGCGCTCCTGTGCGAGAACTGTCGCTCTGCCGCCACGGGCATCCGTATGCCGCTGACCCCCGCTGTGCTGGAAGCCATGCGCTATATCGTCTATTGCGATCCGAAGAAGCTGTTCTCTTTCCAAATCGGTGACGAAGCATTGGAGCAGCTTTCCGGTATCACGGAAAGCTATCTCACCACCCAGCTGGAACGGGGATTTTCGACTCTGGATTTTTATAAATCACTTTTCATTTAGCCTATGAATATTGAAAACAATCTTTTGAAAAATTTGTTCCGCAATGTCTATTTCATCAATGGTACCGCCTATGCCGGAAAATCCACTATGGTAAAGCTATTGGCGGAGAAATATGATGGAATCTGCTGCGGCGAAAATTATCATGATGAACTGATGCACTTAATTGATTCTGCCCATCAGCCGGCGCTGTCCTATTTTCAAACCATGTCAGGCTGGCAGGAATTCATCAGCCGCACGCCGGAAGAATACGATGCCTGGTATGTACAAACCGGCAGGGAAGCGTCGCAGCTGGAAATATTGAAGCTGATCGAACTTGCAGCGACAGGAAAGAAGATTTTTGTGGATACCAATATCCCGGTGGATGTGCTTCGGGAAATCTCCGACTATCATCATGCAGCCATTATGCTCAGTCCGCAATGGATGTCTGTGGATCGCTTTTTTGACCGCCCGGATGCGGAAAAGCAGTTCCTTTATCAGAAGCTGTTGGAAGCGCCGGATCCGGAGGCTGCCATCGTTAATTTCCGCAAGTGTCTGGAGAAAATCAATAGTCCTGAACATTACCGGGAGTTTGCGGAATCCGGTTTTTTCACCCATGTGCGGGACGAAAACAGCACCATCGAAAGTACATTAACAATCTTGGAAAACCACTTTAAGTTGATATGAATTATGAAATCTAATTGATCGTGGGGATTGCCACGGCCCTAAATGGCCTCGCAATGACACACTATTAGGAGAAACCTATGTCTGAACTATACGAAAAATCATTATTAAAACTGGAGCTGGACAAGGTGCTGGAAATGCTGGCATCCTGCGCCGGCAGTACAGAGGGTAAAGCGGCCTGTCTGCGGGTGCGGCCCATTTCCGATTTGGAGGATGTCCAGGCTCTGCTGGAAGAAACCACCGCCGCCTCCGATCTTTGCACCAGGAAGGGCAACCCGGTCTTTGGCGATGTGACCGATGTGTCCGCATCCCTGGAGCGGGCTGACCGTGGCGGCAGTCTGCAGCCGGTAGAATTGCTGCGGATTGCAGGCGTTCTGCGCTGCGCCCGAAATATCAAGGGCTATGTGTCCGAGGACGAGAAAAAGACGGTTCTGGACCCACTCTTTGCCGCTCTGACCCCCAACAAATACCTGGAGGACAAGATCTTCGGTGCCATCCTTTCCGAGGAGGAGATCGCCGACAACGCCTCTCCCGAGCTGGCCAACATCCGCCGCCATATGCGCATCCAGGCCGGCAAGATCCGGGACAGCCTGCAGAAGATCATTTCTTCTCCTGCTTATGCCAAGGTACTGCGGGAGCCTATTATCACCATTCGTGACGGTCGCTATGTGGTGCCTGTTAAGAGCGAGTGCAAAAATGACCTGCCGGGTCTTGTGCATGATGTTTCTTCCTCCGGCAGTACCTATTTCGTGGAGCCAATGTCCGCGGTGACCGCCAATAACGCGCTGCGGGAGCTGGAACTGAAGGAAAAGAAGGAAATTGAACGAATTCTGGCGGAACTTTCTGCCGATGCCGCCGCCCACCGGGAAGCCATCAACGATGATTTCCGGCTGTTGGTTCGGCTGGATGTGATCTTTGCCAAGGCAAAGCTTGGCTATCAGATGCGGGCCTGGGCGCCGCTGATGAACGATCAGGGCAGGGTAGAGCTGCGGTCTGCCCGACATCCGCTGATCGATCCCAAGCAGGTGGTGCCGATTAGTTTGCATTTAGGCAAGGATTTCGACACCATGATCATCACCGGCCCCAATACCGGCGGTAAAACTGTTACTTTGAAAACCGTAGGTCTGCTGACTTTGATGGCGGAGTGCGGTATGCACATTCCTGCCGGTGACGGCAGCACATTGTCCACCTTTGATGCCATTTTGGCGGATATTGGCGATGAACAATCTATTGCTCAGAGCCTTTCCACCTTCTCCAGCCATATGAAGACTATCGTGGATGTGGTGGAGCAGTGCGATGACCGCACACTGGTGCTTTTTGACGAGCTGGGCGCCGGCACGGATCCCGCTGAGGGCGCGGCACTGGCAATGGCTATCATCGAATTCTGTCGGAAAATGGGAAGCCGTGTGGTGGCAACCACCCACTATGCGGAACTGAAGCTGTACGCGTTGCGTACCAAAGGCGTCATCAACGCCTCCTGTGAGTTCAATGTGGAAACCCTACGGCCCACTTACAAGCTTCTCATTGGTATCCCCGGCAAGTCCAATGCCTTTGCCATTTCCCGGAAGCTGGGTCTTGCGGAGCATATTCTGAAGGAAGCCGATGATTTGGTTGGCAAATCCGACAAGGATTTTGAGGATGTTCTGACCCAACTTGAAGCACAGCGGCAGCAAATGGAGTCTGCCCGTCAGGAAGCGGAACGGCTGAAACGGGAAACCGCCAAAATTAAGGAAGAAAGCGAAGTATACCACGAGCAGCTGCGCAAGGAACGGGAAAAGGCCATGGAAGCCGCCCGAAAGGAAGCCCAAAAGATCATTGAAGATGCCCGCTACGCCGCCAATATGGCATCCGAAGAAATCAAAGCGCTGAAAAAGCAGCTTGCGGAAAACGCGGACACTTCCAACATCAATCAGCGGCAAACCGACCTGCGCCGCAGCTTGAACGAGGCTGAGGAAAAGCTTCGCGCCCAAGCGCCGCAGCAGCAGCGGCCCGCTCCGACAAGAGGCGTTTTGGTTGGCGATACGGTGGAGCTGCTGAAGCTGGGAACGAAAGCCTCTGTTATCGCAATCAATAAAGACGGCACTTATCAGCTGCAGGCAGGCATTATGAAGCTGACAGCCAAGCCGGATGAAGTGTACCTTTTAGAGCATGATAATTCCTATAAGGAAAAGCATGTCCGTCCCGCCCATTCCGGCCGGGAAATGCAGGCTTCTGCGCCCAATATGGAAGTGGATCTCCGGGGCATGGATACCATCGAGGCGGTTTGCGTGCTGGATCGCTTCATTGATGGCGCACTTCGCTCTAATCTGCAAACCATCCGCATTATTCACGGCAAGGGCACCGGCGCGGTCCGCGCGGCGGTCCATCAAGCGCTTAAGAAGAGTAAATATATCAAAACATTCCGTTTAGGCGTCTATGGCGAAGGCGAAGACGGTGTTACCATCGCGGAATTGCGCTGAATTGATGAAAACTGTTGACTTTTTCTTTGAAAATCGTTATTATTGAATTAGCATATCGTTCGGCCTGTATCCGGGCGAATAAGGAGTGAAATTTCATGTACAGTAAAGAAGTTGTGGTACGCTGTGAATCCGGCCTGCATAATCGTCAGGCTACATACTTCGTTCAGAAGGCCAATGAATTCGGCTGTTCCGTTTGGGTGGAATCCGGCAACCGTAAAATGAACGCGAAAAGTCTGCTGGGTATCATGTCCCTTGGTATTGGCACCGGCAGCACCCTTCGGCTGATCGCCGATGGCGCGGATGCCGAAGCGGCTGTAAACGCTCTGGAAGCGTTGCTGCAGCGGGATATTTATTGATGTTCGCTTAACCGCCTGAATGCCAACGCATTGAGGCGGTTTCCTTTTGGTGATACGATATGACTTTTGATGAACTGAAAGACAAGGCCCATTCGCTGCCCATAGCTCCCGGTGTATATATCATGCGGGATCAAAGCAATACGGTGATTTATGTGGGCAAAGCAAAGAAACTGAAAAACCGGGTAAGCCAGTATTTTGCAGACATGGCATCCCACACACCAAAAACCCGGTTGATGGTCAGCCATATTCATCAGTTTGATGTGATCGTGGCGGCATCGGAATTCGAGGCTCTGGTTTTGGAATGCAGCCTGATCAAGCGGCATATGCCCAAATATAATATTCTGCTGAAGGACGATAAGGGGTATCCTTATCTGCGGCTGGATCGGAAAGAGGCGTATCCCCGTATTACGCTGGTCAATAAAGTTGGTAACGACGGAGCGGAGTATTTCGGTCCATTTGGCAGCCGTGGAGTCACAACTTCTGTGATGAACGCTATCAATGAAGCACTGAAGCTGCCTGCCTGCAAAAAGCAATTTCCCAGGGATATCGGTAAGGACAGGCCATGTCTCAACTATCATATGAATCGCTGCGCCGGCTGGTGCCAGGAAGTCAGAACAGCGGAAGAGTACAAAACCCTCGTAGAGCAGGCGCGGCAATTGCTTCAGGGAAATTATAAATCCACGGCGGACGCCATACGAAAGGATATGCTTTCCGCGGCGGATAATTTGGACTTTGAATTGGCTGCTTCTTTGCGGGATCGGCTCAATGCCGTAGAAGCCCTGGGTCAAAAGCAACTGGTGACAGCCGCCAGCCTTGCGGATACGGATGTGATCGGCTACGGAGAATCGGAAACAAAGGGTTGTTTCTCTGTGCTGCACTACTCCGGCGGCAATCTGCTGGATAAGGAATACGAGATATTCTCTATCCCGGACGATCGAACGGAAGCGGTTTCCAGCCTGTTGAAGCAGTATTATATTGCCCGAGGGTTCGCTCCCAGGCATGTTTTGCTTCCTTTTGAACTGGAGGATGCGGAGCTATTCTCTCAAATGATGGAGCAGCAGTACGGCAAACGGCCCCATTTGCGTGTGCCTCAGCGGGGCGACAATGCCCGGCTTGTGGAACTGGCCAATCAAAACGCTATGGAAGAAGCCCAGAGAGTAACGGGTAAAGAAGAAAAAATATCCGGTACGCTGGCGCTTTTGGGAAAAATGCTGGCTATGGAGCCGCCAAAACGGATAGAATCCTATGATATATCCAATATTTCTGGAACGGATATTGTTGCCAGCATGGTTGTATTCAGGGACGGAAAGTCCGCCAAGAGCCAGTACAAAAAATTTAAGCTGAAGGATATGGAAAATCAGGACGATTACGGCGCTATGCGACAGGTTTTACTGCGTCGGTTTTCTCATTATTTGGCGGGCGATAACGGTTTTGATGAAAGACCGGAACTGCTGCTGATCGACGGAGGCGTGACCCACGCTTGTGTCGCCGTGGAAGCGCTTCAGAGCCTTCAGATTTCATTTCCCGTGTTCGGTATGGTTAAAGATGATCGACACCGCACAAGGGCGCTGGTGACGCTGCAAGGGGAAGAGATCCGTATTGATAACAATCAAGCGGTATTCTCGCTGATCGGTAATATTCAGGAGGAAACCCACCGTTTTGCCATTTCTTACCATCGTCAACTACGCAGTAAACGGCTGCGATATTCTGAGCTGGATGGTATCCCGGGAATCGGTCCAAAACGCAAACAGGAATTATTAAAGCAGTTTAAATCGTTAACTGCCATTGGCCAGGCAACGCTTCCGGAACTGGAAAGGCTGCTTCCGAAGGATGCCGCTTCGGCGGTATACGCACATTTTCGACAGAAGGAGGACGCGTGATGCGAGTGATTACAGGAAAAGCCCGCGGCGTTCAGTTAAAAACCCCGGAGGGGCTTGTCACACGCCCTACAACGGATCGGGTGAAAGAGGCCATGTTCAGCATAATCCAGTTTGATATTCCCGGCACAAAGGTGTTGGATCTGTTTGGCGGCACCGGCCAACTGGGCATTGAAGCCCTCAGCAGAGGGGCGGAAAGCGCTGTTTTTGTGGATGCCGGTGACGCGGCCTGTAAATTGATCAAAGAGAACTTGCGGCGCTCAAAACTGGAAAACCAAGCCCGTGTAGTGCGGGCGGATTATCTGCAATTTCTTTCTGAAACCAAGGAGAAATTCGGTATAATTCTGCTGGATCCGCCATATTCGGAAGTTTTTTTGGAAAATTCACTAAATCTTATTTCTGAAATTGACATTTTACAAACTAATGGTATAATAGTAACTGAGCGACCTTTCGATAAGGAGTTGGATTGGGATTTTCCGGGATTTTCCCGCTCCAGGGACTATAAATACGGAAAAACTCTGATTACTATTTTCCGAAAATTATAATTTTTAAGCATATATAACGTCGAGGAGGAATATCCAAATGAACGAAAAGCATATTGAAGAAATTATCAGCGCCCTTTATGATATGATCCAGGATGCAAGAGCTGTGCCGCTGGCTGCCGATAAGTGCATCGTTGAGCGCGACAAAGCGCTGGACATGCTGGACGAGATCATTGCCCAGCTGCCTGCGGAGCTGAAGCAATCCCGGGCCATTGTGGAATCCCGCAATGAGCTGATCGGACAGGCTCGCCGTGAGGCTGAATCCATCATTCGCAAGGCGCAGGAAGACGCCGAGCGCCTGGTTTCCCAGCAGGCCATTTATCAGGAAGCCAAGCGGCAGTGCATGGAGATGGTGGAACAGACCAAGGCGCAGGTCGCCGGTCTGCGTAAGGCCAGCAATGAGTATATGGATGACGCGCTGGCTCGTACTGAAGAAGCCATTGCCCAGTCCCTGGCAGAAATCAAGGATACCCGCGCCAAGTTCCAGGCTCTGACCCAGCAGACTCCCGCTCCTGTAGAGGATGAGGAATAATCGAACTGTATGTAACCCCCGGTTTCGAAAGAAACCGGGGGTTTGCTATACAGCGTGTACTTTTTCGGCCCTTGTCCGCATATGCATGAAAGGAAAGGGGAGAGCAGTATGAAATTTCAAAAAGAAAGCAACCGAATGTCTGCAGTTTGGAGAATTTTAAAGGGGCTCGCTTTGGCATGGATTACGGCATTGATCATTTGCGCCATATCTGCGGTCATGCTGGCTTCCGGAACTCTGTCGGAAGAAATGATGACATATACGGCGCTGCTCGCTTTGCTGCTTAGCGCCCTGCTTGGCAGTTTTCTGGCAATTGGAAAAGAGGGAACAGAGAGGTTGCTTTGGGGTTCTGTTTTCGGAATCGTTTATTGGACCAGTTTGTTTTGTTTCGGAATTCTGTTGTTTGAAGAAGCGACATCCGGACTTGCCGTTACCGGTTTGGTGATCATGGGAGGAAGTTTGACTGCTTCCTTATTGAAAATGCCATCGAAAGGCGGTGGCAGGTATGGGAAATTCAAGTATAAAAGGGGAGCTTTTGTGCAAAATTAACAAACAAGTAAATGCTATTTACCCATCTCCAATATTTCACTGTCATGTTCCACAAACAACATCTTGGGGAGCAAGTAAAACGCTCCCCAAGATATGGATAATCCAAATATTTACATTCTTAAACGCATGGACCGGTTGCGACAGTTAACATAATTATGTTTACATAAAAATTGTCATAACTTACAAATTTGTAATATTCTGGTTTTTTACCTTGAATTTTGTTCACAATTGGTCTATATTATTAAGGCACCCTTTATTTTTCAGTTAAGGATATTGGTTTCATGTTGAATTTGATCAGCGCCTATGAGAATTATTTGACAAAAGTCAAACAGGCCTCTGCCAATACCGTTTCTTCCTACATGCGTGATATTCGCCAGTTTTCCGATTGGCTCAATTCCCATGCAGGCGTGAATGTTGCGGAAGCCACGCAATTGAATATTGTGCAGTATATGGATCATCTTCAGCAGGAGGGCCGGTCCGGCGCTACTTTGTCCCGATCGTTAGCCAGTTTGAAGAATTTTTATGGCTATCTGATCTCCTTCGGTTTTGTGGATGAAACCCCTGTTACCCAGATCCAGATCGACCGCGGCGAGAAAAAGATGCCTCAGATCCTTTCCAATCGAGAGGTTGAGCTGCTTCTTTCTCAGCCCAGCTGCACCGATTCCAAGGGCTTCCGGGATAAGGCAATGCTGGAGCTGCTTTACGCCACCGGCATGCGGGTTTCCGAGCTGATCGACCTGGATGTGGATGATGTGAATTTGGAAATGGGCACCATTAAGTGCAGCGGCGCAAAAAAGACCCGCTCCATTCCGCTTTATCCAGCGGCGCTGCGGGCGCTGAAGGTTTATTTGCAGGATGTTCGTTCCGGTATGATCTCGGATCCTTCCGAAAAAGCCCTTTTTGTTAATGTTTCCGGTTCCCGTATGAGTCGCCAGGGCTTTTGGAAGATCATGAAGCACTATCAGGCAACGGCTCATATTGATAAGGAGATCACCCCCCACACTCTGCGTCATAGTTTCGCGGTGCATTTGCTGGAAAACGGCGCTGATTTGGATTCCCTTCAAGAGCTTATGGGCCATAGCGACATTTCTTCCACCCAGGTTTACACCCAGATGGTCAATCATAAGCTGAAATCCGTATATAAAAAGTGCCATCCCAAGGCTTAATTACATAAAAAATTCCGCAGGACGAATCCTGCGGAATTCCTTTTTTAGATACCGGTCATGGCGGCCAACACGTCCACTTCCATGCGCTGAATATTTTTTTGCAGCGACAGGCCTTCTTCAATATCGATGGTAGTAAATCCACCCTGGTGGGTGCAGATGATCTTATTTGTCTGCCCCTGCAGAAGCTGCTCCACCGCAAGATACCCCATCTTTGTGGCATTTACACGGTCACGGCCAGTGGGTACACCACCACGCTGAATGTGACCCAGAACTGTGACACGGGGATCCAGGTCGATGGCTTCCTTGATCTTCGCGGCGATTTCAGCGGCGGAACCGGCGCCTTCGGCCACAACGATCATGTAATGGGTGAAGCCATTGAAACGTGCCTGGCGGATCTTTTCGATCACATCCCGTTCAAAATCAATGGTTTCCTCCGGCACAAGCACTGCTGTGGCGCCTACAGCCAGACCAACATACATGGCAAGATAACCTGCGTTGCGGCCCATGACTTCCACCACGGAGCAGCGCTCGTGGGACTGCATAGTGTCCCGCAGCTTGTCGATGCACTCAATGGCGGTATTGGCAGCGGTGTCGAAGCCAATGCAGTAGTTGGTGCAGGAAATGTCATTGTCAATAGTGGCAGGGATACCGATGACATTGATTCCGTATTTACTCAGGGCCAGCGCGCCACGGAAGGTGCCGTCGCCGCCGATGGCGATAATACTGTCCAGGCCAAGGAATTTACAGGTAGAAACCGCCTTGCGCTGGCCTTCCTCGGTGGTAAATTCTTTGCTTCTGGCGGTGTAGAGAATGGTGCCGCCACGGTTTATGGTGTGGGAAACGCTCTTTTCGTCCAGCTTTACGATATCGCCGCTGATGAGTCCGTTCCAGCCACGGCGGATGCCGTAGCACTCAATACCGTGATACAGAGCGGTACGGACCACTGCGCGGACGCAGGGATTCATGCCCGGGGCGTCGCCGCCGCTGGTAAGTACACCGATGCGTTTAATGCTCATGATGAATTCCTCCCATGACTATTTTCGATTATATTCTATCATTTTGTGCAAAAAAGTAAAGAGAAATTTATATCTAGTTTCCCATTGGTTGACAACTGTTTATGAAAAGATTATAATAAGAAAAACACAGCAAGGAGAAATTCGCCAGATATGATCAAGAAATGGAAAGTGACCATTCCCAAGCTGACAGGGGATAAGCACAGGCTTGCATATATTTACCTTCCCAATTCCTACGAGAAAAATCCGGAGCAGCGGTATCCTGTTTTGTATATGTTCGATGGTCACAATGTGTTCTTCGACAAGGACGCAACCTACGGCAAATGCTGGGGCATGAAAGAATACATGCAGCACAGCAAAAAGCAGCTGATCATCGTGGCCGTAGAATGCAATCATGAGGGCAATAAACGGCTTTCTGAGTACTCACCTGTGAACTTCGAGAACGAGTACCTTGGAAAAGTCCGCGGCAAGGGACAGGTGTATATGAACTGGCTGGTTGGCACCTTGAAGCCCTATGTGGACGAACATTTCCGCACGCTGTCGGACCGGGAGCATACCTTCATCGCCGGTTCTTCCATGGGTGGTCTGATGTCGCTTTACGCTGTGACGGCATATAATCATATTTTCAGCAAAGCGGCCTGCCTGTCGCCCAGCCTTTGGGTGGATTTTGGCAAGGTCATGGAATTTGCCGCGAAAAGCAACATTCGTCCCGGTACCAATATCTTTATGGATTACGGTGAAATGGAGCTTGCCCGTCATTTTGCCTCTCAGGAGGCTCTGATCGCCATGAGTCACCTTTTACTGGCTAAGCGAGCAAATATAACGCTTCGTATTCTCCCCGGCGGGGAGCACTGTGAGGCGTCCTGGGAGAAGGAAATCCCCGTATTTATGGAATGTCTTGAAATTTAATTAGGAGAGAGAAGATGGAAATTCGCTATTTTAAGCATTGGAGCTTTTCCCTGAACCGGGATATGGAATTTAAGGTTTACGGCAGCGGGCAGGGGAGAGCGGTGATTTTTATTCCCTGCCAGGGTGGTCGGTTCTTCGACTTTGAAGGTTTTCATATGATCGATTACTGGGCTAAATTTATTGAGGCCGGTATGTGCACCGTCTACGCGGTGGACAGCATCGATAACGAAGCCTGGGCTGCGGAAGGAGCGGATAACCGTTGGCGCATCGAAAACCACGAAAGATGGTATCATTATGTGGTTGACGAATTTGTTCCTTATGTGCGGCATCTGCACGGCTATCACAGCGGCATTATGACCTTTGGCTGCTCCATGGGCGCCATGCACGCGGCCAATCTTTACTATCGCCGTCCTGATATCTTTGACGGCTGCTTTGCCATTTCCGGCTTGTATGATAACAAGATGTTCTTTGGCGATTATTGCGATGACCTGGTGTATAACAATTGTCCCTGCCTGTATCTGCAGAATCTTCCCCAGGATCACTATTATATGGGAATGTATAACAGCCAAAAGAGCTTGATCGTGGTCGGTCAGGGCGCCTGGGAAGAGCCTCTTTTGGAGTCTACCCGCTGGCTGGATACGGTTTGCTGCCAAAAGGGCATTGGTACACGATTTGAATATTGGGGCACAGACGTTGATCACGATTGGCCCTGGTGGTATAAAATGGTGGATATTTATCTGCCGGAATTATTGTAAGGAAGTGTTTTTTATGAAGAATTTCGTATTTATTTCTCCCAATTTTCCGGTAAATTACCGGTATTTCTGCCAGCAGCTGCGCAATAACGGCCTTCGTGTATTAGGCATTGGCGATTGTCCCTATGATGATCTGATGCCGGAACTGAAGATGGCGCTGCACGAATATTATAAGGTTGGCAGCTTGGAAAACTACGAGGAAGTGTACCGCGCTGTGGCTTTCTTCATTCATAAGTACGGCCGCATCGATTATCTGGAATCCAATAATGAGTACTGGCTGATGCAGGACGCCAAGCTTCGCACAGATTTCAACATCTGCTCCGGCTTTAAGGAAGCGGATATGGAGCCTATGAAGCTGAAATCCGCTATGAAGGCATACTATGAGCGGGCCGGTGTGCCCACTGCCCGGTATCACCTGGTTGAAGGCTGGGAGGATGCCTATGCCTTTGTGCAGAAGGTGGGTTATCCTGTGGTCGCGAAACCCGATAACGGCGTCGGCGCCAATAATACCTATAAAATCAAATCCGATGAAGATCTGCGCTGGTTTATTGACAATAAGGACGATAATATCTACATCATGGAAGAATTCGTCCGCGGCTATGTTCAGACCTATGATGCCATCATCAATTCCAAGGGTGAGCCTCTGTTTGAAAGTGGCAATATTACCCCCAATTCCTGCATGGATGTGGTCAATGACGGCAGCGAATGCACCTATTACATCGTTAAAGAAATGCCGGAAAAGATCCTGAAAGCCGGCAGAGCCGTTGCAAAGGAGTATGGCGTTAAGAGCCGCTTTGTCCATTTTGAGTTCTTCGTTCTGCGGGAAGACCAGCCCGGTCTGGGTAAAGCGGGGGATGTGATCGGCCTTGAGGTCAATATGCGTCCCTCCGGCGGTTACACACCGGAAATGTACAATTACGCCTACGAAACCGATGTGTATAAGATCTGGGCAGACATGATCGCTTTTGACTGCAATACCATGGACATGAATCGGCCCCACCACTATGGCGCTTTTGTTGGCCGCCGGGATTACAAGAATTACAAGCTTAATCATGATGATGTGCTGCGCAAGTATGGCCATTGTCTGAAAATGACCAGCCGTGTGCCGGACGCACTTTCCGCGCTGATGGCCAATCAGATGTACCTGTGTAACTTCGATACTGAGGAAGAGATGTGGCAGTATTATGCCGATCTGATCGCCAGCTGGTAATTGGAAATGACTCGAACCGGAGCAAAATGCTCCGGTTCGTTCCGTTTTTATAGCTTGATTTCTTTCGGAAACGCTTCCTGCCGCATGATTCCCCACATTTTGTCGATGTAGGCCAAGGTGTAAAAATTTTCATAGTAATGGTAGTAGAAAGCACCTTTTGGTGTCATACTGTAAATTCCGTCATTTTCTGTGACAAAACCAAGTAATTTTGCCACAAATAGCTCGAATCCGTACATTTTCTTTAGGGAAATCCCGAAAAATTTTTCAAAATCACGGCTATCGACTTTGGTGCTGTAGGCGGTCCAGAAGAGGTAATAAACCATTCTCTGCCGTTTTGTGAAACGGATGGTTAGGGAAGTGGGCAACTTACCTTCGTGGATTCGTTTGCAGTATTCCTCCACAGAGAAGGTGTTGATTTTAAACTGATCTTTCAGCAGGGTGGTGGCTGAGCAGCCAAAACCAAGGAAATTATCCCGGGTCATAGAGGAATACTTTGCCTGCTTTTCCTTTGTAAAGGTCCAGACTGTGCTTCTTTGGTAACCTTTTCCAGCGCAATAGGCTGTAATAGCATCCAAAAGTTCCCGCTTTTTCGATTTTTCCATAGTTTTTACAGAACTTTTGGTGAAAGTGAAGTCAATGAACGGGTAAATGGCGATATGATTCGCGCCATATTGGAAGGCCATATCAATATCCTGCTTCAAGTCATCAAATGTCTGTTCAGGCAAAGCGAAAATGAAGTCCATGGATACGGTTTCAAAGGGCACTTTTGAGAGCGCATCAGCCATTTTTACCGCATCAACAGCTTTTCTACCTAAAATATGCTGGAATTTATGCTGAAATGACTGAATTCCAATGCTGATTTTACTTACGCCGGCGCTGCGCAATAATTCCAGCGTTTCTACCGTCACATTGTCCGGGTGGAGCTCCACGCCGATTCCTTCCGTGATCTCAAAATACTGTCGGCAGGTTTCTATGATCTCCTGTAGTCGATCAGCAACCAAAGCCGGCGTTCCGCCGCCAAAATATAGGCTGGTAACCTGCATTTTTCCAGCATTTTGGCCTCCAACCCTCTGAATTTCCTGAATTAACGCGTCAAGATATCGGTCACACAACGTTTTTTCATACTGCACTTTGCAATACGGGCAGAAATTGCAAATACTTTTGCAGAACGGAATATGGATGTACAACCCCAGATTTTCGCAATTCTCATATGGAAGCAACGGATCGTATTCATTTGTAAAAGTAAATGGCTGAATGGTTCTGGTCAGCCACATTCTGGTAAGGTTTGTAAGAATACGCATACAGTTTTCCTCAAATATATCTCAGATAAGTGCGAAGCATTTCCAATAGGATCTTCAAATTGCCCCGGAACAGCAAAGTATACTCGGCAACAAAGAAATAACCGCATTGTTCACACAGCCCGGGAACCTCGATGCAGCGACCACAGGTGCTGATTTTTCCATCCTCGATCACAACGCACTGATGGCAAGGGGTAGGGAAGCGGTTTTCAATCAGATAGGGGAAAGCACTTTTTAGATTGAATACAGGACAACCTTCTTTTATCATCCTGCGGATTGTATCACAGCACATAGACTTTTCTGCTTTTGATAGCGCCAGTTCTTTGGTGTCCGGATATGGTGTGTGGAAGTTAAATGACACGGCTTTCACATGATCTGTATCACGGGCAAGACGACAGACATGCTCTATGCAATCCTTATTGATTTGGTTGACCGCCATATAGAAGCAAATATTGCTGGCTGTGGCATTGCGGATATTCTCAAGGATCGTGTCATAGGTGTTTCCACGGATGGTATTATGACGCTCACGGTCGCCATCCAAACTCAAAAGGATCAAATCAGCCTCTGGAAGGTCAATGGGGAATGTGCCGTTGGTTACAACATTCACGATCAAAAAGCCCATTTCCTTGGCTTCTATCACAAGGTCACGAAGGGTTTTGTCGCCATCGCACCAAAGGAAGGTTTCTCCGCCGCAGAAAAAGAGGATCCGAACGCCCATGCGGTAAAGCGCCTGCATTTGGGCTTTGACTTTCTCGTAGGAGTGTATAATTGCTGTGATATTATTGACAGAGCAGTGCTTGCATCTCAGATTACATTTATCGGTTACAATGACCGTGCCGAGAATGGGATCTTTTTTCCGCAACAGAATGGTTTGGATACCAAAGCCTGCAAAATGACAAAACGATGAGAATTTCATTGTGAGCCTCCCAAGCATCAGGTTTTCGCAATTATACCATGAAGGAAGGCTTTTTGCAATACATTCCATACAAGGGGACAGCAGGCGGGTCCTAAATGATAAAAAGGCGAATTTATGGCTTGAACAAATCTAACGCAACAAAATAAAAATTTTGTTGCATTCGTAGCATAAATATGTTATAATACACACAAATACAGGTGCCGGTAGGATCCGGACCAGGTTTTGGAGGCTTCTATGCAGCAATATCGGGACTGTCCTCAAATTCTCAAGGATTTTCTGATTTATCATGAAACCATCAAGGGTCAATCGCCCAGAACGATTTCTGAATATTATTTGGATCTTCGTATGTTCCTGCGCTTTATGAAACTAATGCGCAATGATATGCCGATCAGCACACGGCTGGATGATATTCCTATCAAGGATATCGATATTGATTTTATTTGTGATATTTCTACTTCCGATGTATTTGATTTTCTTTCTTACCTTGCCAATGATCGTACCGCCAATCCGGATTCCCGCGCGCCGGAAT
Organism: Faecousia sp.; assembly: GCA_045595225.1. Lineage (GTDB taxonomy): Bacteria > Bacillota > Clostridia > Oscillospirales > Oscillospiraceae > Faecousia. Next base: position 43,802 of record JAZOAD010000127.1, read on the forward strand.
ATGGTATTGACGCTTCCAGCCGCGCAAGAAAACTTTCAGCCATTAAATCCTTCTTTAAATACCTGACAGTCCGCACCAAGCAATTGGAAGAAAATCCTGTGGCTGATTTAGAGTATCCGAAGCTTCGCAAATCGCTGCCGAAATATCTTACAATGGAACAATCCGCTGCGCTTCTGCAGGCGGTTTCCGGTCCTAACGCAAAACGGGATTATGCTATTTTAATGCTGTTTCTCAACTGCGGGATCCGCCGCAGCGAGCTGGTGGGTTTGAATTTGACCGATGTATATGAGGATCGAATTCGTGTAGTTGGCAAAGGCAATAAGGAGCGATTTGTGTATTTCGGCACTCCCTGCCGGAAAGCCATTGACGCCTACTTACCTGAACGCAACAAAAAAATACTGTCTGATAACCGTGCGCTCTTTGGCAGTCGGGATAACAACCGTATTTCTGTCACAGCGGTTCATCGTTTGGTAAAAAAGGCATTATTACAAGCAGGATTGGATTCTACCCAGTTTTCCGCCCATAAATTGCGCCATACAGCGGCCACTATGATGCTTTCCGGCGGCGTGGATGTAAAGACCGTTCAGGAAGTTTTGGGTCATGAAAACTTGAATACTACCCAGATCTACACCCATATCGAAAATACGGAGCTGAAAATTGCGGCTGAGGCAAATCCCCTTTCCAAATTAGACTTTTCCGGCGAAGAATAATGATGAAATTATTCAGTAAACTACCGTATTCTGCCTATTTTCCTTGAATTCTAGCGATAAAAATTGGGAGAGGCCATGCGCCTCTCCCCTATTTATTTAGTGGTTTTTCTTTTCTAATCGGGCAATTTCACGCCGAATACTATCCGCGGATTCGCCTTCTGTAAAATGCCACTCTTTGTCGCATACATCTAAGTCTTCCTGCAACACAGCAATGGCGGCTTTATAATCGCCCATTCGTTCGTAAAACTGAGCCAAGGCTTCAAATGGGTCCGTATATCTGGGCGCTTTCTGAATGTCGATGGCTTTTCTGTAGTAGGCCGCTACTTTGTCGTTTTGTCCATCCCGGAGCAAATAGTCGCCAATATTGTGATATACGCACCATTCCTCCGGGAAATTATTTTCCATTTCCTCCCATATCCGGAATGCTTTCTGCCGGTTTCCCGCTTGCCAGGTCACTTTTCCCTGATACAAAAGCGCGCGATAGCTTTGATCGATTTGCGTCAGTTGGTCGCAGTAGTATTGTGCTTCATCCAGACGATAATCATCCAGAAGCTGGTCAATAATGTCCATGTGGGCTCTTCTACAGGTGGGATGCTCCCGGATATAGTTTTCAAAAAAGTCGATCAATTGATAATGGCTGGCGCCGTTCCAGTCGGCAATCTTGCCGTTCATGGCATAAATCAGTTCGCCATAGGCCCATCGCATTTTTGGATCGCGACGAAGCGCTTCCATGGCGTATTCCGCGGCTTTTGACTGGTGTTCTCGAGCGATATGGTTTTCCATATCCGCCAAAAGCTCATGGGGGCGGCCGTTTTCCGGTTCCCGTTTTGCTTTGTCCAGCAGGAATTCTCTGGAAGCCGTTACATCTGCCGGATTTAAGTAGCGCACATCCCACAGCATATTTTGGATCCGTTCCATTCTTGTTTCATCAGACAAAGCGAATAATTCATCAATGCTTACACCAAAATATGCAGAAATATTCGGCAGCAGGGCGATATCCGGGGTGGCCACTCCCCTCTCCCACTTACTGACCGCCTGGGGCGTGACGCCTAAATGCTGCGCCATTTCCTCCTGGGTGATGCCGCGCCGAAGGCGAAGACTTTTGATCTGATTTCCAATTTCCATTCGGTTTCTTCCTCCTTTTTTTCCAGCTGGTGGGTCTATCATAACAAAATCCCGGTCAGAAAACAATGACCGGGATTTTTAGCAAACGAAACCGTTGGTTGATTATTTGATTGAATTCCAATACACGCCATTGTTGTCCACATCGCCGGCAGCGGCATTTTCCAAGGAAATGGAAGCGGAATTACTGCCAAGATAGATGACAATCGCATTCATTCCGGTGGGTAATTTGGCGGAAACCACCGTCTTACCGTCTACGCTGACGGAAACATACTTGCCGGAAGTTAAAGAAAGGTTCTTATTCGTCGCAACAGAAGCAAAATTCATGCAATGGGTAGCCTCGCTGCTCATGCCGCCGCTGGGCATAATGGCAAGCACATTACCACCGTTGTAGGTGTAACCCCGCTCCGTATCGATGGAAGAATTGCCTCCCGAAGTGGAAATAACCACCGTATTTCCACCGTTGAATAGAATTCCCGTGTAGGAATCACGGCTGTTGGCGTCAATTCCGTCGCCGTTGCAGTAGATATACAGGATGCCGCTGTTTACGGTAACACCGGCACCGGTGGTTGCGGTGGAGTTGATGCCGTCATCGGAGGCGATTATGGAAACACTGCCGCCGTTTAGATAAACATACGCGCCTTCCACACCTTCGTAACTGTTGACAATACAGATATTGCCGCCATTGATGGTCATATCGCCATCGGCATGCAATCCGTCATCGTTGCTATAGACCGAAATATTTCCGCCGTTAATGATAATATTGCCAGAAGGTGTTTCTCCATTCTCCAGGATAGAATCATTATTGGCGTGGATGGCATCATCGTAAGCTTTGATGGTGATAATGCCGTTTTCGATCACGATCTGGTTGGCGGCTTTGATTCCCTTGGTGGAATGGTCGCCCTTGTCCGGATTGCCTTCTCCCATCCCACCCGGACCGCCCATACCGCCGGGACCGAAATTTTCCTGGATTTTCGTGGTATAGTTTGTCCATTCATAGGTCAGCTGATTGCCTCTGGCGGAAAGCGCGAAGGTATCGCTGCCTTCGTTGGGGGACAGTAGTTCGCTGCAAACCAGAAAGTCCTCATCCTGGCTTTGGGCCTGATCGGAAGAATAAATGAAAAACTGCACTTTACTGTAGCCATCCATTTTGGGATAGGAATAGTAATAATAGTTCATCCGTCCGCTGGAAACCGCGGAATGATACTGGGCATCGACCCATTGATAGTCTTTATCAGAATTATAGTATTTCACGGAATACTGATAGGCATCACTGGTGAAGCGGATATAATTTGTGTCGCTGTCTGTTGCGGTGACTTCTCCGGAATAATTGGAGTATTTGTCCGTATAAATGGTCAGCGCTGTGGTTTCTCCGTCGATCAGCACATCATAGGCAGCGTCCAGGCCGTCGCAGGCGGCGTAGATGATATGGGTTCCGCCGGTGATGGAAATGGTGCCGCGCTGATTTCCCTTTTCGGAAACGCCGGAATTTGCGGTTTTAATGCCATCGCCATAGGTGGCGATCAGGGTGGTATTGGCATCTTGGAGCTGAACGCTGTCGTTTCCTTTCAAGGCATTGTCGGTACAGGCCACAAAAAGTGTTAAGTTTTTTACGATTAGATCGTCTTTACCATGAATGCCTTTGTTGTATTCCGAAACAAGGGTCAAGCTGCCTTTACCGCCGATCTGTAGGTCTACCATGGAATAAATGGCGGAAGAATATTGGTTCTCGTCATTTTCGTCCACCAGCGGACGGTCATCATAAATATAGTTTTGAGAGCCCTTCTTGGCGGTCAAGATCACTTTATCACCGCCGAGAACCACAATGGGAGCTTCCGTCGCGGATATAAGGGAAAACCCCTGCATTTCCAGCTCAAATCGGTAATCTTCATCCACTTCGATGATGATATTTCCGTTGAATTGACCGGAAATGGAATAAACGGAATCCGCTTTGATACCGGAAAATAGAATGGTTCCATCTGTCACAGTATATGCATCTGTAGTGCCGGAAAGGCAGGTAATGACTACCTGCTGGGTAACTTCGGTGAATTTTCCGTCGTAAATGCCGGAGTTTGCTAATTCATCGCCGAAGCTGTCATTAAAGCCGCCCAATTCGGTGTTGGAACCGCCGACAGCAGAATGATTGGCGCCAGATTTGTCACCACAGCCTGTCAGCAGCAGGAGAAACACCAACAGGATAGAGATTAGCCTGTATTTCATGAAGCATCCCGCCTTTTGTGTTATATATAGGAGATGATAAACCAGAATCATAAAGAAAAGCGGAAGAAAATAAGAATTTTTTGTAAATTTCGATTGGACGGATTACATGGCCACTTCTATGGCTTCGCGCAGATTTCGGACGCGATATACTTCCAAGCCATTGGGGATCTCCAGCTTTTCTGAGCCGAATTTCGGGATAATAGCCTTTTTAAATCCTAGGCGGGAAACTTCCTGCAACCTTTGATTCATATGAGAAACGGAGCGGATCTCACCCGTCAACCCCACTTCGCCAATGGCTACCAAATCATCGGCTATGGGCATATCCCGGTAAGAACTGGCTACTGCCAGTACTACAGGCAGGTCAGAGCCCGGTTCATCCAGCCGCAGACCACCAATTACATTGATGTAAGCGTCAAACAAATTCAGCTTCATGCCTGCCCTTTTTTCGGAGACTGCCAGCAGCAGGGCGGCGCGGTTGAAATCAAAACCATCCGCTGTTCTGCGAGGCACCTGGAAACTTGTCTTGCTGACCAGAGCCTGCACTTCCGCCAATATGGGCCGTGTACCCTCCATAACGCAGGCAACACAGGTTCCGCTTGCACCCTCCGGACGACCTTCCAGCAGCATTTGGCTGGGATTTGGCACCTCCTTCAAACCACTGTCCAGCATTTCAAAGACACCGATTTCATTGGTGGAGCCAAAACGGTTCTTGGCGGCGCGAAGTAGTCGGTACGAAGTATTGGGATCCCCCTCAAAATACATCACACAGTCCACCATGTGCTCCAATACCTTGGGGCCGGCAATATTACCATCTTTGTTAATATGGCCTACCACAAAAACAGTAATGCCGTCGGCTTTGCTCAAGGTCATCAGACGCATGGTGCAATCCTTTACCTGGGATACTGAGCCGGGAGAAGCGTCATTTTCATCGGCGTACATGGTCTGAATGGAATCGACGATCAGTACATCGGGCGCGATTTGTTCCACAGAGGCCAAAATGTCGGAAAGCCGGTTTTCCGCGAAAATAAACAGATTTTCGGGTGCGACTCCAAGTCTTTGGGCTCGCAGTTTCAGCTGCCGCTCGCTTTCCTCGCCGGATACATACAAGACTTTTCTTTCCGCGCATAGGGCATTGCAGATCTGCAGCAGAAGCGTTGATTTACCAATACCAGGCGCACCGCCTACCAGCACCAGGCTGCCCGCCACAGCGCCGCCGCCAAGCACCCGGTCCAGTTCACCCATTCCGGTGGAAAAGCGGATCTCGTCGCCGCTGTCGACCTGTGAAATGGTTTTGGGTTTCTTTGCGTCTCCTGATGTAATGCTCCTGGACCGACCGGGAGCAGCAGGCCGTTCAATATGCTCCTCAAGGGTATTCCACGCGCCGCAGGACGGACATTTCCCCTGCCATTTTGGGGTTTCATTTCCACACTCGGTGCAGAAAAATACGGTTTTTAATTTCGCCATACAGTTTCTCCCTTCTGTCAAAGGCCTGCCATAGTAATATTCTCTATTATACCAATCATTTGTTTGGCAGTCAAGCATGAAGATACTGGCTTAAAACAGAAGCAATGACACAGCAAATTGCTTTTTGATAGGTTTCGTTTCGGAGCTTACCTTCCTCCTCCGGATTGGACAGAAAGCCGCATTCCACCAAAACACCGGTTCTTTGGATATGCTTCATCAAATAGATGTGGTCGGCTTCCTTTTCTTTTCGATTACTGCCAGGGTTTAATGTGTGCACGATTGCTTGTTGAAGATTTCTTGCCAGCGCTTGACTTCCCGATGTTCCCGCATAAAACACCTGCGCGCCGGAATATTTGGGATCCGAATAAGTATTTTGGTGAATGGAGATCAAGATAGCGTTTTCTGTACTATTTACGATTTTGACTCTTTGCCGCAAATCGGAAGCTTTTTTCGCGGCGATGGTAGCGCCTTCTGTGTAGACAGAAATATCGTCCGTTCGGATCATTTCCGTAGCCAATCCCAGCAGGTGAAGTAAATCACGCAGTTTTAGGCTGATTTCCAGATTGATCTGGCTTTCCAAAACGCCGGTGCAGGAGGTTGCGCCCCCATCTATTCCCCCATGCCCGGGATCTATGATAACGGTATGGTATCGTATCACCGGCGAGTTTTGGACAATGGTGGTCACAGTTTTATCTGCCCCGGCGACAAAGAGAACAAAGATTACGGCAATAAGCAAATATATAAGCCATGATTTCCTGAAATACGCCATTTGCAACACCTCTTTGCATTCTATTCCTTTCAGCAGACATCTATGCACAGTATCCTGTTTGCCTGCATAGCATGACACGGAACGACAAGTTCTGAGGAATCAAGATTGGAGGAATGTATTTTGGATGAGAAAAAATGGGAAAAAGAGGGTAAAATGGGACGCCTGCCTGCCATGGCGCCCCTGGCGAACCCTTATGTTCCCTTCCAGATGGAAAATCCGCCCCAATACAGTGCAAAAAAAGGGATCGTAAGGGGCACGCTGTTTCCCGGCCTGGATCTTCCGTTTATGAGTATGGTAAACAAAGAAGAATTGCCGGTTACACCGCTGACAGAAATCCAGGCGTTGGGTTTCGCCCTTCAGGAGCTGGCGCTGTATTTGGACACCCATAGGGATGACCGCCAGGCCCTGGAAATGTATCGGCAATATCAGCAGATCTATCACGATGCCATGATGAATTACGCGAAAAATGACAGACCAATGAGCCACAGCATCCCGGATGGCGCAAAAAATTACGCCTGGCTGGATGATCCCTGGCCCTGGGAATACGGAAAAATGTAAGGAGGCAGAAAATGTTCATTTATCATAAAAAACTGCAGTATCCTGTAAAGATCGACAAGCCAAATCCCAGGCTTGCCAAAATTATCTTGACCCAGTACGGCGGTCCGGACGGCGAATTAGGCGCTTCCCTGCGCTACCTTTCTCAGCGGTATAGTATGCCGTTCGATGAGCTGAAAGGCCTTCTGACGGATATCGGCACGGAAGAATTGGGTCATCTGGAAATGGTTGGGGCCATTGTTCATCAGCTGACTCGGAATATGAAAGATTCGCAGATCGAAAAATCCGATTTCGCGCCCTATTTTGTAGACCATACGGCCGGCGTATATCCAGCTTCTGCCGCAGGCGTTCCCTGGAGCGCCGCGACAATGGCCGTGAAGGGGGATCCGATCACAGATCTGACGGAAGACCTCGCTGCCGAACAGAAAGCACGGACTACCTATGACAATATTCTGCGGCTTTCCGACGATCCGGATGTAAATGATGTGATCAAATTCCTGCGGCAGCGGGAGATCGTTCATTTTCAGCGTTTCGGTGAAGCGATTCAGCTGCTGCGTGAAAAGCTGGATCAGCGGAATGTATACTGCATGAATCCTGCGATAGATCTATAAAAATTCGGCTGCCTCACCGTTTTTGTGGGGCAGCCCATAAATTTTCTTATAGAAGCGACTGTAACAGCTGAAGCAGATCATGAACTTCTGCCTCCGTGGTATGCCAGGCGGTGACAAAACGGACGCAGCTTCTGTCTTCATCCACAGGTCCCCAAATTTCAAAGGAAACCTGTTTTTCCAGTTCTTGGATCACCGAATTGGGCAAGATCGGGAAAAGCTGATTGCTGGGACTTTGAATAAACTGGGTGACGCCAAGTTCCTGTAGGCCGCCGGACAGCTTTTGTGCCATTTTTACGGAAGTCTGCGCAAGATCCAAATATAAACCGTCTTCCAGCGCGGCGAGGAACTGGAGGCCCAGCAGCCTGCCTTTGGCAAGGATAGCGCCCTGCTGCTTCATGCAGCGGCGGAAAGAGGGCATTAAAACGGGGTTGGTAATGACCATAGCCTCACCGAACAGCAATCCGTTTTTGGTACCGCCGATCGTAAAAGCATCGCAAGTGGCAGCGTAGTCAGCAAAGGTAGTATTCGAAACAGCCATAGCGCAGGCAAGCCTCGCGCCGTCACAATACAGAAAAAGCCCCAATTCGTCACAAACAGCACGCAGCTGAAGCAATTCTTCCCTACTGTAAACTGTGCCAAGCTCCGTGGTATTGGAAATATAAACAAGACGAGGCACAGGAGATGTTTCGTCCTGACCATGGATATTGCACAGATATCGAACTTGCTCTGCGGTTAACTTACCATTCTCGCTGGGCGCAAGGAAAATTCGATGACCGTTGTGCTCGATGGCGCCGGCCTCGTGTACCTGAATGTGACCGCTGTTCGGGGCGATCACAGCCTCCCAGGGACGCAAATAAGCGCCAATGGCGGTTTTATTGGCCTGTGTTCCACCGGGGATAAAATGAACTTCCGCATGGACGCAATCGCAAAGCTGACGGATCAAATCTTCGGCTCTTTTGCAATAAGCGTCCTCACCGTAACCTACCGTCAGTTCCAGATTGGAGTTACAAAGGGCTTCCATCACCTTAGGATGGGCGCCGTTGCCATAGTCATTTCGAAAATAAAGCATAATTCTTACCTCAGAAACCATCAGCCAAATTATTACTGCCCGGAAAGATAGGCGATCAAACTATGGGCAGCGATGTTGCCCTCCCCTGCCGCCTTTACATACTGATAAGGACGGCCAGTGCAATCACCGGCGGCGAATACACCGGGCAGATTGGTGGCCATGGACCTGTCAACGGCGATATGGCCGTTTTCCGCAGCCAGACCGGGCAGCAAGGTAGCAAGAGAAATGGCGTCCCTGAGGCAGAATACGCCGTCTACAGCCATAATACTACCATCCCGGCAGGAAACTGCTTCTACTTTTCCTTCGCCGATGACTTCGGTAACGCGGGTGTTCATAACAGTTACATTTTCCGCAAAAACGCCGATATCGGAATAGGAAGGAAATAAATACACCTTTTCGGCCAGTTCAGACAGGAAAGAAACCTCGTGCTCAAAGCGCTTGCTGCCGCAAAGAACGGCGATGGTCTTTCCTCTGTATAAACCGCCGTCGCAGGTGGCGCAGTAGCTGACGCCTCTGCCAATTTTTTCCTCTTCGCCCGGAAGGGTGCCGACAGTCACAACACCGGTGGCAAGAATGATGGCTTTTGCCTCAAAGAATTCGCTGCCGGCCATCAGCGCGTAGTGGCTGCCGAAGGACATAATGGAATTGACCATAGCGTCCTTGATCTGCAGCCCCATTGCATTGGCCTGGGTCTGAAAGGCAGCGGCCATTTCCTTGCCGGAAATGTTGCATAGGCCGGGATAATTGCTAATTTTTTCCGCTTTTTGAATCTTTTCGCTGAAATTGGGCGAACCGATCCAAAGGAAATTTTTGTTATGGATTTTCAAATTCAAGGCAGCAGACAGACCGGCAGGTCCGGCGCCAATAATGGCGGCATCATAAATCATAAATAATCTCCTAATTAAATCGGATTACAAAGCAATTGGTAAACCAGTACATAAACGCGGCAAATTTGCGGCCAAATTTGCCGGGAATGCAGATCCACCAAAGGGTAGTATGGTATCGGAAATGATCCGCCCATTTTTCATCAAATTGGCGGCAAGCGGCAAACATATTTTCCATATTGCCATCTGCTTCATCGCTTTTGTGAAGTCTGGCGTAGCAAATGGAGATGCCGAACATCAAATAAAGCTCATGCACCAGATACTTTTTCAATCGCGCGGATGAAATATCGTCCAAATGACAACTGCTGAAGCAAAGCTCTGTCACCTGAAGCTGATGCATATATCGCTTCATCATCACATTTTTCTGCACGGATTGATCGGGTCTGCCGATCCAGTAGCGGTACAGATCAATGTCCATGTAATACATTTTTTTCACATGAGGAAGGGTCTGATATACCATCAGATTATCCTCGTAAAAGACGTGCTTGGGCAGGCGGTGTGTCCATTTTCGCATTGCTTCCGTACGGAACGTGCAGGAATGGATGGTCAGCATCTGATGGGGCCGGAAGGACTTGGTGTCCTCCCAGGAAAAGACTCTTCCAACCGGAAGGGCGTTTTTATAACAGATAGACCGATCGCGTTTACTATCGATGTGCTGATAATAATAGTTGGTAATCAACAGATCCACATCCAGCTGGGAAAGTTTGTCCAGGTAAGATAAATAGTCTTCACTTACCCAGTCGTCGCTGTCTACCACCTTGAAATATTTGCCTGTGGCATTGTCCAGGCCCACATTGATACCCTCGCCGTGACCACCGTTCTCCTGGTGAATGACCCGGACAATATTGGGGTATTTCTCCGCATAGCAATCAGCTATCTTGCCTGTGCGATCCTTGGAGCCATCGTCGATGATGATGATCTCCACCCGGTCGCCGCCGGGCAGCAGGCTGTCTATGCACTTTTCCATATAGCTTTCGGAATTGTAGCAAGGAACAGTAATTGTCAAAAGTTTCATTGTATTTCCTCAGTTTAGTTGTTCATCCGCAAGCTGCAATGCCCGCAGCAGCACAGCGTCCATATCATAATAGCGGTATTCTCCCAAGCGACCGCCAAAAATGACTTTTTGTTCTTTCTCCGCCAAAGCGCGGTACTTTTCGTAGAGCGCGTTGTTTTCCTCGTCATTAACGGGATAGTAAGGCTCCTTTTCCGGTGTCCATTCCGAACTGTATTCCCGGGAAATAACAGTTTTGCTCTGCTTTCCAAAGGCGAAGAACTTATGCTCGATGATCCGGGTATAGGGCGTTTCCGCGTCCGTGTAATTGACTACGGCATTGCCTTGGAAATTGTCCGTGTCCAGCACTTCCGTTTCAAATCGCACGCTGCGGTAAGACAGCGGACCAAAGCAATAGTCATAATAGCGGTCAATAGAACCGGTATAAATGATTTGATCGGCCTGCGCATCCCAGTAGGTTATATTTTGAAGGTAATCGGTATTCAATCGGACTTCAATGCCATTGAGCATATTTTCCACCATTTTAGTATACCCCTCGGTGGGGATGCCCTGGTACAAGGCGTTAAAATAGTTATTATCAAAGGTAAAGCGAACGGGAAGCCGTTTAATGATAAATGCAGGCAGTTCCGCGCAAGGTCTACCCCATTGCTTCTGTGTATAGCCTTTTACCAGTTTCTCATAAATGTCCACGCCAACCAAGGAAATTGCTTGTTCCTCAAGGTTTTTAGGCTCTGAAATACCGGCCTCATCACGCTGACGGGCAATCAGTTCCTGTGCCTGCTGCGGCGTGGTAACACCCCACATCTGATTGAAGGTATACATATTAAAGGGCAACGAATATAGCTGCCCCTTATAATTGGCTACCGGTGAATTGGTAAAACGGTTGAAAGAAGCAAAACGGTTCACATACTCCCATACTCGCTGATCGTTGGTGTGAAAAATATGAGCGCCATATTTATGGACCTGAATTCCTTCCACATCTTCGGTATAAATATTGCCGGCGATATGGCTGCGCTGGTCTATTACCAAAACGGATCTTCCGGCTTCCTTTGCCTGCTGGGCAAAAGCCGCACCAAACAATCCGGCGCCAACCACCAGATAATCATAGATCATAAGCTTGCACCTTTCCAGTTAAGTAGACAGATTATAACATATTCATAATAAAATTTCTACCATAATTTAAATGTTTACAAAATTTTGACGAATGCACAGCCTGATTTCTCAGATCATATCATAAAGTGTAACATTATCACCGATGAACCATATCAAATAATGATAGAATAATAAAAAAGCTAGGAGATGATACTATGGAAATGAATGTGATTTTGATCGTATTGCTGCCATTTTTCGGCACGATTTTAGGGTCCGGGGCGGTCTTCCTTTTAAGAGGTAAAATGAACCGTTCCCTGCAGCGCGGCCTGACCGGATTTGCTTCCGGTGTAATGGTGGCGGCATCCGTATGGAGTTTGATCATACCAGCAATGGAGCAATCCCAGCACATGGGAAAGCTGGCTTTTTTGCCCTCGCTGATCGGTGTTTGGACAGGTTTTGGTTTTCTATTGCTGCTGGATCATCTGATCCCGCATTTGCACTTGAATAGCCATAAACCGGAAGGCGTGCCCTCAAAACTGGGCCGATCTGCCATGATGATGCTGGCGGTAACGCTGCATAATTTTCCTGAGGGGATGGCTGTAGGGGTTGTGGCGGCAGGATGGCTCACCGGAAACGAAAGCATATCCTTTGTAGGCGCTTTGGCGCTGGCGTTGGGCATTGCGCTGCAGAATCTGCCGGAAGGCGCCATCATTTCCATGCCGCTGAAAAGCAACGGCATGCGCCGGGACAAAGCCTTTGGATACGGCGTTCTTTCCGGTGTTGTGGAACCCATCGGCGCCATTGTCACTATTTTACTTGCCGATCAACTGGTACCCGCCCTTCCCTATTTGCTCGCCTTTTCCGCAGGCGCAATGCTTTATGTTGTGGTGGAGGAATTGATTCCGGAGATGTCGGAAGGAGAACATTCCAACATCGGACCCATTTTCTTTGCGGCTGGATTTACGCTGATGATGGTTTTGGACGTTGCTTTGGGATAAATATTTGACACATCATCATTTTTGTTGTATAATACAAAAAATGGAGGTGTAACATAATGATCGAACGATTTGAGCGATTTTCCTATGCCGTAACGGAAATATCCCGGCATTGGCATAAACTGACCACAGATGAAATGACGAAATATGGGCTGAAAGGTACACACTCCATCTACCTTCTGACCCTTTTGAAATATCCGGAAGGCCTGTCGGCGCTGCAATTGTGCCAGCTTTGCGACAGAGATAAAGCGGATGTTTCCCGCATGATGTCCATTATGGAAGAAAAGCGGCTGGTTTCCAAGGTTTGCGCCGGAACCAGCAAATACAGAGGTGTTTTCCGCCTGACAGAAACCGGCATGGAAGCTGCCGAGCATGTCCGCAGGCGGGCCTCACAGGCGGTGGAAATTGCCGGTAAGGATCTTTCCGAAGAGCACCGGGAAATTTTCTACGCTTCCATGGAGTCCATTATCAATAATTTACGTCAGCTCAGTAAAGACGGGATCCCGGAATAAAGAATAGGAGAATACATATGAGGAATCCATTTTTCCCTGAAATCAAAAATCGCTTTGGCTTTGGATTCATGCGGCTGCCTTTTGCAGACGGCGAAATCGACGAAGCGCAGACTGTGAAAATGGTCGATCATTTCCTGGCGGCGGGCTTTAATTATTTTGACACCGCTCACGGCTATCTCAACGAGCAAAGTGAGGTCATGCTCCGTAAAACGCTGACTTCCCGTTATCCCCGGGAGGCCTATTTGCTGGCCAACAAGCTTTCTCCTAATTATTTTGAGAAGAACGAGGACATTCGCCCCATGTTCCAGAAACAACTGGAAATCTGCGGCGTGGATTATTTCGATTTCTATCTCATGCACTGTCAAAATAAGGACCTGTTCGCCAAATATAAGGCCTGCGGCGCTTACGAAACCGCGCTGGAACTGAAAGCAGAGGGTAAGATCCGCCACCTTGGCTTCTCCTTCCACGACAAAGCCGAGGTATTAGACCAGATCCTTACGGAATATCCTCAGATGGAATTTGTGCAGATCCAGTTTAACTATCTGGATATGGATAATCCCAGGGTCGAATCCAGAAAGTGCTATGAAGTATGCCGCAAGCACGGAAAGCCCGTGATCGTTATGGAGCCTGTTCGCGGCGGTCAGCTGGTGAATATGCCTTCCGCCGCCGTGGATATTCTGCCCAGCTTGGGTGGCGGTTCCAACGCCAGCTACGCGCTGCGCTATGCCTCCGGCTTTGAAGGCGTTTGTATGGTGCTGTCCGGTATGAGCAGCCTGGAAATGGTGGAAGAAAACTGCGGCTTTATGGCAGATCCACAGCCCCTGAGCGAGCGGGAGCTTGCTGCCATTGGGAAAGTAACCGAGATCATCAACAGCCTGGATCTGATCCGCTGCACCTCCTGCAAATACTGCGTGGATGGCTGCCCCATGCATATCCAGATCCCCGCTGTATTTACCTGTCATAACAACAAGCTGCGCTACAGCAAAAACGATTCCCAAAAGAAATACGATGCCATGGAAGCAAAAGCCAGCGCCTGTGTTTCCTGCGGTCAATGCGAGGAAGCATGTCCCCAGCAGCTGCCGATCCGTCAGTTGCTGCAGAAGATCGCTGGGGAATTTGAGGCATAATGGTACATATTCTTCTGGCGGTAATTTACCTGGCTTTTATCAGCCTGGGTTTACCGGATAGTTTACTGGGCGCCGCGTGGCCTTTAATGTACCCACAAATGCAGGTTTCGGTGTCCAATGCCGGCATTGTTTCCATTATCATTTCCTGCGGAACGGTAGTTTCCAGCCTGCTCAGCGACCGACTTACCCGAAAATTTGGCGCGGGAATGGTGACCGCCTTCAGCGTTGCCATGACAGCCGCTGCTCTATTGGGTTTTTCTATGAGCCGTCATTTTTGGATGCTGTGCCTGTTTGCTATTCCCTATGGCCTTGGCGCAGGCAGCGTTGACGCAGCGCTGAATAACTATGTTGCCCTGCATTACGCCAGCCGGCATATGAGCTGGCTGCACTGTATGTGGGGCATTGGCGCAAGCCTGGGTCCCTCCATTATGAGCCTGTGCCTTGGCGCCGGAATGGGCTGGCCTTCCGGATACCGGACCATTGGCATAATACAACTGATTTTGGCAATTGGTTTATTTATAACATTGCGGTTATGGCGAAAATCCTCCGTTAAAACGGAGATCGGCAATTCAAAGCCTCTTCGTTTAGGGCAAATACTTCAAATTCCCGGCGTCAAAGCCGTTTTGATCACTTTTTTCTGTTATTGCGCCGTTGAGGCCACTACTTTCCTGTGGGCCAGTTCCTATATGGTGCTGCACCACGGCATTTCGGAAGATGCCGCCGCTGGCTATGCCGGCATGTTTTTCCTGGGTATTACTGTTGGGCGAGCGCTAAACGGATTTTTAACTATGCGTTGCAGCGATTCCATGCTGATTCAAGCCGGTTTGTGCATCATAGTGGTTGGTATTGTTATCATGCTTTTCTTCTGCGCGACTTGGTGTATCCTTTTTGCTTTGCTGCTGGTCGGTTTTGGCTGTGCGCCAATTTATCCCTGCATTATTCATTCCACGCCGGAGATCTTCGGCGCGGAAAACAGTCAGGCGCTCATCGGCGTCCAAATGGCCAGCGCATATACGGGATCTATGCTGATGCCTCCTGTGTTTGGTCTGATCGCAAACCATTTGACCCCTGCCCTGTTCCCGGCTTACCTGCTGCTCTTTACATTACTGATGCTGTTCTCTTTCCGAATCTTATTGCGGCAAACCAAATAAATACATTGCCCTACAGCCAAAAACTGTAGGGCAAATTTTAATCTTTTATGATATACGCATTGAGAATTTCGCCAAAATAGGCGTAGTGGAAGTCCTGATTGCCGTTTTCATCCATAGGATAGTAACGGTCTTGGATGGCCTGGGGAATGGTATTTACATCCTGCTTAACACGGTAAAGGACTTTGCACTCAATGGTTAGCGGCAACTGTCGGATACCGGGCGCATCCACGGCTTCACCCGCTTCCAGCTCCAAGTGCAGATCCGCGATCTTATCCGTATCACGACCGGATTTTGTGCCACAGTAACTCAGTATCTGTTTGTCGATTTTCCCCATGGGAACATTGATAGTAAAGACGCCGCTTTCATCCAGCATTTCTCTGGTGTAACGGCTATCCCGGACATAGGCCACAAACACCGGCTTGCCCCATTCCACACCCATGGTGCCCCAGCCGATGGTCATGGAATTGACCTTGTGGCCAACCTTCGTCGTCAGCAGAATTCCGGGCTTATAGCATTTGCAAATGTGGCCCGCATAGTCGAAAATATCTATTGTTTCTTTCATGGTTTATCTCCTTTTTTCTTTCATCGTAGCATAGAATGGGAGTTTTTGCAATCCCCCTTGCGAAATTGGGAAAACTATGGTATCATACGCAAAAAAGGAGGGATTTCTATGAATCGAGAGCATAAACGCCAGTCCTTTGAAAAGGGCTATTATAAAACACACGCCTGCACGGACAGCTTCGAATGCAAGTACTGCGGCCGGACCGTTGTTCCGGAGGGCGCTTCCAGCGACCATCGAAACCATTGTCCCTACTGTTTGCACAGCCTGCATGTGGATATTGAACCCGGCGACCGGGAATCCGATTGCGGCGGCGTAATGGAACCCATTGCAGTTTGGGTTCGCAACAAGGGGGAATGGGCTATCATTCACCGCTGCAAACGTTGCGGCGACCTCAGCTCCAACCGGGTGGCGGCTGACGACAATCCCATGAAGCTGATGAATATCGCCATGAAACCCATTGCCAATCCTCCCTTCCCTATTGAACGGATGGAAGAATTAACAGATATTCTCGATAGTAATACAAAAGTATAAAATTCGGCGCACCCAAAACTGGGTGCGCCAATTATTTCATTAAACTACTACAAAGAACTTAACCAGGAAGATCAAACTGATAATATAAGTCAGGATGGAAACATCCTTAAACTTGCCGCTGAACATCTTGATAACAGTATAAGCGATCAGACCCAGGCCGATGCCGTGGCCAATGGAGCCGGAAATGGGCATAGCGATCAGCATCAAGCAAACAGGTACAAACTGGTCTACATCGTGGAAATCAACATTCTTCAGGCCCTGCAGCATCAGCACACCAACATAAATGAGGGCTGCGGAGGTGGCAGCGGCAGGAATGATAGCGGCAATGGGAGAAATGAAGATACAGGCCAGGAACAGAATGCCGGTAGTCAAAGCGGTCAGACCGGTGCGTCCGCCGGCCTCAACACCGGAAGCGGATTCCACGAAAGTGGTAACGGTTGAAGTGCCGGTGCAGGCGCCAGCGATGGTGGCAACTGCGTCAGAAATCAGCGCTTCCTTCATATTGGGCATGTTGCCATTTTCGTCCACCATACCGGCGCGGGAGGCGGTGCCCACCAGGGTGCCGATGGTATCAAACATATCAATGATACAGAATGTGACGATCAAAGTGATGATAGTGAACCAGCCGATTTCCATGAAGCCGGCAAAATTGAATTTGAACAGAGTGGTTTCTGCCATATCCTTGAAAGGAGGCAGCCAGCTTGCGTCTGCCAAAGAGGCAAAGGGATTGGTGCCAAGGAAGATGAACTGACCTGCCCAGTAAACAACAGACGCAATCAGCATACCAAACAGAACGCTGCCCTTGATGCCCTTTTTGGACAAAGCGATGATGGCAAATAAGCCAATAAACATGGTAACAACCGTCAGGATCATGGTGGCGTAACCGGCCTCTCCCATGCTGGTCTGCAGAGTGCTGGGCGTCAGAGCGCCAAAGAAATCACGCATGACATAGAAAGGGCCACCGTTTTCGGTATAGATGCCAACATTGGAATCAAGGCCAATGTTCATCAGCATCAAACCGATGGCGGGGCTGATACCAAGACGGATGCCCAGAGGAATGGCCTCAACGATCTTTTCACGAACATTAAAAATAGACAGGGCAACAAAAAGAATGCCTTCCAGTAGAATGATGATCAACGCTGCCTGGAAAGATTCCAGATAGGACATACTGGTGATCATGGCAATATTGCTGACAACAACGGCAAAGAAGCTGTTGAGTCCCATGCCGGGAGCAAGCGCAAAGGGCTTATTGGCAATGAATGCCATGCAGAGCATACCAACAAAAGAAGCAATACAGGTGGCGAGAAATACGCCATTCCAAAGAGAGCCGCCTTCCGCACCAAAATTGGTCAGCAAATTGGGGTTCAGCGCGATGATGTAGGCCATGGTCATAAAGGTGGTGACACCGGCCAGCACTTCCGTTTTAACGGTTGTGCCATTATCTTTCAGTTTAAACAATTTTTCGAACATAGAATCTACCTTTCATTTTTAATCAGGGGTTACCTGGTTTTGGGGTGGAATCTCTTACCGATCTATTGTAACATTTTTGTGAATGCAATGCAACACAGATTTTCGACAAAAATGGCAGGAATTTTTCAATTATTTTATTCAATCTGTTATTTTCACAAAGATTTAGGGAGGCAAACGCCTCCCCTATCTGAAGTATCAATTGTTTCGACTGGTCAATGCAAGGGCAAGCTGACAGACAAATTCATTATCCGCGAAAATGCTGACAGCATCCAGCGCCATATCTGTATATATCCGCACAAGCTCCTCGCAGCGCTCCAGACCGTAAAGACGAACGAAGGTGTTTTTTCCCTGGTCCGTTCCAACGGTTTTACCCATTTCTTCCCGGGTGCCGATCACATCCAGCATGTCATCCCGGATCTGGAACGCCAGGCCCAGGGCGGCAGCAAATCGGCAGGCAGCGTCAAACTGTTCCTCGTTTGCGCCGCCGGCAATGGCGCCCAGGGCGCAGGCCGCCCGGATCAGCGCGCCTGTTTTGCGGCTCTGGATCGCCAGGATCTCCTCTTCTGTGCAGGATCGCTGCTCGCTTTGTATATCCAGCACCTGACCGCCCACCATACCGAGAGAACCGGCGCATTCCGAAAGAATTCCAATGGCATCCGCCATAGCGCGACCTTCCAGTTCGCAGGTGGACAGTACGGTAAACGCATCCGTCAGCAAAGCGTCACCGGCAAGGACAGCCATAGCTTCGCCGTACACTTTATGATTGGTCAATCTACCACGGCGGTAGTCGTCATCGTCCATACAAGGAAGATCATCGTGGATCAGGCTGTAAGTGTGCACCATTTCCACCGCAGCTGCAAGGGGCGTGGCCTTTTTCCAATCGCCACCGCAGAGTCTGCAAAATTCAAAGACAAAAACCGGCCGCAGGCGTTTGCCTCCAGCCAGCAGGCTGTACTCCATGGCTTCGAACAGCTGGACCTGGGGCTCTTGATGGAACCGGGTGTACCAATCGGAAAGAAACTGTTCTATACGCGCTTTGTAAACCTCAATTCGCTTCATCGACAAAATCCTCCAGCACGGGGGTGCCGTCTGCGGCGGTCATTACTTTCTTTACCTGAAGTTCTGCCGCATCCAGCAGCTTTCCACAGGTTCGAACCAGCTCAGTACCCTCCTGGAACAGCTTCAGGCTTTCTTCCAAGGCCACATCGCCACGCTCCATAGCCCGTACGATCTGCTCCAGCCGCTGAAGATTTTCTTCAAAAGTTTTGTTTTCTTTATTCATCGAGCATTCTCCTTTATATCGGAAACGGTGGCGCAAAGCGCACCGTCCTGCAGGCGAATATGAATTTCCTCTCCCCTGCTTACATCTTTCACGCTTCGGATCAACTGTTGCTGCTGATTCTCTGCCATAGCATAGCCACGGGTCAACACTTTCAGGGGACTCATGGCATCCAGCTTGGCGGTCATAGCGACAAATTTTTGTTTTTTGCCGAAAATTTGCATATTTTCAGCGGTAATCAAACGGTTTTGTAACAATTCCAGAGTTTTCTTACGCTGCTGCAGATACCCTTCCGGACTTTGGAGCGCGGGGCTTTCCGACAAAATCTTCCAATGCCGTCTGGCGTGCTGAATTCTCCGCGTCATAGCCACGGCCATGGCGCCAGAAATGGCATCCAGCGTTTGGCGAAGCGCGTCTTGATCCGGAACCGCCAATTCCGCCGCGTTAGAGGGTGTGGCGGCTCGTAAATCAGCCACAAAGTCGGAGATTGTTACATCCGGCTCGTGTCCTACCGCTGAGATGACCGGGATATGGGACTCGTAAATGGCGTGGGCCACGATTTCATCATTAAATGCCCACAGATCTTCAATGCTGCCACCACCGCGGCCTACGATCAGAAGATCAGCCAGGCGGAAATAATTGGCATAACGAATGGCCGCAGCGATCTCCGCAGGGGCTTCCACGCCCTGCACACGAACCGGCAGAAGCAAAACCTTCGTAAGCGGATATCGCTTGCGCAAAATTCGCAGCATATCATGGACCGCCGCGCCGGCGGAGCTGGTGACGATGCCTATAGTACCCGGAAATTTCGGCAACGGCTTTTTGTGGGCCGGATCAAACAGGCCCTGGGCCTGAAGCTTGCTTTTCAGTTGCTCAAAAGCGGCATACAGATCACCAATACCCTCCAGGATCAGGCCGGAACAATAGAGCTGATAAGCGCCATCCCGGGGAAAAACGGAGATTTTGCCCATGGCTACAACTTTCATGCCGTTTTCAGGACGGAATTTCATCCGGACGGCATTGCCTTTGAACATCACGCAGCGCAGAGCGCCACCTTCATCTTTCAGCGTGAAATAATGATGCCCGGAGGGATAAAGCTTGTAGTTGCTGATCTCACCCTTAATAGCTACTTGATTCAGCAGCGGATCTCCGTCCATCATAGCGCGGATATATTCATTGATTTGCGTGACGGTAATAACCTGCTGCGCCATATTAGCCCTCCATCAGTCGGTGGGCCAATACTGCCACGCCCATGGCATTATCGGTGGAATACATGGGTTCCGAGAAAATGGCGTCTGACATCACGGCGCGAAGCATGGAATTGCTGGCAACGCCGCCAGAAAATACCACTTCCAGACCGGGGTACAGCTTTCTGGCGTTTTCCGTAGCGGTTTTTACCGCGTGACAGACGCAACGAAGGGCATAGCCGGCGGTTTCCGTGGGAGAATTCAGCTCGCTATATTGCTGCGCTTTGTTTTGCACACCGGAAAGAGAAAACTCCAAACCGGGACATTTTACTTTGAATACATCAGTATTGACCGCATTTTTAGCCAAAGCATCCAGATGTTTGCCGGCGGGGAATGGCAGATCCAGCATAACACCGGTGCGGTCGATCAGCTGACCGGCTGAAATATCGGTGGTACCGCCGATTTTTGTGCATTTTACATTTTTACCATCGGGTTCCACCAGTAGAAGCTCTGTTGTACCACCGGACAAATGCCACGCAAGATGGGGCTTATCCATTAAATCCAGGCGTCCTGCG
This sequence comes from Faecousia sp., assembly GCA_045595225.1. Lineage (GTDB taxonomy): Bacteria > Bacillota > Clostridia > Oscillospirales > Oscillospiraceae > Faecousia. Next base: position 64,699 of record JAZOAD010000127.1, read on the forward strand.
CTCCAAAGACAAGCCGCTACATGACCCTGCTGATGGGAAACCTCGAAAAGCGGCACGCGAAAAGCATCGGAAAGCAATTGGGCGTGAGAATAACCAACCATAAAGCAAGGCATATAGCTGCCCTCCACCGCCCTGGGGCGGGTAGAAACGCCGATGGCATGGATGGGGAGTCCATTGGAAAAGAGCCTGCCGGAAAGCTCCGGCAGGCTTTTGGTATGAGAAAAAACGGCATCGCTCTGCCGCAGACCCAATTCACCCGGCTTTACGGGCAAGAGTCTGGAGCAATTTTCACCCTTCTCGCCGTCGAACCAAGCGATGGATGTGGTGTAATTGCTGGTATCGAAGCCGACCGTAATCATCAGATCTCCTCCGGCTGCTTGTCCAAGCCTCTGACAAAGGAACCCAAAATGCCGTTGACGAACGCGCCGGTATCATCTCCGTCATACTTTTTCGCAAGGCGAACCGCTTCGGAAACCGCTACGCCGGCGGGAACATCGTCCACATACAGGGTCTCAAAAATTGCCAGCTGCATAATGGATCGAGTAAGTCTGGAAATACGGCTGATATCCCAGCCAATGGAATACTGCGCGATCTGGGCGTCCAATTCCTCGGCACGATTGGCAACGCCGGAAACGACCATGTCGATGTAGCCAAGCTGCGCACGGCTGGGACGCTCGGTATAGACATCATTATCCGCGGACAGAACGCTGTAATAATCCTTTTCCAGACGCAAACCGATGGTTTCCGCAGGCTCTTCGCCGGTAAAACCCCGGCCATAAATCAAATGTACTGCCAGTTCTCTGGCGTTAGCTCTTGTCATAAAATCACCATTACTTACGGACGATGCCGAAGATATTCACGTTGACCCGCTTGGGCTGAACACCGGTGATGGAACATACAGCGGTGCTAACAGAGGACTGAATATTCTCTGCCACTTCCGCGACCTTGGTGCCATAAGTGATTAGCGCGTTGATTTCCAGCAACAGGCTGCCTTTGTCAGTAATGGAAACCTTAATGGCCTTATTCCAATTCTTAGGATTCAGCGGAATGGTAAAATCAACGCTGGCTTTGGTGGTCAGGCCGGCAAAGCCATCAATTTCATTCAGGGTGCTCAATACGATGGTGGCAATTACATCCTCAGAAATAAAAATCTGGCCGTTGTCGTTGACATGGGTGATGTACTGCTTCAAATCAGCCATGGGAATTCCTCCTAAAAACATAGTTTTTTATATTGTACCACCAAATATGAAAAATTACAACTCTTTTTTTACAGAAAAGGGCCTCCGGTTTCCCGGAAGCCCTAGGTTTATAATACTTCTACCACATGAATATCCGCCATCGTATAGTCGGATTGAGAAATGACAATATCCGCGATCACAGCCACATCCGCGGCCTGCAGTCCACCCTCCGGCGCAGCGACAGCGATGGAAATTCCGTCTTCGGTCATGTACGCAACGCAATCTGCATAGCCCTTTGCGATGATCAAGCTTTCAATCTGCGCTTCGGAAAGAGCCATCTGAATGATCTCTTCCAGTTGCGCGCTGGACTGGGCGGATGTCGCTTCGTCGCCATAAGCCATCGCCTCCTGCAACAGACTGACCGCATTGTCCCGGGCTTCCTGTCTGGAAAGGCGTACGGCGGCGAAGTAGTTGGTAATCGTATCGGGCGCATCTACCTGCGTATCTTCCTGGTCACCCAACACCAGGTTATCGGAAAGAACCTGATCCGCGTTCAAGGTTTCCTCCCAGTTTTGCGTATCCTGACCGCCGGAGTACACCCAGTTTAAGTAAATTCCGGAGCATACTGTTAACAAAATTGCGGCGGCGACCAGATTTTTCTTCCATTTTCTTGAAATTTTCATAATTTACCCTCCTGATTATTTCATTTTTACCACAGATATTTTATCGCTGCTCAGGCCCGTGATTTTAGACACTGCATCAATGATTGCCAGTTTCACCGCAGCGTCACCGCCGCCCTTACATACGATGATTGCGCCCTTATATACCGGCGCCTGAACAAAACTCAGTAATGCCTCCTCCTGCCTGTCAGCTCCTGTGATGATGACAGTTTCTTTTCGAATTGTCGAGCCGGAATCGCTGGCAGAATGGTCTTCATCTGTTTGATAGAATATTTGCTCAGATGCGGAAACCGTAAGCATTACTTCCACCTGTCCCACGCCCTCGATCTGGGAAAGAATTTGCTTCAGTTCTTCCGCGATATTTTCAAAGGCATATGCCTGTGTGGTTTCCGGCTGCAAAGAATCGGACTTTGCCTCCTGATTTTTTTCCGGCAGCAGCATCAAACCCAAACCGATCAGCAAAATCAAAGCGGCGTAGCGATATTTTTTCACATAATGGGTGATTTTTTCGCTGTATTTTTTTATATCCATATTTGATTCTCCTTCGCTATTCCAAGATCGGACGAGATGATTTCCTGCAATTGCAGTTTTCCGTAGGGAGAAATATCGCCTTTGATTTCTATACCGACCGGAATCGGCACCATATCTTCTGAAAGCTTCACTGATACACTGATCTGGGCATCATAGGTACTTGCTTTGTCCAAAATATATGCGCAGAGCTGTTCAGATATGATACTTCGCAGAGCGTCATTTCCATCTTTTTCCCCTTCCGCCGCCAGACGAAGCGCCTCCTCTTGAAAATCAACGGAAATCGCGCCAAATCCCGAAAAGGAATAAGAAGTAATAGGGGTGCAAACAGTATATAGCAGAAATATGCCGCACAGTATCTTCATTATGCCGCTGAATGTTCCCTTTCCTATTGTAAGTCGCTGAAGGACGCCGCAGATCATGGCGGCGGCTGCAACGGAAATCAAATAGCTACCTAACTTTTGCACTAGCTCATCCCCTTCATAAAGCAAACTACGCTGATCATTTGCATAAGACAGCTCGTTCCGGTCATTGCCAGCAGAAATCCCATTGCGACGGAAAAGGTTTCGATCAACAGGCAAATCTTTGAATTACCTATGATACCGCTGAAAAATGAAGTAAGCTTCAGCATCAACGATTGGACCGCAATCGTCAGGAACGGAACGATCAAAATTGCCAGCATTGCCACGATTCCATAAATTCCGGCGGCGCTTTTGGCTACACTGACGCCAACGACAACCGCTTCGGAGGCATCCGAAAGGATCCCACCAACCACAGGCACTACCCCGGCTATTGTGATTTTTGTCGCTTTTACTGTTGCCTGGTCTGTAACTCCGCTGATGACGCCGGTGATGGAGATGTACCCTGTAAAAACATATAGGATAACCTTTAAACACCAGGTCAAAAGCCACTTCACAAAATCCTTTAGTTTTCCAAGAATATCCTCCCCCAGAGCAGCGGACAAAATTCCGAACACCAGGAAAATATATACCATTGGGATTAAAATATTGGAGATCACAGCGCATAATACTGCGTCAAACATGGCCGTTCCGGCATACAGCGCCGCGGAGCTTGTCACGCCTCCCTGAGCTGCCAAAGCGCCGGTTAAAACCGGCAGTAAGAGTTTCCCATACCGGCTGATCTCCTGCACGGTTTCCGCCCCAAGGGAGATCATGGAATCCGTTGCATAAACCAGAACGGCAGATATAATAACAACACCTACCATTTCCGTAACCTGCTTGCTGACACCATGAAAGCTCTGTAAAACAGACATTACCAAAACTGCGCAAATTACACTTAGGCATACCTTAACACCTTCCGTAACTTCCGGTTGAACGGCAGATGTGGCCATCCGAAGCAAATAGAGAATGTCCTCAGTAAAATTGCCTGTTGTTTCCGGCATTAGATCCTCAGCATCACCGGATGGCTGAACCGGCTCTATGGATACCGCGCGTACCGGAACGGACATGATCAAAAACAAAATGATTACAACAATCGCTCTTCTCATATTTTCTCCAAAATGGTTTCCACCAGTTCAAGCAGGGTATTAAAGGCCGGTAAAGAAAGATACAAAATCATGGCAACGGCTAAAATTTGCAGGGCCTTTCCCATAGCGGAATTTCCCGCGTCGGCGCATACAAGACCCACAATTTCCGAAAGTAAAGCTATACCAACTACTTTCAGCAGCAACGACAGCATTCCGTCGTCCAGAGAGCCTACATCCCGCAAGCGCTCCAGAAAGGAAACGACCGGTTGCAAACTGGAGATCGCCAAAGAACCCAGCGTGCAGCATACAAAAACGGAAAGCAAAAGGCCAATGTCTTTCCCCTGGCTTTGGAAAGACATGATTAAAATGACTGCCAACAACACAGCGCAGGCTGCTTGAAAAAGAGAAGTCATCAAAAATGAAATAAATTCTTTACCAGGTTAAACAATTCGGAAATTTTCTCCGCGACGATCATCAGTACCACAACAAGACCGGCCAGGGTGGTCATGGTAGCCTGCTCTTCCCGTCCACTGCGGGACAAGACCTGGTTTAATATCGAAACAATGATGCCAACAGCAGCGATTTTGAAAATCAGATCAATATCCATAAGTCAAATAAAAAGTATTACAAGGGCGATTCCGCCGCAAATTCCCAAGGTTCGGTAGCTTCGCAGTCTGGCATCCCGGTCCGTGGAAAGAGATGCCAAATCCCGCTGGCACATGGCCTGGGCAGAACGAAAGCCGGACACCTGCCCGGACAGGGCGAACCGGCCCATACATTGGCCCAGGTACAGTAAATTTCGATGGGTTCTGGTGGGGATTTGATGATCGTTTTGCAGCAACGATCGCATACAAGTGGGCGCATCCGGCTGTTGCTTTCTATCCAGCGTAGAAGCCAGGCGCAAAAAGAGGCTACCCACTATGTCGCCTGATTCATTTCCCGCCCGCCTGCAAAGCTCCGGAAGAGGCGTATTTTGAAATTCCAGGTCACAGATCATAAATTCAATGGCTCGCAGCAAGGATTTTAATGCATTTTCTTCTTTTTTATGGGCAGCAGCCAAAGAAAAGCCAAAGCCGCCGCAAGCGGCGATCACAAAAGCCGCGCCAATCATTTTCAGCGTCATAGTTTTATCCTTTCCATGCGCCAGGACTTGTCCGGTTGCATAATGATCAGGGTATCAAACATGCCTGTACGGACCAGCGGCTGATACATTGGCCTTGCATACAGGTCTTCCTTGTTGGATGCATGAGCGGTTGCCAGAAATTTCACACCGCACCAGCCTGCTTGCAGCAAAGCGTCGCAATCTTCCGCAGCGGTGATCTCATCCACGGCGATCACATCCGGCCCCATGGTTCTTAAGAGAATTTGAATGCCATGCGCTTTCCTGCAACCGGAAAGAACATCCAGCGAACAATCCCTGTCAAAATGCAAATTCAACGGAAACAGCTCCGATCGCTCGTCCACCACAGCCACCGTTTCCCGGGCAGAACGATACCGTATCAAGTCCCGTAAAAATGTGGTTTTTCCACAGCCGGGTTTACCGATGATCAAAACTGAGCCCCTTTCTTTTCCTACAGTTGCGCTGATTCCCGGAAAATCTCTGGCGACACGGATATTCAGAGAACGGATCATACGAAAACCAGTCATCTCTCCATCCTTGATCACCGCCTCGCCGCATATTCCGATCCGGTGTCCACCTGGAACCGATATATATCCCGACGCGGATGAGGCGGCCATCCAGGGGGAATATCGGCTGGCCGTATTGATGATGAAGGATATTTCTTCCGATGTAACCGGGGTTCCCATATGTAATCTTCTGTCCTTCAATATAATTTCCGGTGGTCTTTGCAGACGAAGCCGCAATTCCTGCACGCATTCCGCCGAAAGCTTGTCCATATTCTGCCGCATGGATTGGGGCAGAATGGAGATCAGATCATTCCATGCACATTTCATTGGTATCACTCCCACAAAAGACTATGCGCCCGGGGCTCTCCATAGACCACCGGGCGCAAAAAAGCCTGCGGAAGAAACCGCAGGCTCTATATTAGCGTTTATTCTTTTTGTAGATAATATTCAAACCCTTAAGCAGCAATTCTTTCTCCAGGATGATCTCATGCTTGCACAAGGGCGTCACAAATTGGGCCAAACCGCCTGTGGCGATAATGGTGGAGGTGTGACCCATCTCTTCCGCAATACGGTCAATCAAGCCGTCCAACATGGCTGCAGTACCATACATCATGCCACTACGCATGCAATCAACGGTATTTTTGCCGATCACATTCTTAGGCTTGTCCAGGCTGATTCCTGGCAGCTGCGCCGCGCGGCTGGTCAGCGAGTCCAGAGAAACCATCATACCGGGGAAAATCACGCCGCCAATGTAAACATTTTCCGGCTCTACAACTTCTACCGTAGTGGCGGTGCCAAGGTCGATCAAGACCAGCGGCGCTTTATATTCGCCCAAGGCGGCAACCGCGGCGACGATGCGGTCCGCGCCAACCTGGGAAGGAATATCCACATGGATATTGAGTCCGGTTTTTAAGCCTGGTCCCACTACCAGCGGCTGCTTACCGATAATCTTGATAACACCGGTGTGAACAGAGTTAAACACCGGGGGAACAACGGAAGCAATGATGCAATCTTCAATATCAGAGATATGAACGCCGAAGGCTTCCAGCATATTTTTAATTTCAACGCCATACTGATCAGAAGTTCGCTGGCGTTCCGTTGCGATTCGGGCTTTAAATACGATCTCATCATCATGAATAACACCGATGACAATGTTGGTATTGCCGATATCAATGGCAAGAAGCATAGATCATTACCTCCTGATAATAAATTTGGCGAGCACTTTTCCTACAACACCTACGATGGCAGAGGCGGCGATCATTTCAACAACAGCGTTGATGCCCACAAAAGCAAAAACAAATACAATCACATTACGACCGCCAATTAAATTTTGGACATACTCTGTATTACCAAACAGCAATACCAAAGCCGACATAAACAGCACTGTATTGAGCAGAGCAGCGCTGAAGCCTGTAGCAAAGCAGGCCAGGGTTGCATTGGAAAGCTTTTTCACACCCCTGTAAATGTAGCCGCAAGCAAGACCTGCCAGAAGTCTGGGCACAAATCGCTGCACAAAGGCAAGAAAGGGGCTGATTTCAAATAAAATCACGCCCATGGCGCTGGTTCCGCCAATTCCAAGACACTGTAAAAAGCTGGTGAGTCCGAACATTCCTCCCAAAATTGCGCCACCAACCGGACCAAGCGCAATTGCGGCAATTGCTACCGGAATCATATTAAACGATATTGCCAAAGGACCAATGTTTAAATAACCAAGGGGTGTAAAAGACATGACCAGCAAAATGGCGCAAAGCATAGCGGATGTAACCATCTCACGGGTGCCAAACTTTTTGTGTTTCATATTCAGTTCCTCCTGCTGCCGTTCCTTTTCGGGATACAGCGCAATATATGGACTTCCCATGGCTTTATTATACAGAAAAATCACAAGAATACAAGAAAAATCTTTCCTTTACACAGCTCAAAATATACGCTATAATAAGAAAAATATGTTTGGAGGTAATCTCATGCTGAAAAATAAAACGGTACTGCTGGGAGTTACAGGCGGAATCGCCGCCTACAAAGCCGCGGCCCTGGCTTCCGCGCTGGTAAAACTGCATGCCAATGTGGAAGTAATCATGACAGAAAATGCCACAAAATTTGTCACACCGCTGACATTTGAACAACTGACCGGCCGCAGGACCATGGTGGATACCTTTGATCGGAATTTTTCACATCAGGTGGAACATATTTCCCTTGCGGAGCGGACAGACCTTGTGATCATTGCCCCGGCAACTGCCAATGTATGCGCCAAACTGGCCCATGGCCTGGCCGATGATATGCTTACAACTACGGTTTTGGCCTGTAAATGCCCCAAGCTGATCGCCCCGGCCATGAATACCAATATGTACGAAAATCCAATTACCCAGGATAACCTGGCTATTTTGCGTCGCTATGGCTTCCGGGTCATCGAACCCGCTTCAGGACGGCTGGCCTGCGGTGCTGTGGGCAAGGGTAAAATGCCGGAGCCGGAGGATCTTGCGCAGCACATTCTGCACCACATTGGCATGACTCATGACCTGGCAGGCAAAAAGGTACTGGTCACCGCCGGCCCAACCCAGGAAGCGCTGGATCCCGTACGGTATCTAACCAACCATTCCACCGGTAAAATGGGCTATGCCATTGCCCGGATGGCCTCCATGCGCGGCGCAGAGGTTACATTAATTTCAGGACCTGTCAACCTGGCTCCCCTGCCTTTTGTGACCATGGTGAATGTAGTTTCCGCCGCAGACATGTTCCGGGCTGTTTCCGAGTATTCCAATCAAGCGGATATGATCTTTATGGCCGCCGCCATTGCCGACTACACCCCCTCCAGCTATGCTGACAACAAAATCAAAAAGAAAGACGGCGATATGGCTATCCCATTAAACCGTACCCAGGACATTTTAGCCTGGCTGGGTGAAAATCGGCGGGAGGAGCAAGTGATCTGCGGTTTCTCCATGGAAACGGAGAACTTAATTGAAAACAGCCGCGGCAAATTAACACGAAAGAACGCGGATATGATCTGCGCAAATAATCTGAAGGTGGAAGGGGCCGGCTTCGGTGTAGACACCAATGTGATCAGCGTGATCACAAAAAACGACTTTATCGAATTACCGCTTCAATCCAAAGATGCTGCCGCCAACGAAATTCTGAGCATTGCGTCCAATTTACAATAAGTAAAAGCCAGACTTCCTGCGCGAAGTCTGGCCTTTTCATTGTTAATCAACTTCATCCGGAACGGGACCGAAATCATCTTCTTCCAGGTCTTCAAAGCCCATCTGTCGTGGTTGACCGGATTTCATGGATTCCCACTGCTCCTTAGTAACCAGGATCGTGCGGGGCTTACTGCCCTGGAAGGGGCCGACAATGCCCTTTTCCTCCATCTCGTCCACAATGCGGGCGGCGCGAGCATAGCCCAGCTTCAGGCGACGCTGCAGCATAGAAACAGAAGCCTGGCCGGTTTCCAAAATCACATCCACAGCGGCAGGCAGCATTTCATCACCGTCAATCTCCGCCTCATTAGGCTCGGGATCAGAAGCCGTAGCAGGCTTGGAAGAACCGGTTTGGGCCGCCTTTTTGTCAATTTCGTCCATAATTCCCTTGTCATAGGTAACATTAAAGTTATCCTTGACATAGGTAGCAACTGCTTCCACTTCGCTGTCGCTGACGAAGCAGCCCTGCACACGCTGAGGTTTTCCGCTGCCGATAGGACTAAAGAGCATATCGCCCTTACCAACCAGCTTTTCAGCGCCCATGGTGTCCAAAATGATACGGGATTCCATGGCGGAGGCAACCGCGAAAGCGATTCGGGAAGGAATATTGGCCTTCATCAAGCCAGTGATCACATCGGCAGAAGGACGCTGGGTGGCAATGATCAAATGAATGCCGGCAGCGCGACCCATCTGGGCAATGCGGCAAATGGATTCTTCCACTTCCTTGGCGGCAACCAGCATCAAGTCAGCCAGCTCGTCGATAATGACCACGATCTGAGGCAGCTTCTCCCCTTCTTCCGCTTCCATAATAGAATTGTAGGATTCCAGATCGCGGACACCGGCATGACTCATGGAGTTATATCGGCGCATCATTTCCGTCACAGCCCACTGGAGGCTGCCAGCGGCCTTTTTCGGGTCGGTGACAACCGGGATCAACAGATGAGGAATAGCGTTGTAAATGCCAAGCTCCACCATCTTGGGGTCGATCATAATCAACTTTACATCCTCAGGGCCAGCTTTATACAGCAAGCTGATGATAATGGAATTCATGCAAACCGATTTACCTGAGCCGGTGGTGCCGGCGATCAGCATATGGGGCAGCTTTGCGATATTGCCAACGATGCAAGTGCCGCCGATGTCCTTACCCACCGCAAAGGAGGATTTGGACTTAGCCTTGTTAAATTCGGGAGAGTCAATGACTTCGCGCAGCGAAACAGTGGTAACCGCGCGATTGGGCACCTCGATGCCAACAATGGAGATCTTATCGGGAACCGCCGCGATACGGACGCCGGAAGCGCCCAGGCTCAGCGCGATATCATCGGCGATACCGGTCAGCTTATTGAGGCGAACACCCTTATCCAGCTCTACCTCATACCGGGTAACGCTGGGTCCACGGGTCACATTGATGATCCTGGCATCGATCTTAAAGCTTGCCAGGGTTTCGTTTAAGCGACGGGTGTTTTCTTTCATCTCGGCAGAGCCGTCCGCGCTGCTGGATCCGGGCTTTTTCAGCAGTTCGATGGGCGGGAAACAGTAAACCGGCTTTTGAATTTGCTCATTTTGCGCGATTTCTTCCGCCACAAGGGCAGCGGATTCCGCCGCTTCCTTCGCGGTGACCTTCGGTTGTACAGGGGGCGACGTCGGCGCGGTAGAAACTTCTTCCTGCTGCATAACTGCAACCGCTTCACCAATATCAGCGGCCACATCCTCCATATCCAGCGCGGGCATATCCTTAGGGATATTTTCCGTCAGTTCCTTCTTTCGGCTTGCTTGACCCACGGGACTGAAAATGGAATCATCCTCAGGCTCCGTTACATGGGTTTCAGCGGCAGAAACGGGAGCTTCCACATCCTGATCGATCTGCGCCATCATATCATCGGCTTTGGTTTTCTTTTTCGGCTTCTTTTCAGACTCAGCCTTTTCCTGCAGCTCCTGTTCACGGCGCTTTTCTTCATTTCGTTCGATCCGTTCGATCCGCTTGTTGGCAAGATGATTCACCACAATAGCGGCAGGTTCGTCCAGTTCTTCCTCTTCCATTTCCCAATCCGCTCTGGGGCGGTTGTGGACAGCACGGACAATACCGGGAATGGTAATATGCATAGAACCTAGCAGCGCCAGAACGCCGCCGATAATAGCCAAAATATAGGGAATGATCTTACCCAAAACCCAACGGAAAATCATGGCAAGTCCACCGCAAAGCAAGCCTGCGTGGGTGCCATCAATACCGCCGCTGAACAATTGCCCAACGGGAGCAAAATCATTCACGGAAACATGATTCAGAATCAAAAGTTCCTGGAAAATACCGCAAATCATCACAAAAATGCCAAGGCAGACGCTCCGCATAATAATAGGACGTTTACCGCTGAAGGCATGGATGAAAAACATATAAAGCAGCGCGGGGATGGACACATAAAAAGCCCAGTTGCCAAACAGGCCCAGCACAAGCTTATAGAACAAATTGATGATGGCGCCATCAGAATTGATCAGCGTTACCAGAAAAATGATAAACGCCGCCAAAATCACAATGCTGGAAATCAGGCGAACCGGAATATCATTTTTGACTTCCGGCGCTTTTTGATTCTTATCCTGCTTTTTGCCGGCGGAACCGGAGGACTTTGTATTCTTTTTTGAGGAGGCAACACGGCCAGCCTGGGTTGTTTTCTTCTTTTCTGCCATTATGTAGAAACCTCCATTACGTTAACAAGTAGTATACAAAGCAGAACACCGCCAAGCCCCAGCAATAAAACGAAAAGCCCTGAACATCGGCGGAGAAAATAAGATAGCGAATCAGATAAATGGCAGCCATAGCGCCGCCAAAAGAAGCCAACGCGGAAACAAATCCGGCAAACAAAGCGGCTGCCGTCATAACAAACCCGGTGGCAGCAAACAGCTGGATCATGTGAAAAATCACCAACAGAAAAAGCATGGGAATGAAAATCAAAAAGGCAAGCTCCAGTATACTTTCTCTGCCGCAACGGCGGGCTTTGCCGGCAAATAGCGCCAGTCCCATCCGAGAAACACCGGGAATCACCGCCAAAGCGGAGCACGCGCCCAGCAGAATACCATCCAAGGGAGTCAGATTTTTGGAATTGCGAAATCCCGAAGCCATATACTGGGGCAAATAAGACAAAATTCCGGATACAATCAGCATCAAGCAAACAAAAGGAAGATTGCTGAACACGGACACGGAAGCATTGTAAAAAAAGATACCAACCACCATGGGAATGAGGCCGATTACGGTCAGTTTAAAATCGGATACTGCTTGCATATCCGGCAGCCTTCTTCTGCGCCGCTTCGGCAGAGATGCCAGCCGCAGCTCCCGGTAAATGTGCACGATTCGCTTACGGCAACAAAGTAAAACAGCCGCAAGACAGCCAAGATAAACCGTCATGCGAATATAGGGCGTATTGCCGGAAAAGCCGGTAAGATAACCAAATATATATTGATGCGCCAGGGTGGAAACCGGAAGGAACTCTGAAAATCCGCTGATCAATCCGAAGAGAAGACAGCCGAAAATATTATATTCCAAACTAACCCCTCCTTTTGGACATTTTTTGTAATTATACCATATTTAGCCGGGAATTTCCACCCTGAAATGAAAATTATTTCTCAGTTTTGCTCTTTTTTCCATGAATCATTTTGCGAAGGGCTGTCAAAGCATCGTTTAAGCCGCCAAGTTTATCAATGAGGCCTGAGGCAACCGCTTCTTTGCCGTACAAAATAGTGCCAACATCCGCAGCCATCTCCCCTGTGGCCATCATATATTCCTCAAATTGCTGTCTTGAAATTTTGGAATTCGCGGTAACAAAATCCGCGATCTGTTCCTGAATGCGCTGAAAATAACGAAAGGTCTGTGGCGCGCCGATGACCAGCCCCGTCATTCTGACAGGATGAACCGTCATGCTGGCTGTGGGCGTAATAAAACTCTTTTTGGTGCAAACCGCCAAAGGAATGCCAATGGAATGTCCGCCGCCCAAAACCAAAGACACCGTTGGTTTTTTCATACCTGCCACCATTTCCGCAATGGCAAGCCCCGCTTCAATATCGCCGCCAACTGTATTGAGTAAAAGCAAAAGTCCGTCAACGTCCTCGCTTTCTTCAATGCTGGCCAGCAGCGGCAGAATATGCTCGTATTTTGTAGTTTTCACATTCTCCGGCGCCACCATGTGGCCTTCCACCTGGCCAATGATCGTTAGCGTATAAATTCTGCTTTTCTGGGATTGAGTTAAATCGGCGCCCAATTCCTTGATTTGCTCCATTTCCTGTTCCATCAATTCCGCTTGCTGATCGTTTTTCATAGTGATCCTCCCTGCTTTTTCATTTAGGATAACCCATTTACATTCCTGTAATTCATGCTTGCATAACGAAAAGAAATATAGTATAATAATTATTGGTGATTTTCTATGCCCTCAAAAACCAATGCGGTTCGGATCATTCAGCAAGTTGGGATCCCCTGCCGGGAAGCGTTTTACGAATTTGATGAAAAGGATCTTTCCGGTACCCATGCGGCGGATACTGTTGGACTCCCCTATGAGCAGGTATTCAAAACCCTTGTCGCCCGGGGTGAACGAACCGGAATCCATGTATTTTGCATACCGGTTTGCTGCGAGCTGGATCTGAAAAAGGCGGCCAAAGCCGCCAATGATAAGAATATGGAATTGGTCGCCGTGAAAGAATTACTGCCGCTGACCGGATATATCCGTGGCGGCTGCAGCCCGGTGGGCATGAAAAAGCGCTACCCCACCCATTTCGACGAAACCGCCCAGCTTTGGGGCGAGATCGCCGTATCCGCCGGAGAACGGGGGCATCAAATGATCCTCTCTCCCCTAGCGCTTGTCCAATTATTGGGCGCTGAATTTGTTGATATTATTCTGTAAAACAGAAAGGAAATTTAATTATGAAGCACTCTTACAACACCAACGGTACTTGCTCCCGTGAGATCCATTTTGAAATCAAAGACGGCAAGGTCACCAACCTCTATTTTGTCGGCGGCTGCAACGGCAACCTGCAGGGCATCGGCAAGCTGGTGGAAGGCATGAATGTGGATGAGGTCATCGCTCGTGTGGAAGGCATCAGCTGCGGTGGACGGCCCACCTCCTGCCCCGATCAGCTGGCACAGGCTCTGAAGGAAGCAAAGGCAAAGATGTAAGAAACGGTGGAGTGCGTCTGCACTCCGCTTTTTCTTAACCTGCAATTAAATTCTGCGAATAATCACACGCGAAAATAAAGAAACAATCGAAAGAAGGCTTTTACTTTGACCAACGCGGAAAAGCATTACATAAAAATGACAGAAACCCCGGTGGCGAAGCTGATCGTTTCCCTGGGTATCCCCACAACCATTTCCATGCTGATCACCAGTATATACAACATGGCAGACACCTACTTTGTAGGCTGCATCGGCGAAAGCGCGCAAGCTGCCACCGGTGTGATTTATACGTTGCAAACCATCATTCAGGGCATCGCCTTTATGCTGGGGCAAGGCAGCGGTACCTATATTTCCCGGCATCTGGCAAACCGTGACACGGATACTGCCAGCAAATATGTATCCTCCGCTTTCTTCGCCGGCGCCATTGTGGGCCTCGTCATAATGATTCTGGGTCTATCCATGCTGTCACCTATGGTACGTTTTCTTGGCAGCACCGAAACCATCGCCCCCCATGCCGAGGACTATGGATTTTGGATCCTGCTGGCCGCGCCTTTCATCATTTGCTCCATGATCCTCAATAACGCCCTGCGATTTGAAGGAAAAGCTGTATACGCCATGGTTGGCCTTACTGCCGGTGGTGTGCTGAATATTTTGGGTGACTATATTCTGATCAATCATATGAATATGGGTGTTTACGGTGCAGGTCTTGCCACCGCCGTTTCTCAGTTCATCAGCTTTGTGATCCTGCACATTATGTTCGTAACCATGGCCCAAAGCAAAATCAGCCTGCGATATGTCAGCCGAAAGCTGGCGGACTATTTTCACATTTGCCGGGTCGGCTTCCCTTCCCTCATTCGTCAGGGGCTGACCTCGCTGACCACCGGCGTGTTGAACAATCTGACCAAACCCTTCGGCGACGCGGCCATTGCTGCCATGAGCGTTGTCAGCCGCTACTCCATGTTCCTTATGTGCGTCGGTTTGGGTATGGGCCAAGGCTTCCAGCCTGTGGCTGCTTTCAATTACCAGGCAGGTAACTATAAGCGCGTAAAGCAGGGTCTTACCTTTACCATGTGCTTTGGCCTTGTATTTATCGGCACCATTTCCGGGTTAAGCATCATCTTCTCCAATTCCATTATCGCCCTGTTTCAAAAGAGCCCGGAGGTTCGGGAAATCGGCCGGGTGGCCCTGCGTTACGCCGCCATCGGCATGCTGTTTATGCCCTTCTCTGTGCCGGTAAATATGCTCTATCAAAGCATCCAAAAACCGGCGGTTTCCTCCCTGCTTTCCTTGATCCGTTCCGGTGCGGTGACCATACCTGTGTTGCTGATCTGCGTACCTGCCTTCGGGCTCACCGGCATTCAGATCGCCCAGCCTACAGCAGACATCATCGCCGGATGTATCAGCATTCCCTTTATTATCCACTTCCTTGTCAAGCATCCCAATAAAATCGTCAAATAATAAATCAGGCGGCACTCTAAAGGTGTCGCCAAATTTTTTCGAAATAGGGGTTGTAATTTTTTGTAACTTATGGTATCATTTCTGTAACCTCTTTCATAAGGTGATGATTATGATTATAGAAATGTTTAACGGTTGGTACTTTTTCTGGTTTTTCCTTCAGATCGGAGCAACCGCCGGCTTATATTTTGCCCTGAGAAAAGCAAACAGGACAGTACAAAAAACGGCGCTGTTTTATCTTTTACTTGTTGGCTTGCTACTGCATTTTTTAAAAGCATACATTCCGCCCTATTCTACCGATGAAGCCAGAATGCTGCGAGATTCCTGGTTTATCAACATTTGCGGCGCGAATATTGCGCTGTTTCCTTTCTTTTTCTTCTGCAAAAACAAGTACATTAAGGACTATATGTTCTACATTGGCGTGCTGAGCGGTTTGATCGTGCTGTTCTATCCTCAGGAGCCCTTGGCGAAGCTGGATCAAGCGGGTGAGTTTTGGGATATCGTACGATTTTACTTCCACCATTGGATGATCATGACTGTACCGCTGCTGATGGTCATGCTGGGGCTGCACAAGCTTTCCTATAAACGGATCCTCGCCGCGCCCATCGGCCTGCTGCTTTTGATGCTGTTTATTATGCTGAACCAGATCTTCCAAAGTGAGCTGGGCTTCATTCCGCTTCGGGGTGACGATATTTTTGCCATTGGCTACAAGAATACTTCCTACATCTGGGGCCCCGGCGAAAATGATGCGATTGGCAATTTCTTCGCCATTTTCTGCCCCAAATTCTTTAAAACAATTCCTGCTGGCGAATTTGCCGGACAAACCAAATATTGGCCCTGGTTCTGGATGATTTTCCCCGTATTTATCATTGTTACTCCCCTGTCTTTTGGCTTGAGCATGATTTTTGATCACCGGCAGTTCCGCGCAGATCTAAAACAATTGCATCCCGATAAGAAACATCATTTCAAGAAAGAAAAACAGAGCGTCGCATAGCGCGGCGCTCTGTTTTGTTATTGTAATTCGGTTTTATTTGCCTTTCTAAGCATCCTGTCCCACATTTTCTTCAGAAAAGAGGGTTCGTTGGCTGGAGATACAATTTCTTCAAAGGGTTCATCCATAATCCATGGCAGGAATACTTCGTAGCAGTCCAGTAGAAAACAATTCTCCGCTTTCTTTCTTGCCACAATACTCACAGTACCGCTTTGCATTTCAAAATTGCCGGCTTGCAGAATCCGTCCGAAAACCTTGTAGGTAGGATCATACAAAATGAGGTTACCCTCAAAAGGACACATTTCCTCCGGCGCTTCAATATCAATGCCAAACTGAGCCAAGAAAGGACGCAATTTTGGAAAAGAACCGTCAATAGCAGCGTAGAAATTGCGGCAATAGGCGCAATCGCAATGTTCTGCCGCTTCCGCGGCGGAATACGCCATGGTTCGGTCTATATCCACATCGAACTTCCAATCGTCGATTTGAAGGATCACGGGATCACTCCTTCACAGTATTCAAAATCAATCGCACCAGTTCATCCTTGCCATTGCCCTTTTCTGCGGAGAACGGGATGATGGGCGTGCCCTCCGGCAGCGCCAGATCTTCCCGAATCGTGACCAGATTGGGCTCCAACTCACTCTTTTTCAGCTTATCCATCTTATTGGCTACCACCACAAAGGGGCAGCCGCTTTGGATAAACCAATCCGCCATGGTGATGTCATTTTTTGTGGGCGGATGACGGTAATCCACGATCAAAATACCCAGATCAATGCGTCCGGCGGCAAAATAATCTTCCATCAGCTTGCCCCAGCGTTCTTTTTCCTTCTGGGACACCTGGGCATAGCCATAGCCGGGCAGATCCACAAAATAGCACTTCTTATCCACAACAAAATAATTGACATGGATGGTCTTACCGGGTTTATCACCGACTCTGGCGAAATTCTTCCGGTTCAGAAGCCGGTTAATGACAGAGGATTTGCCTACATTGGACTTGCCGGCAAAAGCGATTTCCGGCAATCTGTCAGCGGGAAAATCCTTTGTAGCCGCAGCGGATTTCAAAAATTCTACATTGTTTAAGTTCATAGCGTTACCTCACTGCCGAATACTGGGTTTGTGGGGTTTCTTGCTTTCATGGGGCATCACCGGGAAGCTGTGGGATGTGGTATCCACATTGCGGACAAGCGCCGTATCCAATACCGTCTTCACATTCCGGACAGTTACAAAGTTCAACGAACGCCGAACCGTCTGATCGATTTCTTCCAAATCCCGCAGATTATCTTCCGGAATGATGACGGTAGAAATGCCGTGGCGCCGAGCTGCCATGGTCTTTTCTTTTAAGCCTCCGATCCGCATCACACGGCCCCGCAGGCTGATCTCGCCTGTCATGGCAATATCCCGGCGCACCGGTGTACCGGTCAACGCAGAAACCATGGCAGTGCAAACCGTAATGCCCGCGGAAGGGCCGTCCTTGGGCACGGCGCCCTCGGGAAAATGTACATGAATATCCTTGGTCTTATAGAAATCTGCCGCTACGCCCAGCGTCAAGGCGTTAGCGCGGATATAGGAGAGGGCGGCATGGGCAGATTCTTTCATCACATCGCCCAAATTGCCGGTCAGCTCCAGTTTGCCGGAGCCATCCATCACATTCACTTCCACTTCCAGGGTTTCACCGCCAACGGAAGTCCAAGCCAGGCCGGTGACCAAGCCGATCTCATCTGCTTGATGCAGCCGATCGGGAAGGTACTTTCGAACACCTAAATAGGATTCCAGATTACCGCCGTTTATAGAAACGGATTTCATAGCCGCATCGGACACAAAAGCCATGTCCGCCTTGCGGCAAAGCTGGGCGATGCAACGTTCCAAATTGCGCACACCGGATTCCCGGGTGTAGCAGGAAATGATTTCACGGATTGCGTCATCTGTAACCTTGACATGGCTTTTCTTCAAGCCATGCTTGGCAAGCTGCTTGGGGATCAGATGATTTTTGGCGATCATCAACTTTTCTTCATCCGTATAGGAACTCAGCTCAATGATCTCCATACGGTCCAGCAGCGGCCTGGGAACCGTATCCAGGGTGTTTGCTGTGGTAATGAAAAGCGTATTTCGCAGGTCAACGGGAATTTCCAAATAATGATCGCGATAAGTTTTATTCTGTTCGCTGTCCAGTACTTCCAACAGCGCGGCGCTGGGGTCGCCACGGTGATCGGAGCCGAGCTTATCGATTTCATCCAGCAAAATCAGCGGATTCATGGAGCCTGCCTGCTTGACGGCGTTCAAAATGCGGCCAGGCATGGCGCCTACATAAGTCTTACGGTGTCCACGGATTTCCGCTTCGTCATGAACACCGCCCAGGGCGATTCGCGCCATATTCCGATTCAAAGCCTTGGCAATAGAATACGCGATGGAGGTCTTACCAACGCCGGGAGGGCCGACAAGGCAAAGGATCTGGGGCGGCATTTCCGGCGCCATCTGGCGGACCGCAACGGTTTCCAAAATACGCTGCTTGACTTTTTCCATGCCAAAGTGGTCTTTTTCCAGTACCTTTTGAACCCGGGAAACATCCACCTTTTCCTTAGTGGTTACATTCCAGGGCATCTCCAGGACGGTATCCAAATAGTTACGCAGTACAGAGGCCTCCGCGGAGCCAAAGGATTGCTTCTTCAGCCGGTCCACATCCTTCATTAGCTTCTTTTCCGATTCTTCGTCCAGCTTCAACGCCTGAATTTTGGCGCTGTACTCTTCGAATTCGGAGTATTCGTCGCCCTCGCCCAATTCCTGACGAATGACACGCATCTGCTCCCGAAGATAATAGTCCTTTTGGTTCTGATCCATGTTCACATGGGTCTTTTCATGGATATCCGCTTCCAGTTTCAGAAGTTCCAACTCGCGGCTCAGTAATCTTACAGTATTTTCAAGCCGTTTCACGGGATTCAACTGGCATAGCAGCTTGGCCTTTTCTGGATAATCCATGCCGGAATTCTGGGCAATACAGTCAGCGATAAAGCCGGGATGATTGCTGGCCATCATACGCATTTGTACAGTTTGGGCAGGATGCTCGGACAGATCGCAGTAAATGCCGTAGAGCAAATTGGCGTCTCGGCAAAGGGCATCGATGCGGTTATTGGTATGAACAGCCGTTTCCGTGACCGCTTCCACAATGCCGGACAGGAACGGCTCACTTTGTTCCACCTCGCTGATCTTTGCGCGGCAAATGCCGGTAACCAAAACACGAAGGGTATCACCCTGATTTTTCAGTACCTGCTTGACTTTGGCAACCGTACCTACGGAATACAGGTCCGCCAAACCGGGGTCATCCACCAAAATATCCTTCTGTGGCACCAAAAACAGGGTCTGATCCCCTTTCATGGCAGTTTCCAGCGCTTTGATGGATTTTTCTCTTCCGATATCAAAATGAACAGTTTGATCCGGAAAAACCGTGAGCCCACGCAATGCGAGAATGGGCAAAATTCCGGCCATAAACTTTTCGCTCATAGTACACCTTCTTTCTAAAAGAAAAGGGGTAGTTTCCTACCCCCCTTCTACAAAAACAATATTACATTCCGATTTGCGGACGGGGATTAGCAGAGTCGCAAATCAGCGTGGGCTGGGCGCCTTCCAGGCAATCAGCGGTGACGATGACCTTACGAATAGTAAGGTCAGAAGGAATGCGGAACATAATATCGGTCATTACCTTCTCCATGACAGCCCGAAGACCTCTGGCGCCGATTTGGCGGTCCAACGCCTTCTGCGCCACGGCTTCCAACGCCTCGGCAGTGATCTCCAGCTCCACATGATCTAACTCCAGCAGCTTGGCATACTGCTTGGACAGCGCATTTTTCGGCTCGGTCAGAATGCGGACAAGATCCTCCTTCTTCAAGCTTTCCAGGCAGGTGATCACAGGCAATCTGCCAACCAATTCGGGAATGATACCGAATTTTAGCAGATCATGGGGCTGCACCTGAGCCAGCAGCTTACCAACATCCCGATTTTTCTTACTTTCCACCGGCGCGTCAAAGCCAATGGCGGAACGATCCGTACGGGTTTCAATGATCTTATCCAAGCCATCAAAGGCGCCGCCGCAGATAAACAGAATATTGGAGGTATCGATCTGCACCAATTCCTGCTGGGGATGCTTCCGACCTCCCTGAGGGGGAACACCGGCCACAGTACCTTCCAAAATTTTCAGCAGCGCCTGCTGCACGCCTTCGCCGGAAACATCACGGGTAATGGAGGTATTTTCGCTTTTACGGGCAATTTTGTCCATTTCATCAATATAGATGATGCCGCGTTCCGCGCGATCCACATCGTAATCGGCGGCCTGCAGCAAACGGACCAGGATGTTTTCCACATCGTCGCCCACATAGCCTGCTTCTGTCAGCGTAGTAGCATCAGCGATGGCAAAGGGAACATCCAGGATCTTGGCAAGGGTCTGGGCAAACAGCGTCTTACCGGAGCCAGTGGGGCCAATGAGCAAAATATTGCTCTTTTGCAGCTCCACTTCGGAGTCCCGGGCCATAAAAATACGCTTATAATGATTGTATACAGCCACGGAAAGAGCGATTTTTGCCTCCTCCTGGCCGACGATATACCCATCCATGTACTGCTTCATTTCCAAAGGAGTGGGCAGACGTTCCGGCATCAGATCCGCGATTTCATCCTCCTGCAGCAGGTCGCAGCAGGTTTGCACGCAATCGCTGCAAATACAAACGCCGGGGCCGGTAATCAAACGCACCTGGCCTTCTCGCTTACCGCAAAAACTGCAAGTCAAGCGGTTATCTTCCGTTTTCGGCATGAAATGGTACCGCCTTTCGGGAATTAATGGTGCGTAAGCACACGGTCAATGATGCCGAAAGCCATGGCTTCATCAGCAGTCATAAAATTATCACGCTCACAGGCAGCGGTCACTTCTTCCACGCTCTTGCCGGTGGTCTCGGCAAGAATGCTGTTCATCCGCTCCTTAATGGTTTGCAGGCGCTTCATGTGGATAGCCATATCGGTGATCTGACCCTGGGTGCCGGCAGAGGGCTGGTGGGTCATGATCTCAGAATTGGGCAGAGCCATACGCTTGCCCTTTGCGCCCGCGCTCAGCAGGAATGCGCCCATAGAGGCGGCCATGCCCACACAAATGGTGGCAACATCGCACTTGATGTACTGCATGGTATCGTAAATGGCCATACCGGCGGTCACAGAGCCGCCGGGGCTGTTG
The DNA here is from genome assembly GCA_045595225.1 of Faecousia sp. Lineage (GTDB taxonomy): Bacteria > Bacillota > Clostridia > Oscillospirales > Oscillospiraceae > Faecousia. The sequence continues at coordinate 86,183 of JAZOAD010000127.1, forward strand.
ATATAAAACTGAATATCCTTATCCGGATCCTGGGCCTCCAGGTACAGAAGCTGGGCAACGACCAAAGAGGCAGTCGCGTCATTCACTTCTTCGGACAGGAAAATAATGCGATCGTTCAGCAGACGGGAAAAAATATCGTAGCTGCGCTCTCCGCGGCTGGTTTGTTCTACAACATAAGGAACTAAAGGCATGGTTAAATTCTCCTTTCAGGGTTTCGTAACATTTTAACCATTTTATGGAATCATTATTCCACGCTGGGTAAATGTGAATTGTAGGGGCCGATTTGTCGGCCCCTACTAATCATTACGCTTCGGTCTTGGGGGCTACGGCAACCGCATTGTCAACGATTACCTTGACAGCCTTACGGGTCTTCAGGTTTTCCTCAATCTCAGCGGCAGGGACCATCTGACGAACCTTGTCGGCCTCCAGCTCATACTGCTTGGCCAGATTCTCGATCTCCTCGTTGATCTCCTCTTCGGAAACGGTGATGCCTTCCACTTCCACGATCTTAGCCAGAGTAACATTGATCTTGGCCTGCTTCTCAGCAGCGGGACGGAATGCGTTGCGCATGGTGTTCATATCGCCGCCCATCATCTTGGCGTACTGCTCAACGGAGTAGCCGCTCATCTGCAACTGGTAAGCGAAGCGCTCCATCTGATTGTCCAGCTCGGCTTCTACCAGCGCGGCAGGCATATCAACGGTGACACCCTCGGCAACCTTATCTACACAAGCCTGTTCAAAAGCGGACTCAGCCTGCTTCTTGGCATTCTCTTCAGCCTTGGCGCGGATGTCAGCCTTCAGCTCCTCCAGAGTGTCGAACTCGGAAACGTCCTTGGCAAACTCATCGTCCAGAGCGGGGGTAACGGTGACGCTGACCTTGTTCAGCTTTACATGGAAGACAACAGCCTTGCCGGCCAGTTCTGCATGATAGTTCTCGGGGAAAGTGATGTCGATGTCCTTCTCTTCGCCCACATTCATGCCAACGACCTGCTCTTCAAAGCCGGGAACAAACTGACCGGAGCCCAGCTTCAGATCGAAGCCTTCGCCCTTACCGCCCTCAAAGGGAACGCCACTGTCAAAGCCTTCGAAGTCGATGTTGGCGGTGTCGCCCATCTCAGCGGCGCGCTCCACAGTTTCGGTGGAAGCCACATTCTGCGCCATCTGATCCAGCTCGGCCTCAACCTGCTCATCGGACATGGTGGTATCAGCCTTGGGAGCCTCGATGCCCTTGTACTCGCCCAGGGTGACCTCGGGGTACACAGCAGTGGAAATGGTGATGGTGACGATGCCATCTTCGGCAATGTTCAGGTCCACCAGGTCGGGACGGCCGACAGCCTGAATGTTCTGCTTGATGACAGCTTCCTCGTAAACTTCGGGGAAGATCTCTTCCAGGCCATCTTCGTAGAAGACATGAGCGCCGTACATCTTTTCGATCATCTTACGGGGAGCCTTACCGCGGCGGAAGCCGGGGATCATAATGTCCTTACGGGCCTTCATGTAAGCAGCGTTGACGCCCTTCTCCATCAGGTCCTTGTCGATCTCGATGGTGATCTTGGTGACGTTGCCGTTTCTTTCAATGTTCTTAACAGTCATGATTTGTGTTCCTCCTGATCAGTAAGCCAATGGCTACTGTATTATATATTTTTCAACTTGCCTATTCTAGCAGAAATAAACGAAATTGTCTACAGTTTTTTGCGAAATTCTTTCATAAAAGTACTTGACTGGGATGAAAATCCAAATAATCCGCCGCAACCAGGCGGAAATCCACGCCGTCCCACAGGCCTTCGATGGCCAATTTGTGACTTGGACCATGAAGATGGCCATAGTAGCATTGCCGAACATCATATTTTGCCAGTAAATCCAATATCTCCTGGCAGGTGTAGCCCTTGTATCGGGGCGGATAATGCAGAAATACGATTTTCCGCTTCTCCCCTGCCGCCTTTAAGGAAGCCTCCAGCCGCAGCAGTTCCCTTTTGAAGATTTTTTCATCATGCTCGCCGCTGCGCTCTTCCTCAAAAAACCAGCCACGGGTACCGCAGATGGCAACATCGCCGTATTCAAAGCAGTTGTTATTGAGCAAGTGCAAATTTTCAAAGCTATTGGCTTCGCAAAATTTATGAAATTTGGATACGGTAGACCACCAGTAATCATGGTTTCCCTTCAAGATGATCTTACGGCCCGGTATGGCATTGATAAAAGCAAAATCTTCCTTTGCCTCCTGCAGATCCAGCGCCCAGCTCAGATCGCCAAGCAGCACGGTGGTATCCGCTTCGGTGATCACGGACAGACCCTCTTTTAACTTGTCCATGTATCCGACCCAGGCGCCGCCAAAAATATCCATAGGCTTCGGCGCGCCAAGGCAAAGATGCAGATCACCGATCGCGTATAACGCCATAGTATCCTCCTTATGCGAGATTCAAAATCTTTTCCAACTCCGGTACGGAGATATCCATGGCCCCAGCCACAAAACGGTCATCCCGGACGGGGCTGAACTCGCTGAGCAAAACAGCGGTACGGCTTTCGCCGGTCTTGGAACGGTAATCAGAAAGGCTGCCGTATGCCAAAGCGCTGTAGGGACCCAGCACATAATGATTGGCGCGATAGAAATTGGAAATCAAAGAAGCCACCCGGGAATCGCTGTTTACAGAAGCAAACATGCCTTCATTCAGCTTGCCAAAGGTCAATTCATTGGCCTGGAAAATTGTACCTTCGCGGCAAGCCTCCAGGAATCGGGTCATTTCCTGGGGACCGCAGGCGCTGCTGACCAGCCGTTCCAGATTACGGGGAATCACCAAATCGGCAGCAGGTGTACAGGTATTGACCGCAATGGCGGAAGTGTTCATCTGTCCCCGGTGCAGCAATTCCCAAACGCTGCCGTTGGCATTGCAGCCGCAAACAATATTCGCAACTGGAAGGCCCATCTGTCGGGCATACCATGCCGCCATGGGCATCGCAAAATCACCGGAGGTGACGGCAACATCGAAGCTGGAGTGATCACTCAGCTGGCCGGATGCCCGCATCAAGCCGTAGACACCGAAAAGCGCCGCGATCCGCACAGCGATATTGACCCAGTTGGTTGCAGACTGGCCTGCGTTTTCCTTACGGATCCGATCAGAAACGGATTGTACCAAATGCTGAAAACGCCAATGGCTGTTGTGCCAAAGCTCGCTGATCACCAGCCGATGATTGATAGCCATATTCTGAATAGCATTGCGGCCGATGGCGAAATCCACATCAAATCCTGTCAGGCCGCAGCCGAAAAAGATATTGAGAATATCCGCCATATTTTGGCTGCAGCTTTTATCCTTCATGGCTTCCAGCGCGGAATGATCCAGCTTGGGCATGGAAAAAGGCATAAACAGACCGCCGTCGGCAGCGCAATCCATGTGAATGGCTTTGTATGCGGTATGAACATCGTTATTATTTCTTGTGGTTGCGTACAGCACGCTTCATCACTCCCATTGCGTTATTCCAATATATGTTATGTACAATTTGCTCGCCCGCGCCTCGCTCCAGCAAACGACGGGCAAGGGCAGGATAGCTTTCCACGCCGGTGAAACCCTTGGGCAGCACATCGCAGCCATCCAGATCGCCGCCAAGGGCAATATGGCAGCCCTCCGGATCCAGTTCCAGCCAATGGAAAATATGGTCGCAGGCGGTATCCAGATCCGGATCATTTCCAAGGAAATACGCGTAAAGATTGAGTCCTGCCACGCCGCCGGTCTGGCAGATAGCGCGGAACATATCGTCAGTCAAATTCCGGGAATGATCAAAAACAGCCCGGGAATTGGAGTGGCTGGCGATGATGGGGGCTTCGGTGATCTTCATCATGTCCCAGAAGCCTTCGTCGGAACAATGGCTAACATCCACCAGGATCCCAAGGCGCTGGCATTCCCGAACATATTCCCTGCCCAAGTCTGTCAAACCGCCGCCGGTTTTATGGGAGCCGATTAAAACATTTTGTTCATTCCAGCCCAATGTGGAAATGCGGAAACCGACAGTGTGAAGCATATCCAGCAGCGCCGGGTCAAAGCCAAAGCCGGCGGGGCCTTCGATGGTCAAAACGCCGGACATAAGGCCGTTGGCAAGATTTTCCTCAATATCCTCCGGCGTAAACGCCTGTCGGATCAAATTGGGATTGTCCTGGATTTGAAGCAAAACGCCGTTTAATTCCCGTTCAAAAATATCGGAAACGGTGATTCCGTCCGGCATTTTTTCCCAGGGAGAAGTAAAGCAGGCAAAGCACTGACAGTAGCCGGGAAGCTGCGCGGCACGATCCAAATCAATATGTAAGGAATTGCTTTTCAGCGATTTATCAACCTTGAAATCCCGGTTGAGCAGGCCCAAGGCAGTATCGCAATGCAAATCAAATACAGGAAAATTCATTCAAACGCGCCCTCCATATGGTAAATTTCCGGGTTGGGAGTTTCGATCCCCTGGGGACAATAAATTTCAATCACATCAAATCTCGGCTGCAGTTTTGTTTCATTGTGGGACAGATACATGGATGCGGTCATGCGGATACGGTCCTGCTTCTGCCGGTTCACATACTCTCTGGCCGCGGCAAAATTCGCGTTCTTGCGCAGCTTCACTTCCACAAATACCAGATACTGCTTATTGGCTGCGATCAGATCGATCTCACCAAAGCGGCTGCGATAACCGGCAGCCACAATGGTATACTTCTTTTTTCGAAGATACTCCGCGGCTGTCGCTTCGCCCCAGGCGCCGCTCAATTTATTTCTCCCCATAAAATTTTTTCAGAAAAGTCATTCGATGAATGGGACAGGGGCCCAGCTTTTCCAAGGCTTCATAATGGGCTTTGGTGCCATAACCCTTGTGAACCTCAAAGCCATAGCCGGGATATTCCAAAGCCATCGCTTCCATATAATCATCACGGGTAACCTTAGCAAGAACGGACGCGGCAGCAATATTGGCACTGCGGCTGTCGCCTTTCACCACGGTTTCTACATTTATACCAAAATACTTCTGTCGATTGCCGTCGATTAAGGCAAGGTCGGGACGAATTTTTAGCTGTTCCAACGCCCGCTCCATGGCCAAGAAGGTTGCCTGCAGAATATTGATCTGATCAATTTCTTCGTGGGTCGCAAAGGCGATACCGTAAGCCAGGGCCTGCTCCTTGATCACAGGCAGTAGCTCCCGGCGGCGTTTATCCGTCAGTTTTTTACTGTCATTAAGGCCGGGAATCACCAGATCCTTCGGCAAAATGACCGCGGCGGCGCATACCGGACCGGCTAAAGGGCCACGGCCCGCTTCGTCCACACCGCAAATGATCTCAATTCCATTTTCAAAATGGGAATGTTCAATTTCCCACAAATTCACTTCACTCATGCTAAATCCTCCGGTGCTTCCAGGGTAAAGCGGCCCAATTTACCGGCTCGGAACTCGTCCAGCAGTACCTTGGCCATTCGTTCGGTGTTGATCTCGCCGCCGGACAGCAGGAATCCGCGTTTGCGGCCTGCCGCTTCCAAAAGCTGCCAGCCAGGTGTATCGACGGCGCTGTCGATGCCATAGCGTTCCTTGACTTTATCAGGATACCGCTGCCACAGCAGCTCCATAAGCCTACAGGACAGCTCCTCAATATCGATCACATCTTCTTTCACCGCGCCGGTAAACGCCAGCATAAGGCCAACATGGGGATCTTCAAATTTGGGCCAGAGGATACCGGGCGTATCCAAAAGAAGCAGATCCTTATCCACAGTGACCCACTGCTTGCCACGGGTCACACCGGGACGATTTTCCGCTTTGGCGCCTTTTCGGCCGGAAATCTGATTGATCAGCGTGGACTTGCCCACATTGGGAATGCCCACGATCATGATCCGCAGCGCTTTGGTCATACCCTTGGCAGCATTTCGTTCAATTTTCTCATGCAGCAGCTGCCGAACCGCAGGCGTAAAGTTTACAATACCCTTACGGCTTTTGCAGTCGGTAGCAACCGCGGTGATGCCCTTTTTCTTAAAGAAAGCTGCCCAGCGGGCGGTGGCATCCGGATCGGCCAGGTCCAACCGATTGAGGATCACCATTCTTGGCTTATTGCCGCAGATATTGTCGATATCCGGGTTGCGGCTGGAAATGGGAATGCGGGCATCCACCAGCTCGCACACCGCGTCCACAAGCTTCAGGTCCGCCTCCATTTGTCGGCGGGTCTTGGTCATGTGACCGGGATACCACTGAATATTCATATTTTCCTGCATCAGTTTACCACTCCGATTCTGGTCAGATCAAAGGGATAATCTCCCTTACCGGTGCCGGGAATTAAAAGGAAAACCGCTTTTCCCAGGATTTCCCGTTCGTCAATAAATCCGATTTGCGGGCTGCGGCTGTCCATAGAATCGCCTCGGTTATCGCCCATAACAAACACGCAGCCATCCGGCACGGTCAGCGGGAAATGAACGCCCTCAAAATCTGTGGTAGGCGTAGAAATATAGTCTTCCACCAGGGCAACGCCGTCTACATACACCGTGCCGGTTTTAAAATCAATATCCACGGTCTGACCCTCGGTGGCGACGATACGCTTAATGATGGGTTCGCCTTCTTTAAAGGTATCCTTGGCGGCAACGATCACATCGCCTTGGTTCGGATCGTTATAAAGCAATCCGCTGATCAAAAGCAGCCTGTCACCGTCAACCAAGGTGTCATTCATAGAGCTGCCCTTGACCACCACAACCCGGAAAAATAGCACATAAACAAGCATAAACACGGCAAGAAGCACGAGAATATCCCGCATATCCTTGAATAAGCGTTTACGCCAATCCTCCTTCTTTTTCTCGGACTCAGCATTTTCGTCGGACACTTCTTCCGCAGCAGTTTCTTCCGTATCCACATCGACAGACTCCGGTTCTGTCATAATTTCTTCTGTTTCAAGATCCTCTTGGCCGAGGAATTCTTCATCATAAGACATTATATTGTCCTCCTAGAGAATAGTGCGCATAAATATACCAATATACCGTATCATTATACACCATATCGGAAAAAAAGCAAATAAAAAAAGAGGGTCTCCCCTCTTTTTTTATGAAGTTGAAAATTATACCTTCTCCTTGACCTTGGCAGCCTTGCCCATACGGTCGCGCAGGTAGTACAGCTTCGCGCGGCGAACCTTACCCTTACGGACAGTTTCGACATTAACCACACGGGGAGAATGCACAGGGAAAACCTTCTCGCAGCCCACGCCGTAGCTGATGCGACGAACAGTGATGGTCTCACCGATGCCGCCGTTCTTACGGGCGATGATGGTGCCTTCGAACACCTGGATACGCTCACGAGAGCCTTCCTTGATCAGCACATGCACACGAACGGTGTCGCCAACCCGCATTTCGGGCAGCTCTTCTTTCATGTACTGGCTAGACAGAGCCTTAACCAAATCCATATCTTTGTCCTCCTTAATAATTAGGCGTTCTTACGAGTGTTTCACCCGGCGATATGGTTCCCGGCACCCCAGAGGACTCACCTTGTTTTCAGACCGATGTATTGTAGCACAAGGTGTGAAAAAAATCAAGAGGAATTTTTCAAAAAACTCAACTTTTTTCCGGAATATGTCGACCTGTTGCGCAAAGAATGGAGAAAACCACAAACAGAAGCAGGTTATGACCGATCATGCAGGCCCAAGCCGCGATCAGACCCATGTCAAAATAGGTAATGCAGATAAATGTGCCGACGATCCGAACCAGCCACATGCCCACAATATTCCAGATAAAGGGGATCAAGGTTTTGCCCATACCCTGCATCATACCCTCAATGATAATGGTTACGCCATAGAAGGGCTCGGTGACAGCCACCATACGCAGCACCACAGAGCCAAGCTGGATCACTTGTTCATCATCTGAAAATATTCCCATCAGATCCGGAGCAAATACAAAAAGCAAACCACCTGATAGGATCATCAGTATCACTTCAATAGGAATGATCATTCTGGAAAGATCATGGATGCGCTGCTTATCTCTTGCTCCCCAGAAATTTCCTGCCAATGTTGCCGCGGCGGTCTGCATTCCGTAGCCCGGAATATAGAACGCGGATTCCACAGTATTGGCAATGGTATGGGCGGCGGTTGCCACATCGCCAACGGAATTGATCATGGCCGCAAATACAACATAACCAAGAGATGTACCAAATCGCTGCAGGCAATTGGGAAGCGCGACTTTGATGCAGGGTTTCAGCACCGCCGTATCCGGCTTGATGGAATAACCCATGGGGGAAATCTGTTTATGCCGCAGCAGCTGAATGGTGAGAACCATGCCACCGACAGCGAAAGAAACTGCGCTGGCAATGGCCGCTCCGATCACACCCCAGCCTGCGCCGGGCAGGAAAACAGGAATATGAAAAAGGGAAACCGTCCGGCTGGGATAAATCAGCAGAAAGTTTAGGACTATATTCAGAATATTCACGGTGACACCGACCCACATAGGCGTTTTGGTATCCCCAACGGAGCGCAGAACCGTGCCAAAAATGATGGTAGCGGTTCTGAAAAGCATAGGACTGTAGATGATAAAGAAATATGTAGAAGAAAGCGCCTGAATATCCGGATCCACCTGCATCCAAACAGGCACCATCCCGCTGAGGCCCAATGTCAGCGCGGTGAACAAAATGCCAAGTACAAAAACCGCCAAAACAGATTGGGCAGACGCCTTTCTTGCCTTCTCCCAATCCCCTGCGCCGCAAGCCTGGGAAATATAAGCCAAAAATCCAATGCCCACAGCGGAAATGGTGGAGCTGACAAGCCAGTTTACAGTACTGGTGGCGCCTACCGCTGCGGTTGCCTGTGTGCCCAAAGTGCCAACCATGGCAATGTCCACATACTGTACGGCAGTTTGCATCAGCTCCTCCAGCATAGTTGGCCATGCCAGGGCAAAAATTGTTGGCAGCATATTCCACGGCAGCGGTTTACGCAAAGAACGAACCATAATATTACCTCGCAATTGAAATGACAAAGAGAGTATATATTTTGAAAATACCAATGTCAAGAAATGTTGACCGGGAGAAACATTGACAAAATGTTGAAGCTTCAATATAATTTGACCAGAGGTGATTTTAGATGAAAACCGTATTATTTGATCTGGACGGCACCCTGCTGCCCATGGATCAGGATGTATTTATCAAAGCGTATTTTGGCGGTCTTGCCACCAAAATGGTACCCTACGGCTACGAGCCACAGACCCTGATCAAGGGGATTTGGGCGGGTACAGAAAGAATGATCCAAAATGACGGAAGCCGAACCAACGAAGAAGCCTTTTGGAACGGATTTGAGGCTTTTGTTGGGGAAAACTGCCGCAAGGATGAGCCCATCTTTGACGATTTTTACCGTAATGAATTCCGTTTTGTTGCCGCTTCCTGCGGCTTTGATTCCCGGTCCGCGGAAATTATCGCATATCTGAAGAAACAGGGCTGCAGAGTGATACTGGCCACCAACCCCATCTTCCCCGCCATCGCCACCCGTAACAGAATCCAATGGGCAGGCCTGCAGGAGCATGATTTTGAACGGATCACAACCTATGAAAACAGCAGCTTTTGCAAGCCAAACCTCAAATATTATTGGGAAATTCTGCAGAAAATCGGCGAAACACCGGAAAACTGCATTATGGTTGGCAATGATGTTACGGAAGATATGATCGCCCGGGAATTAGGCATGGATGTATTTCTGTTGACGGACTGCGTGATTAACAAACAAAATGCGGATATTTCTCAGTATCCCAACGGAAGCTTTGACCAGCTGCTGGCTTACTTGAAAAGAACTATATAAAAAAGAGGACGCAAGTCCTCTTTTTAACAGGTAATGAAGAAATGCAGTAGCAAAGCTACGGAAACGCCAATGGCAATACCGGCAGCCACCTGCACCAATGTATGCCCGACGAACTTTTTGAGTTTTACTTCCGGAATTGTTTCCTTATGAACATCTTCAAAATACCGAAGAAGCTCACTGATCACCATCGCGTGTTTACCGGCCTCCTGCCGAACGCCGGTAGCATCATGACATACAACAATGGCGAAAATAAATGCCATGGCAAATTGCACCGAGCCTGTGCCAAAATGCAGCGCCGTGGAAGTGGCCAGCGCGGCCACAGTAGCGGAATGGCCGCTGGGCATTCCGCCGTCACCAAAAAGCCGCTCAAAATCCCACTTTTTGGTGAGAACTAAATTGATAAAGGCTTTCATAATCTGCGCCAACGCCCATGCGGAAAGCGGCGCAAGCAAATATGGGTTTGTGAGCCAATCGATCAACCAATCCATACAGTACCTCTCTTATCTGTTTTATGCATTATAGCATACTTTTCGCAGAAAATAAACTGTTATTTTCTGAAAACAGAAAGAAATCCGTCGTAAAACTGAGGACTACACAAACCGTTCCATGTATGTTACAATCATACTAAATATCCAACGGAGGTTTATCTATGAATCGTTTTCTTTTGATCGTTCTGAAAAATATCATTCCCCTGCCCGCCGCTTACGCCAAGCTTTGCCATTACGCCAAGCATCATGATAAGTATGACGAGCAATTCATGTTCAAGCATATCAGCTATATCATGCGGCTGGCTGTAAAGGGCGCGAATGTGGACCTGACTGTGACCGGACAAGAAAATATTCCTACGAAAAACGGCTTTATGATGTACGCCAACCATCAGGGGCTTTTCGATGTTGTAGCAATTCCTGCAACTTTTGAAGGCCCTCTTTCCGTAGTTTATAAAAAGGAATTGAAGGACACACCACTTTTAAAGCAGATCTACGCAATCACCCGATCCTTTGCCATGGACCGGGAGGATGTTCGCCAATCCCTGACTGTGATCCAGGCTGTTACAGAAGAAGTGAAGAAAGGCCGCAATTATCTGATTTTCCCGGAAGGCACCCGCAGCAAAAACGGCAATACCATGGGCGAGTTCCACGGCGGTAGTTTCCGGTGCGCGATTAAGGCCAAATGCCCCATCGTTCCCATTGCCTTTGTGGACAGTTGGAAGGTTTTCGACCAAAAAGGCAGCAAGCGGGTATCCGTGCAAATCCATTATTTGAAATCCATTCCCTACGAGGAATACAAGGATATGAAATCCACCGAGGTGGCAGAATTGGTGAAAAACCGCATCCAAGCGGCAATCGACGCAAACAGTTTGTGAAAATTGCAGAAAATTCTTAGAAATTATCCCATTTTTCTGTTGCCATTTCCTAAAAAATATGATACAATTCCCATATCTGGGTGCTATGCCAGCTACTCCACCACAATAGCTGTCACTGCATCATAAGGAGGATAATTAACAACCGTCAGACTCACGGTGCGGCAGTGTGGAGACCTGTCGCAAAGCCATCGCCGATTTCCCAGTGATGTGTGAGGGCGCAGGCTATGTACAGCTGCGTCTAGAGTCCAAGCTTATGGCAACAATGACCCTGAAAAACGTAAAGAAGATCTACCCCCACAGCGAAATGCCCAAAAAGAAAAAGAAGAAGAAGGGTGATGAGCCCGAAAAGGAAAAGGTAAACCTGCAGATCACCGAGCAGGGCGTCGTAGCTGTCCAGGAATTCAACCTGGAGATCAAGGACAAGGAATTCATCGTTCTGGTCGGTCCTTCCGGCTGCGGCAAGTCCACCACGCTGCGTATGATCGCCGGTCTGGAAGAAATTTCCGAAGGCGAACTGTACATCGGTGACCGCCTTGTCAACGATGTGGCTCCCAAGGACCGCGACATCGCCATGGTCTTCCAGAGCTACGCGCTGTACCCCCACATGACCGTTTATGACAACATGGCTTTCGCTCTGAAGCTGCGTCATACCCCCAAGGATGAGATCGACCGCGCTGTTAAGCAGGCCGCTGAGATCCTGGACATCACCCAGTATCTGTACCGTAAGCCCAAGGCTCTGTCCGGCGGTCAGCGTCAGCGTGTCGCCATCGGCCGCGCCATCGTTCGTAATCCCCAGGTCATGCTGATGGACGAGCCTCTGTCCAACCTGGACGCCAAGCTGCGTAACCAGATGCGCGCTGAGATCATCAAGCTGCGCCAGAGAATCGACACCACCTTCATTTATGTTACCCACGACCAGACCGAGGCTATGACCCTGGGCGACCGTATCGTCATTATGAGAGACGGCTTCATCCAGCAGATCGGCACTCCTCAGGAAGTATTTAACCATCCCCACAACCTGTTCGTCGCTGAATTTATCGGCTCTCCCAAGATGAACATCTTCGATGCCAAGCTGGTCAAGCAGGGCGACAAGTACGCTGTTGAGCTTGGCGGCATGGTCGTTGAGCTGAGCGAGGAAAAGCAGGTCAACCTGAAACGCAACAATGTTGCCGAGCAGGAAGTCAAGCTGGGCGTTCGTCCTGAGCATATCGTTCTTGAGAACGGTCTTTCCGGCCAGGTCGATGTTTCCGAGCTGATGGGTTCCTCTGTCCACCTGCATGTGAACGCTCTTGGCATGGACGTTGTTATGGTAGTTTCCACCATGAATATGACCGGCGCTGAAGTCTCCGCTCTGAGCCACGGCTCTTCTGTCAACTTCACCTTCCCCGGCCATGTTTGCCATGTTTTCAATAAGGAAACTGGCATCAATCTGGAAGCATAAGTTAATATACATATGATAAGGCCGTAGCAAATCCTGGATTTGCTACGGCCTCGTTATATTGATGTAAAATTACTCAGCAGCCTCCACCGCAGCAACCACATCGGCAAAACGGTCTGTGTTCACGGTTTCCATCAGGCCGCTGTCATAAGCAAAGGCAACAGCGGGATCGATGGGCAATCTGGCCAAAATGGGCAGATCGAATTTTGCCGCGACTTCGTCCAGGTGACTCTTGCCGAATACTTCGATCTTCTTGCCGCAATCAGGGCATTCCAGATAAGCATAGTTTTCCACAAAGCCCAAAACGGGAATATGCATCATATTGGCCATGGTCACAGCCTTGCTGACGATCATACTGACCAGGTCCTGGGGGCTGGTAACGATCACAATACCATCAACAGGCAGGCTCTGGAATACAGTCAGTGGCACATCGCCGGTTCCGGGAGGCATATCCACGAACAGATAATCCACATCTTCCCAGATCACATCGGTCCAGAACTGCTTCACAGCGCCGGCAATCACAGGACCACGCCATACTACAGGCGCGGAAGGATCATCCAGCAGCAGATTGATGGACATCACCTGGATGCCGCCCCGGGTCAAGGCAGGATACAGGCCATCGTCATTGGCTCCCTGGCATTCCGTAACGCCAAAGGCGGTAGGCGCGGAAGGGCCGGTGATGTCCGCGTCCAAAACGCCGACCCGGTAGCCCTTGCGAGACATAGCCACAGCCAGGCTGGAGGTAACGGTGGACTTACCCACGCCGCCCTTACCGGACACCACGGCGATCACTTTTTTGACAGAGGATTTGGGATTCAAAGCAGCCAGCAGACTTTCCTGCTTGCGATCCGCGCAATCAGAGCCGCAGCTGCTGCAATTTCCATTACAAGAACTCATGTTAGTATTTCGCTCCTTATTCTTTGATCTAGAGGTATTATAGGTCTTCTGAACAAAAGTGTCAACCTCATTTCGAGGAAATCAGAAAGAACCTCTTTTCAAAGCCGCCCCGGGCAGCGTTTTTCTTCTGATATATCTCCATCAGCGCTTCTTTACTGCAGCCAATGGATGCGGCAAGCGCGTACACCACTTCCAGAATATCCGCCAATTCCTCCGCGGTTTTATCCCGGTGGTACTCCCCTACTTCCTCATCCAGCTTCGCTTCCAGATAGAAACGGTATTCCGCATGGGAAAGAACGCGGATTTCCGCTTCGCCCCCATTGGATGCGATGATTTCCGGGATTTTATCCCGCACCAGCTTGTTATAGATCATGGTTTACGACCTTTCTCGCAAAGCAAAGATACCGGGTGCCCTGGAAGGTCAGATCACCAAAATCCCCTTCCACCAGGAGTCCATACTCCGTGCCCTGCAGCTGCAGTTCCATCCGGTCGCCGCTGGCGACTTCAAATGTCACATAGTATGCGGTATGGCCGTGCCCCATATGGTGATCGGTTCCGCTGCTCCGATGAAAGCTTGTGCGTTTTGTAACCACCTTTGCTTCCACCGTCAATCTGGGAGAGTGGTTGTTTATGTGTTCCTGCTTTATGGAGCGAAACAAAGTGTAACCGATAAAGCCGGCAACGAGAAAAAACATCACCGAAAAAAGAATCGGAAAAATACCAAACATTACACTCATTTTGAACCTCCTATAACTGAACCCTCAGCTTTGCGCCGCTTCCCAGGCTTCCATCAGTTCCATCAGCACCGTTTCCGCCTCCTCTTTATCATTCAGCAGACGGGCAAGCTCCTGATAGTCCGCGGAGGCTACTTCGATTTTTGGGTCGAAGGCAGCAACCACCTGCTCCTGTTTTTCAATTTCCCGTTCCAGACGGCGAATCAGTTTTTCCTGTTCCTTGGTGCCGCCCTTGGGCTTTTCCTTTTTTTCTTTAGGAGCAGCGGTAATAACCGGCTTAGCTGCGGCTTCATGTTCCAAAATGGAACGGAATTTCTGATAGCCGCACTTAAAATCTCGGATCTTGCCGTCTTCCAGCAGCCAGATACGCTCGGCGAACTTCTCAATAAAATAGCGGTCATGGGATACGAAAAGCAGTACGCCTTCAAACTCTTCGATGGCCGCTTCCACCCATTCCCGGGCCGCAATATCCAGGTGATTGGTAGGTTCGTCCAAGATCAGCAGATTGATCTTCTCGTCCATCAGCATGCATAGCCGCAGGCGACTCTTTTCGCCGCCGCTGAGGTTTTCCACCTGCTTAAATACATCTTCGCCGGAGAACATAAATGCGCCCAGGCGGTCACGGGCAACCTGTGGAGTACAATTCTTTTCATAGAGCATGGTATCGTACAACGTTCGCTCGGGATGGGAGAAATGAATCACCTGGGGTAAATAACCCGCCTTGACTGTAGGACCGTACTGGATCTTTCCGGAACAATCCTCCTCACCCAGCAGGCATTTGATAAAGGTGGTTTTGCCTGTGCCGTTATCACCCAAAATAGCGATCCGTTCGCCGCCTTCCACCATCAACTCCACGTCAGAAAATAGTGTTCGATCACCAAAAGCTTTGGACAAATTTTTGGTTTTAAACACCATATCGCCGGAAAAATCCTTTTCGCCAAAGGTCGCTTTCATGGTCTTTTCTGTTTTGGGTTTTTCTGTCTTTTGGATTCGCTCCATGCGGTGCTGAATACTCATGGCGCGGCGATACATGGCCCGATTATTGATGCCCCAGCCCTTCATACGCTCCACAGTATAACCAAGCTGCTTCAGCTTAGCCTGCTCCTGTTCGTACTGCTTCATTTGCAGATCAAAGCGGGCCTGCTTTTCATCCATATAGAAAGAATAGTTGCCAGAATAAAACTCTGCGTGACCGTCAACGATCTCGATGACCCGCTGGGCCACCTGGTCAATAAAGTATCGGTCATGGGAGATCACCAGCACCGTTCCCTTGAAGGCTTTGATGTAGCCTTCCAGCCATTCCACGCTGTTTAAGTCCAGATGGTTGGTTGGCTCATCCAACAGCAAAATATCCGTCTTTTCCAGCAACAAGCGGGCAAGATTTACCCGTGTTTTTTCACCGCCGCTGAGGCTGTCGAATTCCTGCTGCCGCTGGCTAGAGGAAATGCCCAAGCCGTTGCAGATCTTGTCGATCTCCACATCCATTTCATAACCGCCGCCGGATTGGAAACGGTTTACCAGCGCATCATACTCCTTCAGCAATTCCTCCGTGGCGCCGCCGGACATGGCGCTTTCCAGATCCTCCATCCGGCGCTTGGCCGCCGTGACCGCGGCAAAAGCAGTCCGCAGAACATTTTCTACCGTATACCCAAACGGAAATTGGGGGATCTGGGAAATCAAACCGATCTTTTTATGGGGATTGACAAACACTTCGCCGTCGTCATAGTCCATTTCGCCGGTGAGTATCTTTAAAAGCGTAGTCTTTCCGCAACCGTTGCGGCCCAAAATGGCCACCCGCTCCCCTTCCTGAATCTCAAAGGACAGACCTTCCAGGAGGTTTTCGCCAATGACGAAGAATTTTGTTAAGTTGTTAACCGAAATATCTACCATATTACGAATCCATTTCTTGCAGTATCACTGTCAATTCTTCCAGACTATACAGTAAATTCAACGCTTGCAGCATAGCATTGCTGCTCAAATGCTCCGGCAAATCCAGCCGTTTCAGCAAAACCTGCCGCCTATCAGCGGAATTGGCGCTACCGGAAAGGCCCAACTCCATCAGGTCCTGCTTGCTGATCTGATGACCGACCGTTTCCGCTTCGCCTTCTATGTTTGCTCCCGCCTTTCGCAGGGCATCGAGTATGATCTCCGGGCGCATACCTTCCACGCCCAGCTTGCCCTCTTTTCCGGGGGTCGTTTTTCTGCGTTCCTTACCAAACACATCTGGCGTGTACGCATGCTTCAGGTAAGCGGGAGGAATGGCAGCCTTAATATGGTTGCGAATGACAAAACCGGCGCCATCCGCGTCCGTAAATACGATCAGTCCCCGCTTTTCCGCTACCAGCCGCAGCAGCTTCATTTTGGCCTTATCCTTAAAAATTCCAAAGCCGTTGGTTTCAAAAATCGGCGCGTCTACCACCTGGCTCAGCGTATTTTTGTCGTATCGCCCTTCCACGACGATGGCTTCTTTGATTTTAACCATGCTTCGCCTCCTGGGCAAGCTGTAAGATCAGCATTTCCAGCAGACGGGGCTGGGCGTCAAGCGAGGTTTTCATTTTATAGTCCGTTTCCACGATCAGCTCCGTTGCCTTCGCGCAAAACTCCGGGCTGAACTTGCGGGCAGCATCCATGGCTTTCCTGGCAGGATAATCCGCCAGGCCGCAAAGCTTTTGAAGGTCAAACGCAGTTTTTCCCCGGTCCAACAGCATTCTGGCTACGCTAAGACGACGGAAATGCCCGCCGATGGCGCCCAAAATGGCCAGCGGCTCCTGCTGCATTTTTAAAAGCTTTTGCAGCGTCATCAGCGCTTCCCCATAGGAACCGGCGCCTAACTGATCCGTCATGCGGAAAACCACCGCATCCAGCACAGGCTCCGTCACCGCGTCGATATCCGCTTTGCAGATGCGCTCCGCCCCGGAATAGGCGGCAATTTTCTGAATTTCACCGGATAAGGCGGTCATGGTGCCATCGGTAATATCAATCAAGTAGACGCATAGATCCGGCGTAATTTGCTTTTTCAGCGCCGTAAAATGCCGCTGGATCCAGCTGACCAGGTCACGCTGATTCTGCTTCTGAAATTCAACGACCTGACCTTTGGAAACAGCCTCCCATAGCCTTTTCAGCCGTTTATCCGGTTTCCAGGCCACCGTTTCAAAGGTAAACACCACGGTGCAATATTCCGGAATATCCGAGATGACTTCCTGCAATTTCTCCCTGCTGTCTTCCGGCAGTTTGAAAATATCAATATCATCTACTTGCACCAATGTGCGCTCCGCCATCATAGGCAGGTTATCAACGGCATCGGCAAAATCCCGCAGATCAAAGGTTTCATTGGTAAAACGGTGGTAGTTAAAGGACTCTGTCAGCTCATCCAGCACGCTCTTTCTCAGCTGACCCAAATAATGCTCCAGCAAGAACTGCTCTTCGCCATGAAAAATATAAAGCTTAGCGGGCGCGTTATTTTTGATCTCCAATTTTAAAGCTTGAACAGCATCCTGCTCCATTTCCTTTGCCATTGTTTCACCTCCTGTAAATGACCGTACCGTCCCGATCGGTTCTGTAAATTATGCATCCGTATGCTTCCAGGCGTTCCAAAACCTCCTGAGTCGGATGGCCGTAAGAATTGTCCGCAGACACAGAAATAATGGCGTATTCCGGCGTAGTGGCAGCCAGCAATTCTTCGCATGTGGAATATTTGGAGCCATGATGTCCTACGATCAGCACTTCCAGCTCCGGCAGCGCGATCTGCTCCATCAATTCCTTTTCGCCGGAAGCATTCCGGTCGCCTGTAATCAGTATATCACAATTTTTCGTTTGAAACAAGACACATAATCCACTTTCATTATCGGAAGTGGCCATGCTGGAAGGAACCAATTGAATCGTGGATTCTCCGTAGGATATGGAAACCAAGGAATCCACCAAATGTACGGTTCCTTCGGCGTAGCACAGCAGTTCCTCGGAATACCCTTCCTCGTCAAGCGAAATGGGCAAGTACAGCCTATCCGCCGGTACGCGACTGAGTAAATACAGCGCGCCGGCAGCATGGTCTGCGTCAAAATGGGTCAATATCATGCCATCCAGTCGATCAATTCCCTGGCTGAGCAAGGTGGATGCGGCTAAATCCGCAGCGGCGGTATCGCTATCGCCACCGCAATCCACCAAATATTGTTTGCCCTCGCTTTGCAGCAAAATGCATTGCCCCTGGCCTACATCCAGTACCGTTACCCGACATTCATCTCCATAAGGCTCCATCCAGGAAGCAAACAAAGCGATGCACAGGAAAACAGCGCTGCAGCAGGCCGGAATCAGCGGTCGCTTCTTTTTCATCAGCAGATACACGGCCAGTAAAATGTAACTCAGCACAAGCCAGATCACAACATAAATGCTATCCGTATAGACAGCGGCCAAAGGAAAGGAAGCCAAGGCTTTTGCCATCAGCAGTACATAGCGCATAGGCCAGGCAACCAGCCAGGCCAGCGCCGCGCTCACAGACGCAGACAAGACGCCAACTAGGCAAACAATGACCATTCCATAGAAAATATAGGTAACAACCCAAAGTGTCAGCAAGTTTGTCAGAACAGATACCAGACTGACCATGCCAAAGTAGTAAGCGCACAGCGGCGTGACGATGACGGTAGCGCTGGCAGAAACAGATACAGAAGTTGCAAAAAAATTTGCGGCTTTTTTACCGAACCCTTTGGCCTTTCCCAAACGCTTAGGATCCATCATCCAGTTTCGGATGGGCTCAGACAGCAAAAGAATGCCTATAATACAGCCAACAGAAAGCTGGAAGCCCACATTGGCAACGGTCCAGGGATTACACAGCAGCATGATCAGCACCGCAAAAGAAAGAGCGGCAGGCGGATCATATTCCTTTTTGATCAGAAGGCCAATGGCCATCAAGCCATGCATGACGCAAGCGCGAACAATGGATGGCGAAAAGCCCGCAACCGCCGCAAAAAACAACAGCACCGGAAGGCCAATCAAGGACGCGAGCCAATTGCGTTTACCGCCGAGAAGAAAGACCAACGAAAATAGGATGGAAACATGAAGACCGGACACGGCAATGATATGGCGAATGCCGCTGATTTTAAAGGCGGTATCGGTTTCATAATCCAGCGTTTCCGTATCGCCCAACAGCAGCGCCCGGGCAAACGGGGAAACATCTGCCGGGAAAACTGTGTCAATCATATTGGTAATATAGCGCCGCACCACAGCCGGATATCCATATATCGGCAGCTTTTCTCCCTCTTGAACAGTAACCAGTCCTATGGACCTGGCCACAAGAAAGGTGCCTCCGGTTCTGTTATATTCAGAATTTTTACTGCAACCAGGTAAAGTACAGCCCAGCTGAAAATAGGCGGTGACCCGGTCACCGGGAGAAAGACTGGTATTTTCCGGCAAATACGCTGTCACAAAATAAGGTTTCTCGTTCAGAAGAAGGAAGCCGTCTACCCGGCTGCCGTAATCCGTTGCGCGGGAATAATCGGTGGCATAAACCGTAATTTCCTGCTGCAAGCCATCCGCTTTCCGAGGCAGCGAAAGATAGGCGCTGTGGAAAATCGTCAGCCAGGAAAACCCGACAGCGCACCCAAGGGCGGTAACAGCCAATATGCGAAACAGCTTCTTCTTTCGAAAAAACGGCAGGCACAAAGCCAGAATAAATATGCAAATACAACCCGCAATCAAAAAGAAATCTGCCACAAGGAAATAGGCAGCTGCCAATGCCGCCAGCCCAAAGCCAAGGGTAAACCACATCAGTTTTCGCATAGCTTCCCTCCTCCCATAGAAAATTCGGGCGCCGCCATGCGGCAGCGCCCGGAAATGATCAGAATTTTGCCGCTACAAAGCTTTCAACGGTACTCAGCGCTTCGGAAACCTTGCCGGGCTCCTTGCCGCCGCCCATAGCGGAATCCGGCTTACCGCCGCCACTGCCACCGCAGATGGAGCAAACATGCTTAACAATATCACCTGCGCGCACACCGGCCTTCACAGCTTCCTTGCCACAGACAGCCAGGAAGGTGACCTTTTCGCCGGTAACGGAAACCAGCACGGCAACCACAGCAGGCTCCTTATCCTTTAACACATCGCCCATCTGACGCAGAGCATTGGCGTCCGCATCGTTCAGGTTCATGGTCAGCACTTTCACAGAGCCGACCTGCGCAGCGCCGGCGAGCATCTTGTCCACAGCTCCGGCAGCCTCTTTGGCCTTGAACTGCTCGATCTCCTTCTTCAGGGCCTTGATTTCTTCCATCTGAGATGCCAATCTGTCAGCCAGGTCAGAGGCGTTCTTCACCTTCACAGCGGCGCAAACATCGGAGAGCAAAGCTCTGGTCTTGGCAGCATCGGCAAAGAAAGCCTTGCCGGTAATGGCCTCAATGCGGCGAACGCCGGAAGCAACGGAAGCCTCGGACACAATGCGGAACGCGCCCACCTTAGCGGTATTATCCAGGTGGGTACCGCCGCACAGCTCGATGGAATAGCCGCCCATATTGACCACACGGACAGTATCGCCGTACTTTTCGCTGAACAGAGCGGTAGCGCCGGAAGCCTTGGCCTCGTCAATGGACATCTCACGAATGTCAATACCGTAGCCAGCAAAAACAGCATTCTGAACCAGTTCATTGACCCTGGCGATCTCGTCAGCAGTCATAGCGGAGTAATGGGTAAAGTCGAAGCGCAGATGATCTTCATCCACATAGGAACCGGCCTGGTGGACATGATCGCCCAAAACAGAGCGCAGAGCGGTCTGCAGCAGATGGGTGGCGGAGTGGGCGCGCATAATGGCATTACGGCGGTCTGCATCCACGGTCACGGCAACCGCATCGCCCACATTGAACACGCCGGAAACTACCTTGCCATAGTGCATCACCTTGCCGCCCTTATTCTTCTGAACATTGTTGACAGCAAACACAGCGTCGCCGCAACAGATGGTGCCATAGTCAGCAACCTGGCCGCCCATTTCGGCGTACATAGCAGTTCTGTCCAGCACCAGAATAGCCTCAGCGCCTTCGCCAACGGTCTGCTGCAGCTCATCCTCGCAGACAACAGCCAGGATCTTGGCATCGTTGGTCAGCGTGGTATAGCCCACGAACTGGGTCTCGGGCATTTCCTTGCCGAAATCAATGCCGGCCCAGCCAAGGTCACCCAGCGCCTTACGGGCTTCGCGGGCGCGAACGCGCTGCTCTTCACGGCAGGCGGTGAACTTTTCCATATCCAGAGTCATACCTTCATCTTCCACCATTTCCACGGTCAGGTCAATGGGGAAGCCATAGGTATCCGCCAGCAGGAAGGCATCCTCACCGGAGAAGATGGCCTTACCCTCAGCCTTGTGTTCGGCCATCTTGGTGGCAAAAATTTGCATACCGGTGTCGATGGTGCGGGCGAAGTTTTCTTCCTCCACCTTCACCACCTTGGTGATATACTCTGCGCGCTCACGCAGATAGCTGTAGTGGCCCTCATTTTCCTTCACAACGGTGCCAACCACTTCAAACAAGAAGGGGTTGTTCACACCCAGCAGTTTGCCATGACGGGCGGCACGGCGCAGCAGACGGCGCAGAACATAGCCACGACCCTCGTTGGAGGGCAGGACGCCGTCTGCGATCATGAAAGTGGAAGCGCGGATATGGTCGGTGATCACACGAAGGCTGACATCGGTCTTGACGCTCTGACCATAGGAAGCGCCGGTGATGGCGGTCACATGGTTGGTAATGTTCATAACGGTATCCACATCGAACAGGGAGTACACATCCTGGCACACAACCGCCAAACGCTCCAGGCCCATGCCGGTGTCGATATTCTTCTGCACCAGCTCGGTGTAGTTGCCCTGGCCGTCGTTATCGAACTGGGAGAACACATTGTTCCACACTTCCATGTAGCGGTCGCACTCGCAGCCCACGGTACAGCCGGGCTCACCGCAGCCATACTTCTCGCCGCGGTCATAATAAACCTCGCTGCAGGGGCCACAAGGACCGGAGCCATGCTCCCAGAAATTATCCTTCTTACCGAAACGGAAAATGCGATCAGCGCTCAGACCGATTTCCTTGTTCCAAATTTCGAAAGCTTCCTCATCGTTTTCATAGATGGAAGGATACAGACGGTTTTCGTCCAGGCCAACCACTTTGGTCAGGAACTCCCAACACATAGCGATGGCTTCGCGCTTAAAATAGTCGCCGAAGGAGAAGTTGCCCAGCATCTCGAAATAGGTGCCATGACGGGCAGTTTTGCCGATGTTTTCGATATCGCCGGTACGGATGCACTTCTGGCAGGTGCAAACACGCTTCCGGGGAGGTTCCACTTCGCCCTTGAAGTAGGGCTTCATGGGAGCCATGCCGGAGTTGATCAGCAGCAGAGATGCGTCATTCTGAGGGATCAAAGAAAAGCTGGGCAGGCGCAGATGATCCTTGCTCTCGAAATAAGACAGGAACATCTCACGCAGTTCGTTTACGCCATAAGGCTTGGGATTGCTCATAGGAAAAACCTCCAAAAAGAAATAATATACTACAAATAAAAAACGCCCCTATCGAAATGATAGGGGCGTGAAAATACGCGGTACCACCCTAATTCACCTGCAAGCGCAGGCATCTTAGGCGCTCTGTAACGGGAGCTCCCGTCCCGGTCCTCCCGGGCGACGCGACAAGTGGCTTGTAATGCTTCCCCCTGAGGGCTTTCACCCATCCCCTCTCGCTAAAGGTTTCCGCATTGCTTGGTTTGCGCATAGTCTTTTGCAATATTCCTCCGTATTTTACCACATTTTACGGAAATGTCAACGGGTTTCCTGCAGAAACAATAGAATAATCTTTAAGAAGTCAAATACACGATTAATAGAACCGTCTCAAAAACAAACACAAGGCTCCACAAACACAAAGAAAAGACCGTTGCTTTGGTACGAGATTCCCAGCGAATGCAATTGATCAGGAGATTCGCCATAGACAAACACATCCAAGCAATCGCTACGGCATAATCATAGACATCATAAAATTGCAGGGTAAACCAAGGCATGGAAGCAATGATCAGCAGAATCGAAAACGCAAGCAAGATTTTTTCAAACAACTTTAACGGGCGCTTCTCACTTTCCATATAGACCTCCTTAGTGTACGCATAACCCTACCAACATGTCATTCCGAGGCCGGAGGCCGTGGGAATCTCCCGGTACAATCTATCATACTGCATTGTAGACAGACCTGGGATACCAGGAGATTGCCACGTCGCTACGCTCCTCGCAATGACACTCTATTCAGATATTGCTTACAAGCCAACGCTTCATTGCTTCCCTGCCCTCTTCGGACATTGGGAAGTCGGCTGCGCCTTCCATTTCGCTCTTTTCATAGCAAAATGGGCCGTGCCAGTATTCGGCGTGAATGGAAGATGCTTCAAAATCCACTTCCTTGGCGGTAGCCATCACCACATTAGGCTTGATGATATAACGGAAATTGCCACTGGAGCCGGTGAAGGGATTCGTCATGGCGAACCAGTGTAGAGTCGGCAGATAAAATTCTTCCATCACTCAGCCATCAGCGCTTCCATTTCATCCAGCAGCTTGCCGAACAGCTCCAAAGCCTGGTTCACAGGCGCGGGAGTGCTCATATCCACGCCGGCGCCCTTCAGTAGGTCGATGGGGCTCTTGGAGCAGCCGCCGGTCAGGAAGCCCAGGTAATCCTTCACAGCGCTTTCGCCCTCGGAGAGGATCTTTTGCGCCAAAGCGATGGCGGCAGAGTAACCGGTGGCATACTGGAAGACATAGTAGTTCATGTAGAAATGGGGAATTCTTGCCCATTCCACAGCGATATTGTCGTCAACCACCATATCAGGGCCGTAGTACAACTCGTTGAGGCGCTTATACTCAGCGCTCAGCACGTCGGCGGTCAGGCTCTTACCCTCGGCGATCATGCGGCCGATGTTCAGCTCGAACTCGGCAAACATGGTCTGGCGATAGATGGTGCCCTTGAACTGATCCAGGTAATGGTTAATGAGGAAAGCCCGCTCCTTCTTGTCGGTGGTCTTGTTCAGGAGATATTCCATCAGCAGCGCCTCGTTACAAGTGGAAGCCACTTCCGCAACAAAGATCACATACTGGGAGTCCACAGGGTTCTGATGCTTATTGGACAGGTAGGAGTGCATGGCGTGCCCCATTTCATGAGCCAGGGTAAACTGGCTGTCCAGCGTGCCGGAGTAATTCAGCAGCACGAAGGGATGGACATCCGCGCCGGCAGAGTAAGCGCCGCTGCGCTTACCCTCGTTGGTGTAAACATCCAGCCAGCGGTTCTCAAAGGCGTGTTTCAGAACAGCGCGGTAGTCCTCGCCCAGGGGTGCCAGGGAGTCATAGACGGTCTGCTTGGCTTCCTCGATGGGGATATACTTGTCAACGCCTTCCAGCAAGGGAGTATAAATGTCATAGAAATGCAGTTCGTCCACGCCCAGCAGCTTCTTGCGCAGGCGGACATAGCGGTGCATCTTGTCGATATTCTGATGAACGGCTTCAATCAGGTTCAGGTATACATCGGTGGGAACATTGGTGCGATCCAGCGCGGCCTCGAAAGCGGTGTTGTACTTCTTGGCTTCCGCGAAGAACTTCAGCTGCTTATTTTGGGCATTCAGCAGGCCGGCAGCCGTATTCTTATAATCGTTGAAGCTGCCGTACAGGCTCTCGTAGGCGCTCTTTCTCAGTTCCCGGTCGGGGCTTTCTTCCAGGGAAATGAAGGTGCCCTGGCGGACAACATGGGCATTGCCTTGGCTGTCGATGGCGTCACGGAACTTGATGTCAGCATTGGCGAACATGGAGTAAATATTGGTGGGCGCACCGGACATTTCGCCTGCCGCAGCCAGCAGACGCTCCTCTGCGGCGGACAGAGTGTGGGCCTTACGACGACGCATATTGGTCAAGTAGCGGCGATAACGCTCCAGCTCCGGCTTCTCAGCGTAGAAACGGTCCATATCCTCGTCGGAAAGAGCCATGATTTCAGGTACGGCAAAGCTGCACTCGGAACCGATCTTGACCATGACGCTGCGGAACTTACCGCCCATGGCCTGGTAAGTAGCGTTACGGGTGTCCTCGTCGCCCTTGCGCATGCAGTAGTTTGCCAGACGGCCTACACGAATGTCAGCCATCTCATCGGCATACAAGAAGGCATACAGATCATCCGCATTGTTCAGCTTACCGGCGTAGGAAGCCAGCGCCTTGCCCTCTTCCACCATCTTCTGCAGATCCTCTTCCCAGAGAGCATCAGATGCATACAGATCTTCAGTAGCCCAAGTGTGCTCTACCGGGATCTCTTCACGTTTCCAAATCTTCTTCATTTCAGACATGTTTGTTAGCCTCCTGTATGATAATTTATTATGCCTTTTGAAAATTATAGCATGGATTTGCGTAAAACGCAACCACTACTCAAAACAAACTGACCTGGCTGGTATCGGGCAAATCACCAAATGCGCCGGCATCTTTCAGCATCTGGATATGGGTCTTGGAAACCTTGGGGCAGGCGGCGGAGAATTCCTCGATGGAAATAAACTCCTTCCCTTCTCTGCCTTCCATAATATCCCAGGCGGCGCTTTCACCCAGTCCGGAGATGGCCACGAAAGGCGGCAGAATCTTGCCATTCACGATGAGGAATTTGGTGGCATGGCTCTGATAAATGTCGATGGGCAGGAAATCAAACCCACGCAGATAGAACTCGTACACCACTTCCAGGGTGGTCAACAGATCTTCATCCTTGGCGGTGGCGTCTTCATTGTTGTCGATGGCTTCAATATTGGCCAGCACAGACTCCAGGCCGCCCATCATCAAATTGGCGTCGAAGCCACCCTTCTGACTGCGACGGTAAAAATAGGCCGCGTAGAAAGCCAGCGGATGATAAACCTTAAACCAGGCAATACGGAAAGCCATCATGCAGTAAGCCACCGCATGGGCCTTAGGAAACAGATATTTGATCTTCTTGCAGGAGCCGATGTACCAATCCGGCACGCCGGCAGCTACCATTTCCTCCTCCGCGCCGGGTGGCAGGCCCTTGCCCTTACGGACAGACTCCATGATCTTAAAGGCCCGCTTATCCGGCATACCGCAGGAGATCAGATAGTTCATAATATCGTCACGGGCGCCGATGGTTTGGTCCACCGTGGCGGTTTTGGAGTTGATCAGATCCTTTGCGTTGCCCAGCCACACATCGGTGCCATGGGTGTAACCACAGATTCGCACCAGAAAGTCAAACTTCTCCGGCATGGTATCCAACAAAACGCCACGAGTAAACCGAGTGTTAAATTCCGGAACACCGACTGCGCCTGTTGGACCCAGTAATTTATTATTCTCATAACCAAGGATCTTACTGGAGGTGAAAATGGACATAGTGCCCTTATCGTCCAGGGGAATGGTTTTGGCATCCACGCCGGTCAAATCCTCCATCATGCGGATCATAGTAGGGTCATCATGGCCCAGCATATCCAGCTTCAGAAGGTTTTCTTCCATGGAGTGATATTCAAAATGGGTGGTGATCTGATCGGAAGTAGGATCTTCCGCAGGGTGCTGAACGGGGCAGAAATCCCAAATTTCATTCTCCTGCGGAATGACCACCAAGCCACCTGGATGCTGACCGGTGGTGCGGCGAACGCCCACGCAGCCGGAAGCCAAACGGGCTTCTTCCGCTTTAGAAGCCACCTTTTCCCGCTCCTGCAGATATTTTTTTACATAACCGAAGGCGGTCTTCTCCGCAACGGTGCCAATGGTACCGGCGCGGAACACATGGGACGAGCCGAACATGGAAATACAGTATTTATGGGCTTCCGCCTGGTATTCACCGGAGAAATTGAGGTCAATATCCGGCACCTTGTCGCCACCAAAGCCCAGGAAGGTTTCAAAAGGAATGCTAAAGCCTTCCTTTGCCAATCTGGTGCCGCACAGGGGGCAATCCTTATCCGGCAAGTCTGCGCCGCAGTTATAGCCGCTGGGCACATCCAAAATGGTATGTTTACAATCGGGATTGGGACAGCGGTAATGGGGCTGGAAGGAGTTGACCTCCGTAATGCCGGAAAGATAGGCAACAATGGAGGAGCCTACAGAACCACGGGAACCTACCAGATAACCGTTCTCCAGGCTGTTTTGCACCAACTTCTGGGCAGACATATAAATCACATCGTAATGACAGGAAATAATGTCATGAAGCTCCGTTTCCACACGCTTGACAAACACTTCTGGGGGATGATCGCCATAAAGCTCATGGAATTTGTCGTACACAAGCCGCTTCAAATCTTCCACGGAGTTTTCAATTTTCGGCGCGAACAGATTATGAGGCACGGGACGAATGGTTTCGCACATATCCACAATGAGATTGGGATTGGTGACAACCACTTCATAAGCCTTTTCTTCCCCAAGATAGCCGAACTCTTTCAGCATATCATCGGTGGTGCGGAAATACAGCGGCATGGGCTTGTCCGCATCCTCAAAGCCCTTGGTGGCCAGCAGAATATGACGATATACTTCATCCTCCGGGTTGAGGAAATGAACGTCACCTGTAGCAACCACCATTTTCCCCAGCTCTTCACCAAGACGAACGATCTTGCGGTTATATTCTTTCAGATCTTCGTCGGTTTTCGCCTCATACTTATCGTTTCCAAGCATGAAGCGGTTATTAGCCAGAGGCTGGATTTCCAGGAAATCATAGAAAGAGGCGATCCGCTTTAGTTCGTCATCGCTCTTTTTGTCCAAAATCGCCTGGAACAGTTCACCCGCTTCACAGGCAGAGCCAATGATCAAGCCCTCTCGCAGGGCCATAAGCTCAGACTTGGGGATCCGAGGCACGCGCTTATAATACTTCAGGTTGGCATCGGAAATCAGATGGTACAGATTTCGTAGACCCAACTGATTTTTTGCAAAAAGAATGATATGCCTGGCATGGCGGTCGCTAATGCGGCCCTTGCTGCGAAGGCTGGTCATAGCCGGATTGATCTGCTGCAGCGAGTGCACATCATGATCCTGCTCCAGCATTTTCATTAGTCTTGCCATGATCATACCGCAAGTCAGCGCGTCATCCGCCGCCCGGTGATGATTGAATTCCGGCAGGCTCAAGGCATTGGCCACAATGTCCAGCTTAAATTTACTTAAATACTGCAAAAGATTCTGGGACAGGATCAGAGTGTCCGCAGCCGTAAAGGTATAGGGTATTCCCTGCCGAATACATTCTGCGCGGATAAAACCGGTATCAAAGTCAGAATTGTGGGCCACAAGAACACGGTTACCTACAAATTCTAAAAATTGGGGAAACACTTCCTCGATCTTAGGCGCGCCCACCAACATTTCGTCGGTAATGCCGGTCAGATCCACAATTTTCTTTTCCAGCTTCCGCTGAGGATCGACAAAGGTTTGGAAACGGTCCACTTCCTGGCCGTTTTTCACCACTACTGCGCCAATTTCGATGATGCGATCATTTTTAGAGGATAGACCTGTGGTTTCCAGGTCGAAGGCTACAAACTCCTCATCAAAGCGCATATCCTGCTGGCCATGAACAACGATACGGTCATCCACATCGTTGACATAGTAACCCTCACAGCCGTAAAGGATCTTTATGGTCTCATCGGTACCCGCAACCTTGGGCGGTCCTTTCCAATCTTCCACCACATGCAGCGCGTCCGTAAAGGACTGGCAGCAGCCGTGATCTGTGATGGCGATGGCCTTATGCCCCCAGGCGGCAGCCTGCTTGATAGCGGCTTTGGTGGAAGTCAGCGCGTCCATGTTGGACATGGAGGTATGCAAATGCAGCTCCACACGCTTCATGCCCTCCGCCAGATCCTTCCGCTTGGGCATAGAACCGGGTTGCATGGCAAACGGCTTCAAAACCATTTCATTATCATAGCGGTTCAGCTCCAGCTTACCCTGGACCTTCAGCACCTCACCCACTTTTACATGCTCCAAAATGGGTTTCGCCTCACCCGCTTCCATAAAACGATTGACACGAACAGAGCCGGTATTATCCGTCATATCAAAGGAAATGACCCAGGCATTGCGTTTTTTTAGTTCCTTGTGGTCTACGGCAAATACTTTGCCCTCTACAACCACGCTGCCCATGTCCAAATTCAAATCCTTCATAGGTACAGCGGGCACTTTAATGGGCTTTCCGTAGAACGCCACACTTTCGACTTGAGGCGCGGGCTTCTTAGCTGCTCCAACGGAAACCGGCGCGACCACCGCTGTTTTTTCGCGAATCTTTTCCATTGCGTCAAACAGAGCCTTGCCTTCCAACGCTTGCGCTGCTTCAAACCGGATATTCACCGGCGCAGCAAACCGCTCGCGCAGCTGACGGCAAACCGCGGGAACGGACTCCTGAAGAAATTTCACACCATTACCAAGCAGGCTGACTGTCAGCTCTGTGTCCGCCCAATCCCATTGCGCGCCTGCCAGAATGCCACGGTTCATGGAGTTTTCCGCGACAAAAAGCCCCATCAGCTCTTCAGCTTCCACTTTTTGCAGCTGATCGGCGGGATGGGTAGCGGTGATCTCCAAGGTTTTCAGACCGTAGCTGTCCTGAATTTCCCGGGAAACCGTGTCAAGCAGGCGCTTGGGAATGTAATTGGCGCTATGAATCGCCACAGAGACCCGCCGTGTCATTGTATCAATATCCGCAGCAACAACGGCCGCCTGAGAAAGGGCTTCCATTGACCCCTCAGGCGGCTCGTAGTCCGGGAACATATCGAAAAAGTAAACTTGCTCTTTCATGTAATAACCTCAGTATGGGCTGATTATAGGGCTTCGATCCGCTCCAGCAGCGCCGGAAGAAGCTGATCGTAGGGCAGCTTTTCCACCTGCGCACCCTTTTCAAAGATCATCCCCCAGCCATCACCCCCGGCAATGCCGATATCAGCCTCTCTTGCCTCGCCGGGACCATTTACTACGCAACCCATCACGGCAACCGTAACAGGCTTTTGGCAATGCTTCAGCGCCGAATCCACTTGATTGACCAGACCGATCAGATCGATCCGTGTACGGCCACAGGTGGGGCAGGAAATGATATTGACGCCATCCTTGCGAAGGCCTGCGGCTTTCAAAATATCCTTGGCTGCGTAAACTTCCTCCACCGGATCATCGGTCAAAGATACACGAATGGTATCACCGATGCCATCCAGCAGCAATGCGCCGATGCCCATAGCGGATTTGATCAGGCCCTGTTTGACCGGGCCGGTTTCTGTCACACCAATGTGCAGCGGATAGTCGCTCTTTTCACGGAACAGCCTGCAGGCGGCTACCATGGTAGGCACGGCGCTGGATTTCATAGACACGCAGGTGTCATAGAACCCATATTTTTCCAGCAGCTCCAAATGGCCGAAGGCGCTCTCTACCAGCGCCTGGGCCGTAGGATGGCCGTACTTTTCCAGCAAAGCCGGCTCCAAACTACCGCCGTTGACACCAATGCGAATAGGAATATGCCTGTCTTTACAAACATCCACAACCGCTTTCACCCGATCCTCACCGCCGATGTTACCGGGGTTAATGCGGATCTTGGCTGCGCCGCCCTCCGCGGCGGCAATGGCCAGCTTATAGTCAAAATGAATATCTGCCACCAGCGGAAGGGGGCTTTCCTTGCAGATCTCCCCAAAGGCCCTGGCTGCCTCCATATTTGGCACTGCCAGGCGGGCAATTTGGCAGCCGGCAGACGCAAGCTGCTTGATTTGCGCCAAGGAGCCTTCAATATCCGAAGTTTTTGTATTGAGCATAGACTGAATGACCACCGGGGCTCCGCCGCCGATGGGCACTCCGCCCACAATGATTTGCCTTGTCATACTTTCACCTTACTTAAACAGCCAGATAACATCCTTAAACATGATCACTGCCATTAAAATCAGCAGCAAAATCATACCGACAGCATGGATATAGCCCTCATATTTGGGATTGATCTTCTTTCTAGTAATAGCTTCGATACCGGTGGTCAGCAGCAACGCTACCACACGGCCGCCATCCAGGGCGGGAATGGGCAGCAGATTCATCACCGCAAGGTTTACTGCCAAAAAAGCGCCAAAATACAGCAGGTTCAGCAACGCATCCACCCAAGTGGCAGAAGAAGCGGCAACATCCGTCATAGTGCCAACAATACCAACCGGGCCGGACACATCCGCAAAGGTGGCCCTTCCGGTAAACAGCATCTGCAAGCTGAGGCGAACAGTACGGACCCAATTAATGGCGGTATTCCATACATACTGCAGCTTGCTGCCAAAAGTAGCATCCTCGATGGCAAAGCTGAAGCCCAGCAGCATTGCGGTAGAGCCGTCCTCATAGGTCACTTCGTGTCGTTCCAGGAAAAAATCTTCCAGAACAACCAGCTGACCGTCACGCTCTACAACAATGTCATGCACATCGCCTTTATTCAGCTCCAGGATCATGGAGAAATCCGAATGCAGAATGATCTTCTCTCCGTCGATCTCCACAAAACGGTCTCCTTCCTGCAGACCGTTGACGCCGTCAATGGTGCAGAAATCTTCAAAATGATCCACCACAGGTACCACAAACTGCTGCGCAGGGGCATAGACAATGCACAAAATCAGCAAGCCTGCAATAAAATTCATGGCAGCGCCGGCAACCAGAATGATCAAACGTTTCCACCAGGCAGCTTTTTGGAAGGACCTGGGGTTATCGGTGTCTTCGTCCTCACCCTCCATGGCGCAGTAGCCGCCCAAAGGAATGCAGCGAATGGAATAAAGGGTCTCCCCTTTTTTCTTTTTCCAAATGGCAGGGCCCATAAACATGGCAAATTCATTTACCTGTACGCCGGAAAGCTTGGCGCAGATGAAATGACCAAACTCATGGATAAAGATCAAAAAGCTGAAAATCAAAACAGCGAAAAGAATGCTAAAAATCGTACTCATAATCGTCCTCAAATATTAAAAGTTATTGCGCACAAAGGCACGCGCGGCACGGTCCGTTTCCAAAATCTGCTCTAATGTGGGAGAAGCAAGGAAAGCAGCCGCATCCACAGCCCCACGAACCAGGGAATAAATATCGTAGAATCCAATCTTATCTGCCAGGAAAAGCGCTACCGCTTCTTCATTGGCGCCATTCATGGCAGCGCACAGATTACCTCCCTTTCGGGCGCATTCCATAGCAAGCAGAAGACAGGGAAAGGCTTCCAGATCCGGCTTGTGGAAAGTCAGCGGACCGCAGTTCAGCAGATCCAGCTTTTGTACAGGGCAGTATGTTCTTTCCGGGTAAGTCAGCGCCAGTTGGATGGGCAGACGCATATCCGGCGTACCCATTTGGGCCATCACAGCGCCGTCGATAAACTCCACCATGGAGTGGATGATGCTCTGCCGATGGACCACGACCTCTACCTTCTCTGGAGGCAGGCGGTAAAGCCGCATGGCTTCGATGACTTCCAGACCCTTATTCATAAGGGTGGCGCAATCCACGGTGATCTTGGGGCCCATTTTCCAGTTGGGATGGCGTAGAGCGTCATCCTTTGTCACGGCCGCCAGTTCTTCCCTGTTTTGTCCAAAAAACGGGCCGCCGGAGCAGGTAAGAATGATCTTTTCCACTTCTTTTGGGCTATGGCTGCCCATCAGGCATTGAAAAATGGCGGAATGCTCCGAGTCCACGGGAACGATTTGCGCCCCGTATTTTTCCGCTTCCGCCATCACCAGTTCACCGGCGCAGACCAGAGTTTCCTTATTGGCCAAACCGATCCGCTTTCCTGCACGGATCGCCGCCAACGTAGGCTTTAAGCCCATCATGCCAACTACAGCGGTGATCACGCAATCCGCTTCCGGCATGGTAGCCGCGCGGATCACGCCCTCTTCCCCCCAGGCAACCTGCAACTCCGGGTCAGAAACAACGGATTTTAAGGCCATTGCCAGCTCTTCTGTGGCCATAACCGCAAGTTTGGGATGAAACTGACGGCATTGCTCCGCCATTCGCTCCAGGCTGGTGCCGGCTGTCAGCGCCACAACGCGCAGGCCTTCCATCCGGCTGATAATGTCCAGGCTCTGCCGGCCAATGGAACCGGTAGAGCCTAAAATACTAATACATTTCATCATAATATTACACCATGGGTAAAATCAGCAGCAGCGCTTCCGTCAGGGGCGCGGCGATCAAAACAGAATCCAGCCGATCCAGCACACCGCCATGGCCGGGGATCAGATTGCCGTAGTCCTTAATACCGGTCTGCCGCTTGATCACCGACAGGCAAAGGTCGCCAAACGCGGAGGCCATCGTGCCGATCATGCCATAAATCATCAGGGAAACATAGCCCAAGCCCAGGTCAAAGAAGAAATTGACGATCAATCCGTACAGCAGTAGCGACAAAGTGCCGATCACCACGCCGCCGATCAAGCCTTCCACAGACTTTTTGGGGCTGATCCGAGGGCAAAGTTTATGCTTTCCGAAGAAAACACCAATAAAATACGCGCCGGCATCGGACATAAAGGCCATGATAAAGGGAATGCAAATCAGAATTCTGCCCTGTTCCATGCAAAGGATCCGCACCAGAGATGTGAGTAAAAAAGGCAGAACGATGCCGGACAGGAAGCACAGCGCCGCATCTTTAATATGCAGATGCAAATGAGCGATCATCATTTCCCCGAACACAAGAATATAGAAAATCAGAACCGCCAGCAAAATAACACCGTAATTCCACTGAAAATAGCTCCACATGCTGACGCCAAAAGCCATCAGCGCGGAATATACGTTCAGGCGAACATGCTTTAGTAGCCCTGTGCGGGCCAAAAGCTCATAGGAAGCTACCGCAGACAGAAGACCGGCAACAAGAGCGCATACCCACAGAGGCGCCCAAAACAGCAGCAATATCAGCAGGGGCAGCAGCACAAGGGCAGCGATAATTCGAGTTTTCATGAATCAAACTCCTCCAAATCTGCGATTTCGGCGATGATATTCGGCAATGGCCGCATCCAGATCGTCATCGGAAAAATCCGGCCAGAGCACATCCATGAACACCAGCTCAGAGTAAGCGCTCTGCCAGGGTAAAAAGTTACTGGTCCTCTGCTCTCCGGAGGGGCGAATCACCAGGTCCGGGTCTGGTACGCCGGCAGAGTCCAGATAATTTTCAAAATCAAGTTCGGTAAGGGCCCGAGGGTCTTTCTTACCGGCAGCCACATCGGCGGCGTATTTTTGGATGGCGCGGATAATTTCATCCCGGCCACCGTAATTGATGCAGAAATTCACCTGCACCCGGTCAAACTTCCGGGAGCGTTCCATGGTGTCCATACAAAGCTTCTGTAATTTGGGGTTGAGGCCGGAAATATCTCCAAACAGGCAAA
Source organism: Faecousia sp. (assembly GCA_045595225.1). GTDB lineage: Bacteria > Bacillota > Clostridia > Oscillospirales > Oscillospiraceae > Faecousia. Next base: position 120,607 of record JAZOAD010000127.1, read on the forward strand.
ACCGGATATGATTTTTTTCCATATCCCGCAGCGCTTCCGTTAAATAGGCCTCCAAAAGGCGCATGATTCCGTTCACCTCATCCTCGGAGCGTTTCCAGTTTTCCGTGGAAAAGGCATAAACGGTCAAATATTTCACGCCCAGTTCATTGCATCGGGCAGCAATTCGGCGAAAGGTTTCGGCGCCGGCCTTATGGCCGGCATTCCGGGGCAAGCCCCGCTTTTGGGCCCAGCGACCATTGCCGTCCATGATGATGGCAATATGCTGAGGAACCGGATTGGAAAGTGCCATAAAGCACCTCGCTTTCAAAATCGCATCATTGCGAGCCGGTGTTACCACCAGCTCGCAATAAAAACATATTGGTAATTACAGAGCCATCAGTTCCTTTTCCTTCAGGGCGGTAGCTTCGTCCACCTTCTTGATCATCTTATCCAGCAGATCCTGCAGATCCTTTTCCGCCTTCTTCTGATCGTCTTCGGTGATCTCGCTGTTCTTCTTCAGCTTCTTGACATAGTCCATACCGTCACGGCGGATGTTCCGCATGGCGACCTTGGCATCCTCGGCATACTTTTTCACCTGCTTGACCAGTTCCTTACGGCGGTCTTCCGTCAGCATGGGGAAAGTCAGCCGGATAACGCGGCCATCGTTCTGAGGATTGATACCCAGATCGGAAACCTGGATCGCTTTCTGAATATCCTTCAGCAGTTTGGTGTCCCAGGGAGAGATCACCAGGGTACGGGCATCGGGAGAGGAAATGGTTGCGACGCCGTTCAGAGGGGTCTCAGAACCATAGTATTCCACGGTAATACGGTCAAGAACCTTAGGGTTGGCGCGGCCGGCGCGGACAGCGCCGAACTCCTCGTCCAAATGATCCAAAGCCTTACCCATTCTTCTTTCAAAATCCTTAAAATCAACAGCCATTATATTATCCTCCTAAATTAGTTTGTAACGGTGGTGCCGATCTTTTCTCCACGGACCACGCGCAAAATACTGTTTTCTTCCTCAAGACCAAAGCAAACCATGGTCATGTTGTTGTCCATGGCCAACGCCATGGCGGTGATATCGGTGGCTTTCAGATTATCCTCCAGTACCTTGCCGTAGGTAAGCTGGCTGTAGCGCACCGCATTGGGATCCTTTTTGGGGTCAGCAGAGTAAATGGCATCCACATTTTTGGCCATCAGCACCGCATCCGCTTCGATCTCCACGCCACGGAGCACCGCGCCGGTATCGGTGGAGAAATAGGGATTGCCTGTGCCGGCCGCAAAAATGACCACTTTACCCTCATTGAGGTAGCGATTGGCGGTATCTCTGGTGAAATACTCGGCAAACTTATGCATTTCTACAGCGGTAAGTACCCGGGCATCTACGCCGTGTTGCTCCAAGGCATCGGCCACCGCAATGGCATTCATAACAGTTGCCAGCATACCCATAGCATCGGCATGGCTGCGCTGCATTTTGCCGGAACCGTTTTTCACGCCGCGCCAGAAATTGCCGCCGCCGATCACAAGACCAACCTGTACACCCATATCCACACATTCCTTAATGGAAGCGCAGACATCATTGACTTTCGCAAAATCCAGACCGAAGCCATCGCCGGCGGCAGTCTTTTCACCCAGCGCCTCACCGCTGACCTTCAGCAGAACGCGCTTGTATTTGATTTCTGACAAAATTCATCACTCCTTCTTCTATTCCTTCCCCTATTTTAATATAAGAATAACAAAATGACAACCATAATTTTCTGTTTTCTGAAATGTTTTTTGATTTTTCACAATTTCACGGCAAATCAACCCGGACATGCATCACAAACGATTTCTTTTTTACTTTTCCTGTTGCAAAATCAAAACAGTTGGGTTATAATGGCTTATTATTGGAAATTTAACCAAAGAGAGGTTTTAAAATATGGCTGAAATTACTGAAAGCAAAAATTTTATTCACAGCTTTATTGAAGAAGATATTGCCGAAGGCGGCCGTTACGCCGGCAAGACCGTGCATACCCGTTTTCCCCCCGAGCCCAACGGCTACCTGCATATCGGCCATTGTAAAGCGCTGACCATCGACTTCGGTACTGCCGAAAAGTTTGGCGGCCTGTGCAATCTCCGTATGGACGACACCAACCCCACCAAGGAAGATGTGGAATTCGTCGAGGCCATCAAGGAGGATATCCACTGGCTGGGCTTTGACTGGGGCGACCGTTTCTTCTACGGCTCTGACTATTTTGAAAAAGACTATGAGTTCGCCGTGGAACTGATCAAGAAAGGCCTTGCCTATGTCTGCGAGCTGACGCCCGAGCAGTTCAAGGAATCCCGCGGCGATGTGGAGACTCCCGCCACTTCTCCCTATCGCGATCGTCCCATTGAGGAGAGCCTGGATCTGTTCGCCCGTATGCCGGCCGGCGAATTTGAGGACAATAAATACACCCTCCGCGCTAAGATCGACCTGGCTTCTGGCAACTTCAATATGCGTGACCCGGTCATTTACCGCATTCGCCACATGCACCATCACCGTCAGGGTGACAAGTGGTGCATCTAC
>JAZOAD010000128.1:0-3111 GCA_045595225.1 Faecousia sp.
CGAGAGGATGTACAGGCTCGAGGTCGGTGTTTTAAGACCGGGATCGACCTCCTTCATGAGGATCATGCCGTTCGATGCCGTACCCGTGAGCGTACCGAAGCACATCAGGAAGAACTCGTGCTCAAAGCCCTTGAAGCACGCCTTGGCAACCAGGCGGATATAGATGAAGGTGATCGCGGAACCGACAAGGCTGAGGATGACAATGGGCAGAATATAGTTCTTGATATCATTGATCTCAATAGCCGCCACGCCCGCCACAATCATCAGGTCAAACGCAAAGCCGGAAATGCGGTCCATCTGGTAATTATTGATATATTCCCGGTGCATCTGATTATGCTTGCGCAGCTGCTTGACCACCGCCTTGATCAGCATAGCCGCCAGGGACGCCCACAGGAAGTTGAAGCCCCAGGCGATGGAATTGGTAAAATCAGAGATGGCGCCCAGCAGACACATAAAGCCAAAGGAAAGGGCGTAGGCCAGGGCCACGAAGCCTGCCTGGATGGTGAATTTATCCACGGATTCATTGTCGGGGATCTCGCTGCCGCTGGGATTGGTCTGGTCCACAAACGCCTCATCGGGACCAGCCTTGCGGACGGACAGATCGCCGCGCTTTTTATGGATATTGATGTACAGCACGCCGAAGACCGAAGCCACCACAAAGCCGATGGATGCCAGGGACAGGCCAAAACTGCCATTGCCCGCGAACTGAGTGGCGGGGGTGTTGGTAAAGTTAATATCCCAGCTCAAAGCATTGCCGGGGCCCTGGCCGAAGGCCAGAGGCAGGATCAGGCCGCAGATGAAGGAGGTCACCTGGTCGCCGTACCGGGTCAGCAGGAACAAAAGCAGTGTGATACCCAGGCCCACAAAGGCCTGCAGCATATAGCTGCCACCCTGCAGCGCGCCAAACTCCACGATTTGGGCCTTATTGGTCTTATGGGCGCTCTTTTCGGTCTTCAGCGACATAGAAGCAAAACCAATGGCCAGGCAATGGTAGGTAATGACCTGCAAAAGCCGATTATCCACCAAAGTCAATCCGAACTGCTTGCAGATAATGTCCACCACCAGCAGCATAGCGCCGCCCAGCAGCGCGGAGGGAATCAAGCATTTGCGGAACAGCGGAATGGTGCGCCGCAGAATATTGCCCACCATCAAAAACAGCAGCAAAAGGCCGATTTGGACCATAAATGCCCAAACAGCGCTGTAATTTGCCAGGGTAAAATCCCAACTAAAGGTATTATCCATAAGAATATTAACTCCTTGCCTTTAGAAAGTGCAGCCCAAAAATGGGACTTTCGTAGGTTATTATACAGTTTTTTTCTTGATTTGTCAAATCGGCATCCGGAAGCGCGATGAATTAGCGGACAAATATGCAACCGGCTTTGAAAAAGCTACGCAACTTTTCCTCTCTCCTGTATACCCTTGTAGGGGAAGGGCGCGATCGCGGCCGATGCCCCGGCGCATAGCGGCCCTTTCACAGGAAGTAAATCGGAGGAACCAGCATGGACGCAATTATGCATTTTATCAGCAGCCTGAATGACAATGTCATTTGGGGCTTGCCCATGGTCGTTTTGATGATCGGTACCGGCATTTTTCTGACATTCGTGACAAAAGGCGTCATTTTCCGGAGATTTCCCATCGTCATGCGCTACACCGTAAAGACCCTGTTTCAGCGGACAGACAGCCCCCAAACGGAAGCAGGCGCCATCACACCCTTCCAGGCGGTTTGCACCGCTCTGGCCGCCACCGTTGGCACCGGCAACATTGTGGGTGTCGCCCTGGCCATCGCCACCGGTGGCCCCGGCGCGGTATTCTGGCTGTGGATCTCCGCGCTGGCAGGCATGGTTATCAAGTATTGCGAGGTCACCATGTCCATGGCCTACCGCGCCACCAATGCCAGGGGCGAGATCGTTGGCGGCCCCATGTACTACATCGAAAAAGGCTTGGGCATGAAGTGGCTGGCTGCGCTGTTTGCCCTTTTCGGCGGCCTCGCAGCCCTGGGTATCGGCGCGTCCGTCCAGGCAAACGCCCTGGCCGGCGGCATCAACGCCATCTTTGGCGTTCCCACGCGGGTCATCGGCACGGTCGCTGCCATTGTGGGCGCATTGATCTTCATCGGCGGCATCAAGCGCATTGCCGCCGTAACAGAATTCCTGGTCCCCTTTATGTCCATTCTGTACATCCTGGGCGCTTTGGCGGTCCTGGCGGTGAATATCAAGCAGATTCCTGCCGCCTTCGGCCTGATTATTCAAAACGCCTTCACCGGCACCGCCGCCACGGGCGGTTTCCTGGGCGCGTCGGTGATGCATGCCTGCCGTATCGGCATGGCCCGCGGTGTCTTCACCCATGAAGCTGGCATGGGCTCAGCCCCCATCGCCCACGCGTCCGCTTCCAATGACCATCCCGCCCGGCAGGGTCTGTGGGGCGCGTTTGAGGTCTTTTTTGACTCCATCGTCCTGTGTACTGTGACCGCATTGGTCATTCTGACCTCCGGATTGTGGTACGATCCCGCCCTGGTAGGCGACGCCCGTGCCATGAGCGCCACCGCCTTCGAAAACGCCTTCACCGGCGGTCAGTATATCGTTACCGTCGGCATGTGCCTGTTCGCTTTCGCCACCATTGTTGCCTGGTATTACTATGGCGAGAAGTGCGTCGAGTACCTTTCCGGGGGCGGCAAGCTCGCCAAGACGGTCTATCCGGCCCTCTATACCGCTATGGTCTATGTGGGCTGCGTGGCCAGAATGGACGCGGTTTGGGAATTCGCGGACCTGTTTAACGGTCTGATGGCAATTCCCAACCTGGTCGCGCTGATGGCGCTGTCGCCTGTCATCCAGCGCCTGAGCGACGATTTCTTCCGGGATCCCCACAAGCAGCGCCCAAAAAACGCGGATTTCCGCCACCTGATCGAGAACGAAGAAAATGTTTCACTTTATTGGGGGCGCAAAAACAAGGGGGGGGCGCGGAAGAAGATTGCATTCTTTCGCTGAATATGGTACGATAAGGCCAAAAGGAGTTGATCGATCTTGAAAGACGGAAAACAACACATTCTCGTAGCCGACGATGACAAAGAGATCCGACAGATTTTGGAGCTGCTGCTGACTTCCCAGGGATACG
>JAZOAD010000129.1:0-2924 GCA_045595225.1 Faecousia sp.
TTGCTGCATGGCGGGGTTACCAACGGCGCAGACAAAACCAATATCATCAGCGGCAATATTCGCGCCGCGGCAAAGCTCCAGCGTTAATTGCGCCAGACAATCCCGAATGCTTTGGGTTAGCGGCTCCATTTGCCCCTGCAGAGCGTGGCGGATCCGGGAGATCACATCTGCGCCGAAAGGGGACTGAGGATTTTGCGCCCCTGCGGTTGCCAGTATTTTCCTTGTGGGGCCCTCTAAAAGATAGCCCACCACGGTGGTGGTGCCGATATCAAAAGCCAGCAGATAGCCCTGGGAAGGCGTGACGGAAATATGGCAGGCTGCAATCGGCTCTGTAAGAATGATGTGACTGTCGGCGGTGGGGATGGTGACAGTCATATCCCGATCCACTATGGTTTGGCAGGCCAGCGCTTCCGCGCCGCCCACGATCACCCGGCATTTGCCGCAGCGGCCCTCACCGCCGCAGGGCGCATCCGGGATTTTCCCGGCTTGACGCAGCGCGGACAGAAGGGTGTCGCCGTTCCGGGCCTCGATGATCTGTTTTTGGGGCAGAATGGTAATGAAACAGGCCATCATGTCCCTCCTTTTCCTGTATTACCCATAGTTTATCAGTTTTTGGGGGCAAATTCAATAGGGCGTTGCGCGTATTATGCAGACCAACAAAGCTGTGGGCGAATAAAGCAATAAAAAGAGGAGGCTGAGCCTCCTCTTTTTGTCATACCAGGAATGCGTTGGCCATACCAAGGACCAATGCGCCGGCGGTCATCAGGCGGGTGATCAGGAAGATTTTGTCGTCGTTCTTCTTCAGCCGCTCCAGCACTACCGCGCCGATGCAGACCACCGCCAGGGCAATTGCCAGGATCGCCTGAAACGCAAAGCCCAGCCAGTTGATCCGGAAGCCTACGGTTCCAATGTACACACCCAGGGCGGCTGTGATATACATACACACCCGCTGAGCGGTTTTATTTTTCAGCAGGAACATCAGCGCCAACGCCAGCATACTGGCGGCGGCCAGCGCCATCACGACTACGATCAGCAAATCCAAAAAAGTTAACATACAATTTTCCTCACTTTCATTTTTTGTTGGGGTGGTTTGCTTTTGTGACCATAGAATACCACCGGTTTCTAAAGAAAAAAGGGAGGAAAATCTAAAGAATTCTAAAGAAATATCAAAAATCGGAAAGGGTGACGGTGATGGCAAAATCCTCCGCCGATTGGGTTACGGATACGGTGCCGCCATAGTGCTGGGCGATGCGGCGAATGCTGTTGATGCCCAGGCGGTAACTGTCTTCCCGGCAGGTTTCGTTGCCTGCGGCGTTGCTTTGCCAGATGATCAAACTGTCCTCCAAACTTATGGACAGGCGCACCGGCTGGCTGGCCTGGGCATACTTGCGGACATTGGAGCCCAGATTGTCAAAGATTCTGCGCAGCTCTCCCACATCGAAATCGCCGTCGAAGGGACGGCAGCCGGAAAGATCCAGAAGAATGGTGAAGCTGTCCTCCAATCCCTCCGCGAATTCTTCAGCCAGCTGTTCCATCAGCAGACGGCCGTTCTCAAAATGCTCCGGAGCGCGCTTGCCGCCGTCCAGCAGAATGTCCGTCAGCTCCCGGATCTGCTCCGCCTTCTTCCGGATCAGCCGCAGGTGATTTTTTTGCTCCCCAGCGGAAAGCGAGTTTTCCTCAGCGAGAAAATCCGAATAAGCCAAAATGGAGGTCAGCGGCGTCCGAATATCGTGGGAAAGCGTGCGAACCAGCTGATCTTTTTCCTGAGCCAGGGCCTGCTCCTTTTGACGAAGCTGCTGCCGGGCGTCGGCCATATAGTTGATGGCGTCGGCCAGCGCGGTCAACTCATTGTTGCCTTCCAGGGGAATGGCGCTTTGATTTTCGTCGGTGCGCATGGCCTCGATGCCCTTGGTGATCTTGCGAATATAGGCCAGCCGATCCGCCAATTGGGTCAAAAACAGGATGCAGAACAGGCTTACGGACAGAACCGCGCCGACGCCGGAGATCCAAAGATCCACTTCCATCCAGTCGAACTCCGTCATGGGCACATCGTTTTCAAAGCAGTAAACCTCCGCAACGGTGACGGCAATATTGGTAAGGATCAGAAACAGTACCACTGCAGCCAGCGCGCTGATGCCGATGAGCCCCAGGATCTCATGGGCGAATTTTTTACGTTTGGCACTTTTTTTGTCAGTCAATGTAATAACCCTTTCCCCATGCGGTTTTGATATAGGTGGGATTTTTGGCGCTGTCGGACAGCTTTTTACGGATATTTTTGATGTGTACCATAATGGCCTCATCGCCGACGGCATCGTCATTCCAAATGCTGCGGTAAATATTTTCCAAAGAGAATACCTTTTTCCGGTTGCTTGCCAGAAGCTCCAGGATTTTGAATTCGGTGTATGTCAGGGCGATGCTTTCGCCGGCCTTGACCGCGGATTGCCGATCCAGATCCAGCACAAGGTCCTGGATCACCAGTTCGTTTTTTTGAGTATAGGCCTGTGGGACGCTGCGTCTTAACACCGCCCGGACCCGCATCAACAGCTCCGCGTTGGAGAAGGGCTTGACGATATAGTCGTCCGCCCCTACGGAGAAGCCCATGACCTTGTCCGATTCGCTGGAATAGGCGGTGAGGAAAATAATGGGTGTGTCGAATTGCCGGCGGATGGCCGTGGCGGCATGGAGACCGGATTGACCCGGCATATTCACATCCAGCAGATACAGGTCGATGTCCTCGCCTGCCGCGTTTTGGGCCGAAAGGCCATCGGCTGCGCCGGTCACCGCGTATCCCTGGGAAGTCAGCAGCAGCTCCAAAATCTGTCGGATCTCTTTGTCATCGTCGGCTACGAGAATGTGTTGTTTTCCGTCTTTCAAGATCGATCAACTCCTTTTGGCCTTATCGTACCATATTCAGCGAAAGAATG
>JAZOAD010000130.1:0-7341 GCA_045595225.1 Faecousia sp.
CTCCCTCCGTCAGCCCTTTGGGCTAACACCTCCCTCAAAACGAGGGAGGCAAGGCGGCTACGCCGCCAATCGTGTAAACAACAATTTACCTTACGAAACGGAAACGCTTTTGCGCATGGCAGAAATGGCGCCCTTTTCCAGCCGGGAAACCTGGGCCTGGGAAATGCCCAGCACATTGGCCACCTCCATCTGGGTCCTGCCATCGTAAAACCGCAGGGACAGGATTTGCTTTTCCCGATCTCCCAATTTACCGAAAGCATCCCGGAGGGCAATATGCTCCATCCAGTTGCTTTCGGTATTTTTCATGTCCCGCACCTGGTCCATCACCGTCAGCGGATCGCCTCCGTCGGAATATACCGGATCATACAGGCTCACCGGGGCGCAAACCGCGTCCAGCGCCTGGCTTACCTCCTCCACAGGCAGGGACAGTTCCCTAGAGATTTCCTCCAAGGTAGGCTCCCGGCCAAGGGCCAGGGTCTGGGCCTCCTTGCACTGCAGCACCCGATAAGCCACATCCCGAATGGACCGGGATACCCGGATGGCGGAATTATCCCGCAGATAGCGCCGCACCTCGCCGGCGATCATAGGCACCCCATAGGTGGAAAACCGGACCTGCTTGGTGGGATCAAAATTGGAAATCGCCTTCATCAGCCCAATGCAGCCCACCTGAAACAGATCATCCGGGCTTTCGCCCCGCTTGTCGAAGCGCTGGATTACTGAAAGCACCAATCTCAAATTCCCCTCGATCAGTTGTTCCCGGGCCCAGGCATCACCGCCCTTGGCCCGGATCAGCAAATTATCCATTTCTGCCGGAGTCAATGTCTTCAGCCGCGCGGTGTTGACTCCGCAGATCTCTACTTTTCCCTGCATGGTGTCCTCCGTAACATTTGCTAATTCCATTATTTCCAGCCCGGCCCAAATGATACGAAAAAAAGTTTGGCGGTTTTTCACAAAAATTTTGCCAACTCCCGGAAACCGGACCGATCCAGGCCGCCAGAAAACCCCGGATTTCTAACTTTTTACCTGGTTTTCGGCCCTGCGGTTTCCTTATTATTACGGTGACGTAAAACGGTTGCCGCCGAATTATGAGAGGAAGATCCTTCCCATTCGCGTCCTATTTTCTCAGGGACTTCCGTTGAAAAACCGGGGTTTCTCTGTGGAAAACTCCAACTTTTCCACATTTTCCACAGACTTTTCCACAGGGGTTTTCCACATGCCACGCCCGGTCATTCCACCGTTTTTTGTTTACATAATCTTTTTGACCCCACTCAGACATTTTTCTACTTTTTTCGTCATTGGGATTTTCACGGTTTGGTCGTTTTTTATCGAAAAAAAGAACTTGACAGCATTTTTCAAAACTTTTTTTGAAAAAAGTGAATTTTTTTGAAAATAGGGATTGATTTTATTGAGAAATTGCGTTATAATGCCTTACTGTATGAAACTTTGGGGAACAGGAGGTGTAACAATGCCCAACATTAAGTCCTCTAAGAAGGATGTCATTTCTTCCAAGATCGCTTACGAGAAGAACAAGGCTAACAAGTCTGAGCTGAAGACGAACCTGAAGAAGTTCGACGCCGCGCTGGTTTCCGGCGACAAGGCCGCTGCCGAAGCTGCTTACAAGCAGGCTGTGCAGGCTGTGGACCAGGCTGTCCAGAAGGGTCTTCTGCATAAGAACAATGCCGCTCGCAAGAAGAGCAGCATGACCCTGAAGATGAACAAGCTGGCCTGATTTCTCTGAAAATATCTCCCTCCCGACTTTCCGGAGGGAGTTTTTTCATTTATTACGATAAAACAAAATGCCATGATTCCCCTTCCGGGTCGCTGCTAACCAGGTAACGGCCCGGATTTTTTCTTTTTTCCGCAAAACGATTGACATTATCCAAATTTCGGGTATATTTATAATGTCGGAATTTATCTAAATCTCACAGAAACGGGGGATGATAATGTCTAAAGAACTCATCAGGCTCCGGGACCTTACCATGGAGTTCGACGGGGAGCGGATTCTCGACGGAATCAATCTTTACATTAACGACCATGAATTTTTAACCTTGCTCGGCCCTTCCGGCTGCGGCAAAACCACCACGCTCAGGATCATTGGCGGCTTTTTGACGCCAACCAGCGGCGATGTAACCTTCGATGGCAAGCGCATCAACGATGTGCCGCCCTATGAGCGGCAGATCAACACCGTGTTCCAGCGGTACGCGCTGTTCCCCCATCTGAATGTTTTCGACAACATCGCGTTCGGTCTGCGGGTGGCCAAGGTGCCCAAGGAAGAAATCACCGAACGAGTAAACCGCATGCTGGAAATCGTCAGCCTGAAGGGCTACGGCCATCGCCGTATCAATGCCCTCTCCGGCGGACAGCAGCAGCGTGTGGCCATTGCCCCGGCACTGGTCAACGAACCCAAGGTTCTGCTTCTGGATGAACCTCTGGGCGCCCTTGACCTGCGTCTGCGCAAGGATATGCAGATCGAACTGAAGCGGATCCAGCAGGCCACGGGCATCACATTTGTATATGTGACCCACGACCAGGAGGAGGCGCTTTCCATGTCCGACACCGTTGTGGTCATGGACAAGGGCCGCATTCAGCAGATCGGCAAGCCCGAAGATATATATAATGAGCCGAAGAACGCCTTCGTGGCAGATTTTATCGGCGAATCCAATATTCTCGACGGTATTATGCTGGCGGATTATAAGGTCAAATTCTTTGGCCGCACATTCAAATGTCTGGACGCGGGCTTCGAGCCCAACGAGCCTGTGGATGTGGTGATCCGTCCGGAGGATATCGATTTTGTGCCGCCGGAAGAAGGCCATCTGACCGGCACGGTTACCAGCGTTACCTTCAAGGGCCTGAACTACGATATCATTGTGGATTTCAAGGGCTTCAAATGGCTGATCCAGACCACGGACCATCAGCCGGAAGGCGCCACCGTTGGTATTCGCCTGAACCCCGAAGATATTCACATTATGAAAAAGAGTGAATATTCCGGTATGTTTGGCGACTACAGCTCCTACTCTGCCGAGTATGACGAGCTGACGGAGGACCCGGGCGATGAAGAAGAATAAGTCCATCCTTTTAAGCGCCCCCTATATCCTGTGGATGCTGGTCTTCACCCTGATCCCGCTGGGTGTGGTGGCTTACTACGCCCTGACGGATCCGGACACCGGTGTTTTCACCTGGCGCAACATCCTGGAGCTGGGCGCTTATCTGCCGGTATTCGGCGAATCCATTTTGTACAGCGTGGTTTCCGCCCTGATCTGCCTGATCTTGGGCTATCCCGTGGCATATTACATCGCCCATCGGGGCCAGTTGGCCCAGAAGCTGCTGTATATGCTGGTGATGCTTCCCATGTGCATGAGCTTCCTGCTGCGGACCCTTGCCTGGGTGGCGCTGCTGCAGGACACCGGTATTATCAACAATTTCCTGACCATGCTGGGGCTGAGCAACGTGAAGCTGATCCGCACGCCGGCAGCGGTGATCTTAGGCATGGTGTATAACTATCTGCCCTACATGATCCTGCCGCTGTACGCTATCATTGTCAAGATCGACAACCGGCTCATTGAAGCCGCGGAGGATCTGGGCTGTACCCCTGTGCAAACCTTCATCAAGGTGGTGCTGCCCCTGTCCACCCCTGGCATTATTTCCGGTATCACCATGGTATTCGTGCCCGCTGTTTCCACCTTCTATATTTCCCAGAAGTTGGGCGGCGCCAATACCGTTCTCATCGGCGACGTGATCGAGCGGATGTTCAAGCAAGGCAACAATGCCAACCTGGGCGCCGCGCTGAGCTTGCTGCTGATGGTGCTGGTCTTCGTTTGCACCGGTATTATGAACCGGTTCGCCGGCGATGACGGGGAGGATAAGGTGGTCGTATGAAAAAGCTGAATAAGATCATTACCATCCTCATTTTCGTTTTCCTGTACGCCCCCATGGCGGTGCTGATCGTAGGCTCCTTCAACGAGGGCAATTCCCTTGCCCGGTTTGACGGCTTCACCTTCGGCCAGTACGCCGAGCTGTTCCGGGACGCGGATCTGCTGGGGCTGCTGCTGAACAGTTTGATCATCGCGGTGCTGTCCAGCTCTATCGCCACCGTATTCGGCACCGTTGCCGCCGTGGGCATCCAGGGCTTGGGCCCCAAAATGCGACGCACTGTTATGACGCTGACGGACATTCCCATGACCAACCCCGACATCGTCACCGGCATCTCCCTTTCCCTGCTGTTTGTCTTTGTGGGTACCAAAATGCTGGGGCAGCGAAATTCTCTGACTTTCTGGACCCTGCTGATCGCCCATATCACCTTCAATCTGCCCTATGTCATTTTGAATGTGATGCCGAAATTGGGCCAGATGGACCGCAGCCTGGTGGACGCCGCCATGGACCTGGGTTGCACGCCGCTGCAGTCCTTCTTTAAAGTGACGCTGCATGAGATCATGCCCGGTGTTGTTGCAGGCTTTATTATGGCCTTCACCATGAGTCTGGACGATTTCGTCATCAGCTATTTTGTCACCGGCATGGATTTTGTCACCTTGCCTGTGGAAATTTACGCCTACACCAAAAAGCCCATCCCGCCCAAGATCTACGCCATGTTCACTCTGCTATTCATTCTGATCTTTGTGCTGCTGGTGACCATGAACCTGCTGCAGATGCGCTCCGAAAAGAAAAAGGCCAACGCCCTGATGGGCAAGCGCTGAAGGAGGTAGGACTATGAGAAAAAACCTTTCTTTAGCTTTGGTGCTTCTGTTTGTTTTCGCGCTGCTCCCTGGCTGTGGGGAATCCAGCGGAAATACCAGCGACCAGATCACACTGAATGTGTATAACTGGGGTCAGTATATCTCCGACGGCAGCGACGACTATCTGGATGTGATCGCCGCTTTCGAGGAGGTCTACCCCAATATCAAGGTCAACTACTCCACCTACGATTCCAACGAGGTCATGTACACCAAGCTGGCCGGCGGCGGCATCACCGTGGATGTGATCATCCCGTCGGACTACATGATCGCCCGGATGATCGAGGAAGACATGCTGCTGGAGCTGGATTTCGACAATATTCCCAACTATCAGTATATTGCCGAGGAATTCCGTAGCATGGAGTATGATCCCGAGGAAAAGTACACCGTCCCCTACGCCTGGGGCACCGTTGGCATCGTATACAACACAAAGTATGTGGACGAAGCGGATGTGACCGGCTGGGAGCTGATGTGGAATGAAAAATATGACGACAAGATCCTCATGTTTGATAATTCCCGGGACGCTTTCGGCATCGCTCAGCTGATGCTGGGTTACAGCCTGAACACCACCGACAGAGCGGAGCTGGAGCATTGCGCTCAGCTGCTGGCAGAGCAAAAGCCTTTGGTTCAGCAATATGTGATGGATCAAATCTATGACTTGATGCAAAACGAAGAGGCCTGGATCGCCCCCTGCTACGCCGGCGACTATGTGGTGATGGCGGAGGAAAACGAAAACCTGGCTTTCTACCGGCCTGAGGGCAGCTTCAATCTGTTTATGGATGCCATGTGCATCCCCACCTGCGCTCAGGAAAAGGAAGCGGCGGAGCTGTTTATCAACTTCCTGTGTGAGCCGGAGATCGCAGCCGCCAATATGGACTGGATCTGCTACTCCACCCCCCTGGACCGGGATGTTATGGCAGAATTTATGGACGAGGAAGTGCTTTCCGACACCATTGCCTACCCTAGTCAGGAGATCATGGATATGGGAAGCGTCTACACCAATCTGCCGCCTGCCACTTCCCGCTTGATGGAAAGCCTGTTCCTGAAAGCGCGCATCAGCTGATAACCTAAAAGCGGCCGCCCTTGGGCGGGTCCGAATAAGGATGTTAAAAACCGACAGGTTTTTGTGCCTGTCGGGTTTTATCGTAGGGCGGGGGCTTGCTCCCGCCACTTGCGTAGGGACCGGCGTCCTAGACGGTCCTTTATCGCTAGACGGTCCTTTATCGCTAGACGGTCCTTTATCGCTAGACGGTCCTTTATCGCAAGTTTCGCATTTGTGGCACAAATGCACCGGGAACGCCCGAACCCTCAATCAATTCTGTTCACGCCAATAGTCTTGGTACTCCGCAGAAGTAAACGCCTCCATGACATAAGGAATCGGATATCCCCATTCATCCTCATAGACACGAAGGAACCGCAGTGCGGTATAGTAAGCCGCATCGAATTCTGTGCTGTATGCCTCCTTAGCCTGTTCATAATACTCGCAAAAATCTTCCCAGGCTGCAGGGTCAGCAGACATACTCCCTTTGAAAAGATAGGGGTTCACATCGCTTAACACAACAGCCAGGTTTTTATAGGGATTTTGGGAGTAGATATGATCCAGTAAGTGATACATGGCAAGAAACGCTTTTCTGCAAGGAGAATTCTCCATATCTTTTATCACACCTTTACTTTTGAGTTGGTTTAATCCGTTCTCGGGATCCCAAGGGAGTGGAGGATAGTTGATGCCACCATTTTGGATAATTCCATCTCTGGTGGTTACCCAAACCTGGCTTCCATCCGGCAAGATTTGTGCATACCAACGATTTCCGTTTTTATCTGTTCCTAAATAGTTGCTCTCATCATTGCATGTTTCCTGCAGCAAGTCCCTGTTCTTAGGCGTATCCGGGATATGCCCTTTCTTGTTGCGGAATATATGCTTGATTTGGCTGTCATTTTTAGGAAATTGATTCCCACCGAACGCATGACCGCCGCCTTTTTCGTATATCAAATCATTGGGGATTTGCGGTATTTGGTGTATCAGATACTGTGTATACTCTTTAGGATGATAGTTGTTTGTTTCTTCATAAGATACATAAATGACATTGCCGGACATCTCTTCAAATGGCTTGCCATAACAAATGATGGCTGATGGTTCAATACGTTTCATAAGCTCACGATAACCGGCCATAAAGAGATCTTTCTCATTACGGACCCCGACTGTAGAAACAGCGACGATAGAACCTTTTTCGATTCCATCAAAGCAAAACCAGAAGGTATCCGCTTCTCCCCACACCACGGAAGGGACTACATGAATGCCTTTACTTTGCAGATATGCACCGCACCACCGACTGCGAAATGTGTTGTGAATCTGCACTGCAATCGGCATTTCGGAATAAATACTAAACTGTGGGGATAGAACAGCCCTGAAAGTAGATAATTTTTCAATCCGAGGCTCAGGATTGTTCCATAGGGATTCAAACTTATAGTCATCCAAAAAGAAATGTACAACTTGATCCTTTTTTTCTGAACTGACTTTATCATAACCAATCAGCGACAAATTTTCAAGCGATACTTCATCTTTGTGTATTAAGGGGATTTCGAATGTACCAGTCCTTTCAAATTGATTTCTAAG
>JAZOAD010000131.1:0-8236 GCA_045595225.1 Faecousia sp.
ACGCTGCCGGGGCATTTTTGTTGGAAATCGGGAACATATTCCTTAGGACAAACGGTTTTTACACAAAGAACAGCAGGATACCGACCGCAATTGCTGCCAGACCGCCAAAGGTATGGAAATTCAGAGCCTTATTGGAAAGCTCCATATACCGGACCGAAAGACCATAGCGAAAGAACCAGAACATCTTCGGACACAAAATATTGGCACACCCCAAGAAAATCAGCACCGCAGGAAAAATCCAATAGGTATTTCCACCACTTTCCGGAATCTCATTGTATAGCGCTTCCGCAAGATCGCCGCCGTCAGCTGCCCACCAGGGCATTAACGATAAGCTGCGGAGGTAGTTATATGTTACCCTCCTACCGTTGCTTCCGTATTCGGTATACACATTTCCGTCGGGATATTTAATCTGGATGGAATATTCCTCCCAATTGCCGCTAATCCGGTATTTATAGTCCACACCTCCAGCAGATATGGTGCGTTTCTGTGGATCGATCTTATAGCGTCGATCATAGTTGGTGGTGTAATAAGGTTTTGCCGTCAACCGGTCGCAGCCCGAAAAGAGCAGTATCACCAAAAAGAGAATCGCTAAAATCCGGCTACGCTTCATGGTGGTTTCCTCCGTTCTTTATGTCAGTTTTTATTCACTCCGGTCGTTATTCTCTGCCATAACCTTGCCGCCCAGGGCGCCCAGCAGCAGGGACTTAATGTCGATGCCCATGCCGGAAGAGATACCTTCGGTGATCTGGGTGGTGGAGTTGACGATGTCACCAATGAGCTTGGTAGAATTTCCTTCACCGTACATAGTGATCTTGTCGACCTTGGAGAGAGGCTCGGCAACATTCTTCGCGATTTCGGGCAGAGCGGCCATGATCATTTCCACAACGGCGGCCTCGCCGTACTTCTTCATGGCCTCCGCCTTCTTGTCGATACCCTCGGCTTCCGCCAGAGCCTTGGCGCGGATGGCTTCGGCTTCTGCCTTACCGACGGCGGCAATACCTTCCGCTTCCTGCTCCCGGGCGAAGCGCTGTGCCTCGGCGATCTTCATTTCGGCTGCCGCCTGCTGCTCCTGCTCAAAACGCTTGGCTTCCGCTTCCTTCTGCCGTTTGAACAACTGGGCCTGAGCCTCCTGCTCCTGGCGGTAGCGTTCCGCGTCGGCCTTGGCGCGAATCTCTGCGTCCAAAGTCTGCTTTCTGACCTCGACCTCGCGAGCCTTCAGCTCCGCTTCACGCTCAGCCTTAGCGATGTTGGCGTTGGCAGAGGTGATTTCGATGGTCTTTCTCTGCTCCTGTTCCTGAATGGAGTAGGCGGCATCGGCTTCTGCCTGCTTCACATCGGACTGCTGCTTCAGCTCTGCCTGACGGATGGAAAGGCTGGTCTGCTTCTCGGCGATTTCCATATCCGCCTGCACCTTGGCGTCATTGGCTTCCTTGGCAGCCTGAGCCTGGGCGATGGCGATGTCACGGTCAGCCTGTGCCTTGGCAACCGCGGCGCCCTTCTTGATCTGGGAGATATTGTCGATACCCAGGTCTTCGATCACATTGTTCTGGTCGGAGAAGGACTGCACATTAAAGGAAATCATTTCCAGACCCATCTTCTCCAGGTCGGGAATGGCGTTTTCCTGGACGCGCTCACCGAATGCCTTACGGTCGGTGACCATTTCTTCCAAACGCATCTGGCCCACGATCTCACGCATATTGCCTTCCAGCGTATCCTGAACACGGCTGATGATCATGCTTTCGTTCTCATTCAGGAAGAACTTGGATGCCAGAGTCATCATTTCCTGGCTCTGACCGATACGAATCTTAACAGTAGCGTCTACTTTTACATTGATGTACTCTGCGTTGGGAACAAAATCGGTAGTTTTCACATCAACAGAAAACATTTTCAGGCTCAGTTTATCCAACCGCTCCAGGAACGGAATGCGGATACCTGCCTTACCGATCAAAATGCGGGGTTTCCGGAAACCGGAGATAATGTACGCGGTGTCCGGTGGTGCCTTCACATAACCGCTGGCGATCAGCAGCAACAACGCCACAATCGCAATGCCAATACCAATATACTCCATAATTTTTCTCCTTTCTTTTTCACGAATGTTTGTGATAGTCAATCAGGAGTTTGACTCCTGTTGTACCAATATTCTATAGCGGAGCGCAGGAAAAATACAGGATAAACACAGCAAATTAACGCCCTTATTGCTCCGATTTCCGCAAATTATCCTGCCGTTCTTTGCAGGATTTGTAAAGGGTCGAGTCAATGACGCCGGTGTCCAGCATCTGCTCACACCAAAGCTGCAGGGTCTCCACGGCAATGGAGATCCGTTCCAGCTCCTGCTGAATAAACAGGAAATCCTCCATCTCCTCGGCGGAAATGCGCCCGTCCACGGTGATCTCAATGAGTCGGTCCTTCTTTTTTTGCATGGCATTCAGGGACGCAATGGTTTCCAAAACGATTTGAGACAAGTCTTTGACCTTGATTTCCGGCACATACTGGGCGCCGATGGGGCACTGATTGGCGCAATAGTAATTGCACAAAGCGGGGCGCTTGTATTTGTCAGACATCAACAGCACCTCGTCCGGATGGGGCAGGACGCGCTCGTTTTCGATCTTTTCAATCCGTTCCGGCGCCATAACCGCCAGCAGTTGGGAGGCTTCCTCTCTCGTAAGATCCAGATTTTCTCTGGTTCTTTGATAGATATTTTTGTTTTCTTTTGTGGATCTTCTTGCCATGGGCTCACCCCTTTTCACGGTCCCGAAGGCCATAGGTATCCTTCTGGCTGCAACCGGCGCGGCCACCGCCTGCGCAAGCGCAGGCACAAGCGCAAGCGCAGCCACCGCCACCTCGGCCTCCAGAGCGGCCGCCGCTGTGACTGGCATGATAGCGCCGCCTTGCCCGGATATAGCCGGGATTGGTGCGGCCATGCACATGGACATGGGCGCCGTACTCCGTCAAAAAGCCTCTGCCCCGCCCATAGGACACATAGCAGTCAACAATATACACTTCCGCAATGATCAGAAACGCGGCGCCCAGACAGCAAAGGACAAGAATTCCGTTTTTGTCTTCCTTCAGTTGGTTATGCGCGCCGTCATCATCGAAGGGTTGATAACGGACAGTTTTGCAGCCCTGGAAAGCCAGCACACCGTATTGCGCGGTCATTTTGCAGTACTCGCCGTAATCCAGGCTTCCTGTTTGGATATCATCGTTGCCGCCTTCCTTGCGCCAGATAAATTCATATTGCTCCACCCGAATGGAATTGAACCAACCGGGAACAAACTCGTAGAAATAGCCGGATTCATTTTGGCAGAGCATATTCTTCTGATTTACCTTGAAGGAAAACGCGATCACATCGCCGCCGTAATACTCTTTTTGAAAGGCAAGCCGCAACGAAACATAGTCTTCCTCGGTGTATCTGCTGTAACTGGCAATATTGGAGGATACGGAATCGGAATAGACAGTAAAATGCTGGTTGGGCATACCGATTTCCACCCAGGTCAGCGGTTCGGAGGCGTCCAGAGCCTCCCACACAAAACGGTATTCAATGTCCAGACTGCCGTCATCCAGGGGCTGCACCGTCACATTGTACTGATGGATCACATCCTTAGGCTTCGGCTGATAGCGGATGCCAAAGAAAATCAAGCCGATCTGCAGGATCACGATCACAACCAACAAGAAAGTGTATCCAACCGGGAATGTTCGCCCAGCCTTCCGCTTCTTTTCTTTTTTCAGTTGGTTCTCGGTTTTCTCTTTCATTTCGCAGCGCCTCCTTCCCCGGTTCGGAAGGGACAGCTCAGCGCCTGCTCCTCGGTCATATTCCGAAGGACTTTGCACTTCGGGTGTTTCCAGATCTTCTTAAACGGATCGGTCAGGATATTGCCCAGAGATGCGTCCCCGCCCAGCCAGCTCTGGCAGGGCACAACGGTTCCGTCCGGCGCGATGGCCATGTTGCTCAGGCAAGCGCCGCACATGGGCACATTCATACCCATGCTTTCCAGCTTTTCCGCGTCGATCAGACCGGGAGAGGTAAAGTCCATTTCCATCTCATGATCGTTGCAGAATATCTTTGCGGTTTTGACAATGGCAAACAATTCTTCAGAATTGAGGTCATATTCTTCATGGTTAATACCTGCCATGCCGGTACAGATCAGGCCGCTGACGGTGACAAACCGAACGCCCAGAGAGTGAATATAGGCCAATGTCTTACCATAATCCGCATTTTTCCTGCACAGAGGCGTATTGATACTGATATCCAACCCGGCAGCCACCGCATTGCGGATGCCCCGGACGGTATCGGCGTAGTGATTGCTGCCTACCAAGGCGTTGTGAATATTCTCGTCATGCGAATAAAGGGTCACCTGCAAACTGTCCAGGCCAGCTTCCTTTAACTGCCGGACCAATTCCGGCGAAAGATTGACACCGTTGGTATTCAGCCTGGTCACCATCCGCTTGGCATAACCCACCAGCTGCGCAATATCGGCTCGCTGGGTAGGCTCGCCGCCGGTGAAGGTCACCATGGGCACTCTGGCGGCTTCAAGCCGGTCAATGACCTGTTTCCATTCCCCTGTTGTAAGTTCCCGGACCTTACCCATCTGCTGGCCCGCAGCGTAGCAGAAGACACATTTCTGGTTGCACTGCCAAGCGCCACAGCTGTCCGTCATGGCGCTGACCATCAGATCCATGCGGTGGGGCGCGGTCATATTATCCCGATAGGCCCGGATGGACAGCTTTTCGATCTCCGCATCCGGGTCATTGCCCCTTGCCACGGCGAACAGCACATCCAGCATATCTTCCAGGTCCTCTTCCAAGTCCTGTTTCGGCACCGTGGGATACACCTTGTGAACACCGCGAATAGTCCGCTCCACGATCCGCGCTTCGTCTTCCTCTGTGATGGGCTTGCCATCAAATCGGTTGACTTCTTTCATAAAATTCGACAGAAGCAGCGCCCAGGAATAGCCGATCGGCAGCAGATAGTAGCCGTTTAGGATCACAATATAGGCACTGGAACGGAATATGCGAAATTTGGGTGGGATCAAGTGGATCCGCACCACGCCCGGTCCTTCCGGGTTAAATGTACAATGGCTCACGCCACTTTTGTATTCCCGATACTGGGCTATTTTGTTTTGTATGCCCATCGCAACCTCCCGCGTATTTCTTATTCATGCTCCATTCTCCACCGGATGCACCGATTGAGATACTCCACATATCCCCCATCCTGGCACATTCCCTTGCCTTCCACATCAGATACTTTCGCCACAGGCCAGGAATTGCAATGGGTAGGCTTCATGACGATATTCAGCGCCGGCACATGGGTGTCATTGCTCAGGTATGTGCCGATGCCGAAGGCTACTTTTGTTTGGTCCTTATAAGCGCGGAACAGGCTGTCCGCCTTCTCAAAATTCAAGCTGTCGCTAAAGAGCAGCGTCTTGGTTTTGGGATCGATATCCAGTTTTTCATAATGGGCAATCATGCGGTCCGCCCAAAGATAGGGGTCACCGCTGTCATGGCGCGCGCCGCTGAACAGCGTACTGAAGGTCAGGTTGAAATCCTTCAGGAAGCAATCTGTCGTGATGGTATCGGTGAGCGCGGTGCCGTTTAGGATGCCGTATTCCCTGACCCAGGCATCCAGGGCGAACCAGTTGGAGTAGGCAACATTGTGCTTGTGATTGCCTTGGCCCACGCACATGGTAAACTCATGAGCCTGGGTGCCCACCGGAACAATGCCGTATTTTTTTGCCAGGTACACATTTGAGGTGCCCACGCACCGGGACCACATTCCATCCGCTTGGTGGAACCGTTCGTTTGCCCCTACCAGTTTCTGCACGGCCAATTCTTGGGCTTCCGCGGATAACCGACGCCGCAGGCCAAACTCGCTAAAATTGCCAATATGGAATTTCCCGGAGGCCAGCCAATCAATCTTTTCATCCAGTTTCTGTTTGAAGGAACAGAGAAGCTCGTTGTAATCGTACTGCATGCGAAAATACACTTCATTGACAATGGCCAGCACCGGGATCTCATACATAGAGCTGCACAGCCAGGAACCCCGCGCGGTAATTCCTAAGCCACAAGGATCATCGGTAGTAATGGTAAGATCTTCATACCTGGGCTGCCAGATCCGCAAAAAGTCCACATAGCTGCCTTTGATCCAGCGAATGGAATCAATGTACTGCAGCTCCTCTTCCGTAAAACGCAGAGCGCAGTAAGCCTGCAGCTGCTGCTTGATCTCCTCCACCATTTCCGGGGTAAAGAATATATCCCGATTCCGGCATTTGAAGGTCCAGGTAGTTTTGTAGCCGCTGAACTGATGGTAAATGCACTGGCCCATGCTGAATTTATACATATCATTTTCCAGCAGGCTGGTAATAATGGGATTCAATTTCATATCCACATCTCCTATTACAACAGTTCCACCTGTAAGGCGCGCATCACTTCCAGCACGGCTTCGTGGGCCTTGGGATCAAAGCTTGCGATCAAATCAGCGGAAACCACCGCTTGCGCCAGGGGAAACGCGCCCTGGAATACGCAAAGATTGCTGATGACGCAAATGTTGCTGACCAGACCCACAAATTCGATTTGGGTGATCTCATTATCTCCGATCCAGGCAAGCAGGTCCATCATGTCCCGGGGATGGACAGGGAATGTAGCCTTGTTGATCCGGCGAAAACGGGGGCAGTTTTCTACTTCGACAATGGCCTTGGCCGTTTCGCCGTAGGTTTCCCAACCGTCCGTTCCGGCAATACAATGCTTTACCGGTAGGTGCTTGCCCTCTCGGGTGGTGAGATAATCCGCCCCATGGGTATCCATGGTCTGCACGATGAAGTCGCCACATTGGTTGTAAAGGCGAATTTTGGCGGCGATGCCGGCATCCAGCTTCTCCGCGCCGGGAAAGCCCAGCGCGCCATCCACAAAATCCTTCTGGTAATCCACAACAACTAGCATTTTCATGGCACATTCTCCTTATTTATGTAGTTAACGCTATTTTATCAACCGACAATTGGAAAGTCAATATTGTGGTGATAAAAAGAAAAACCACACCGAGGGGTGTGGCTTTCTTTTAGGGCAGAGGATGAGGGATTCGATTTATTCAATGTGTGGCTGGACTTTCTTTCGTAGTCTGCTACGCCCCAAATTGATTACTGTTCACACCCTTCCGGGTGCGCCCAGCAATCAATGGATTCTCCCACGGGCTAAAAAGTGTCCACCGGACACTTTTTACCTTGCCTTACGGCAAGGCCGCCCTTTCGAATCCCCATCCGATGTTAAAAAACACCCGACCACAATGTGGTCGGGTGTTTTTTGGCTGGTGTGAACTTAATGTATATTCGATTATTTTGAGCCATCACGCAAATAAGCCTGGAGAACTTCTTCCGTTTCATTCTCATCCAGTTCTGGATCATCGGCAATCGTATTGGTCAGCCATGCATAATATAGCGAAATTGCTTCAATAAAAGATGCTAGGATTTCCTCGATCGTCCAGTGTTCCGTCCTAACCGGCAGTTCGATCACAGGAAGATCGTTTGGGTTGTCAAACACGGGATAGGTTGTAAAATCAGCCCAATAAAACCTGTAACCGACTCGTTTGCCATTTCGGTCAATCAAATAATGGTTGTACTTGAAATCCACCCATAAGGTTACCGGCAAGTAGAAATGATCTTCCACCCAGTGTACAAACCGCCTTAATTCTTCCCTCGTTTCCTCTGAAATCTTCGTGTCAAAGCCAATATCAAAATTACCCGCAATATCAGGTCCAGTTTGAATTTCAAGATTCTTCGCTCTATTCCACAAGTGATTTTCTCTCATGATTCTCACCTCTTGTCATATTATAGCTAAATGCACGCTACTTTGCAAGTGGCGGAGGATGAGGGATTCGATTTAATCAATGTGCGGCTCGGTCTAGCCCTCGCCGGCGGCGCTCATCCGCGCCGCATTTATTCTGTTCGAATCCCTCTATCCGAGGCGAAAATAAAAACACCTCCCAAATGGGTGGTGTTTTTATTTTGGCAGAGGATGAGGGATTCGAACCCCCGCAAACGGAGTCAGAGTCCGGTGTGCTACCGTTACACAAATCCTCTATGTGTCAGGCACGGGTATTATTATAACCAAGAAACCAAAAAAGTCAAGCACTTTTTTCCAGTTCCGAGAAAATATTTTTCCGGGCAAGACTAGCTTGCCCAGCTGTTTTCTTTTTATTCCCAGGGATAGGGTTTCCCCGCCAGGACATGCTCCTTCAGATAACGGAAGG
>JAZOAD010000132.1:0-3173 GCA_045595225.1 Faecousia sp.
TCCTTCCGGCGGCTGCATCCCCGCACATCTGCTGGATACCGTCATTGACTACAAGGCTCTGGGCGCTACCGGCGCCATCATGGGTTCCGGCGGTAAAGTCGGAGGCCAAGCGGTCTTAGGAAGACAATCCAAGCCCCCATCTTGTTGGCTCACAGAACGACATGGCTACGATCCGACTTTCCTTCCGGCGGCTGCACCCCCGCTCATCTGCTGGATACCGTCATTGACTACAAGGCTCTGGGCGCTACCGGCGCCATCATCGGCTCCGGCGGTATGGTCGTTATGGACGAGACCACCTGCATGGTGGGTATCGCCAAGTTCTTCCTGGAGTTCACCACCCGTGAATCCTGCGGTAAGTGTGTCCACTGCCGTATCGGCACCAAGCGTCTGTCCGAGATCCTGGAGCGCATTGTTTCCGGTCAGGGCAAGGACGGCGACATCGAGCTGCTGGAAGAGCTGTGCACCTCCATTAAGGACGGCGCTCTCTGCGGCCTGGGCCAGACTGCTCCCAACCCCGTTCTGACCACCATCCGTTACTTCCGTAACGAGTATGAGGATCATATCTACAATAAGAAGTGCACCGCTAAGCAGTGCCCCGCTCTGCTGACTTACTCCATCAATGAAGAAACCTGTATCGGCTGCGGCCTGTGCGCCAAGAAGTGCCCCGTGGGCGCCATCACCGGCGAGCTGAAGAAGAGCTTCTCTATTGATGCTACTAAGTGCATCCGCTGCGGCGCTTGTATCAATTCCTGCCGTAAGGGCGCAGTCGTCGTGGAATAAGGAGGGCTGAAACATGAGTGAAATTAAGCTGATTATCAATGGCAAGGAGTGCGTCGGCCAGAAGGGCCAGACCATCCTGCAGATCGCCGAAGCCAACGGCGTTTTCATCCCCACATTGTGCCACCTGGCTACCGTGAAGAACTACGGCGCCTGCGGTGTCTGCGTGGTCGAAGGCGAGAATATGCCTAAGTTGATGCGCGCCTGCTCCACTGTGGCTGCTGACGGCTGGGTCATCAACACCGAAAGCAAGCGTGTTGTCCAGGCTCGTAAGATCGCCCTGGAGCTGCTGATGAGTGACCATGACGGCGATTGCAAGGGCCCCTGCCACCTGGGCTGCCCCGCCCACACCGATGTGCAGGGCTATGTCAAGCAGATTGCCCTGGGCAACGACCGGGAAGCTGTCCGCATCATTAAGGACAAGATCCCGCTGCCCGCTTCCGTGGGCCGTGTCTGCCCCCATCCCTGCGAGAGCGACTGCCGCCGCCAGCTGGTGGAGCAGCCTCTGTCCATCGCTTATCTGAAGGCTTTCGCCGCTGATAACGATATGGCTTCCGAAAATCCCTTCAAGCCCGAGGTCGCTGCCGCTACCGGCAAGCGCGTCGCCATCGTTGGCGGTGGCCCCGCCGGTCTGACCGCCGCTTATCAGCTGGCTGTGAAGGGCCATGCCGTTACCGTATTCGACATGATGCCCGAAATGGGCGGCATGCTGCGCTATGGCATCCCCGAGTACCGCCTGCCCAAGGCCGTTCTGGCTGCTGAAGTGGCCGCCATCGCCGCTCTTGGCGTAGAAATGAAGAACAATGTCAACGTCGGCACCGATGTAACTCTGGAGTCCCTGCGTAACGAGTTTGACGCTGTTCTGGTTGCCGTGGGCGCCTGGAAGTCCACTTCCGTTGGCTGCGAAGGCGATAAGCTGCAGGGTGTCATGGGCGGCATCGATGTGCTGCGGGAAGTGAACCTGGGCGGCCGTCCCGACCTGGGCAAGAATGTTGCTGTCGTTGGCGGCGGTAACGTGGCTATGGACGCCTGCCGTACCGCTGTCCGTCTGGGCGCTGAGAATGTTTATGTTATCTACCGCCGTACCCGTGCCGAGGCTCCCGCTGAGGATCTGGAAATCGAAGAGGCACTGGAGGAAGGCGTCAACTTCAAGTGGCTGACCAACCCCGCCGAGATCATCGGCGAAAACGGCAAGGTCACGAAGATCAAGCTGCAGGTCATGGAGCTGGGCGAGCCCGACGCTTCCGGCCGCCGCAGCCCTGTCGCCGTGGAAGGCAAGTTCGAGATCCTGGATGTGGACACCGTCATTTCCGCCATCGGCCAGCGCTGCAACCTGGCGGGCTTTGAGGCTCTGACGCAGACCCGCAAGGGCACCATCGAGGCCAGCGAAATGAACGGCGCCACCAACATCGAGGGCGTCTTCGCCGTGGGCGACGCCACCAACCGTGGTCCTTCCATCGCTGTCCGCGCCATCGGCGAGGCCAACGATGCCGCCTTCGCCATCGACGCTTACCTGCGTGGCGAGGATATGACCATCCGCGCTCCCTACTACTCCAAGCGCAAGGTCACCGAGAAGGATTTTGAGGACCGCGAGAAGATCGCCCGGGCCGAAATGTCCTGCAAGGATCCTGCCTACCGCCGTGGCAACTTCGACGCCGTCATCAACGGCTTCACCGAGGAACAGGCCAGAGCTGAGGCAAAGCGCTGCCTGGAGTGCGGCTGCCATGATGTGGAAGAGTGCAAGCTGATCCACCACACCAACCTGTACGAAGTCAACCCCGGCCGTTTCGAGGGCAAGAAGCGCATGACCACCGCTGAAAAGAAGCTGGTCACCATCGAGCGTAACGACGGTAAGTGCATTCTGTGCGGCCTGTGTGTCCGCGTCTGTGAAGAAGTGGAAGGCAAGGGCATCCTGGGTCTGGTTGGCCGTGGCTTCACCACCGTGGTCAAGCCCGAGTTCCGTGATGCAGCCGTGCTGGATCACTGCGCGAACTGCCTGAAGTGCGCCTACGCCTGTCCCACCGGCGCTCTGAAGATCCTGAAGTAAATTTTTTCCAAATACCGGGAGGTACATTCGTGCCTCCCGGTTTTTGATTGTAGTAAGTTAAATTGTTGTTTACACTGCGATGATTCGCCGCACCCTTGGCCCCCTCGTTTTGAGGGGGCTGGCAAAAATCGGCGCTTCGGAGTCGATTTTTGACTGGGGGAGTTTCTGAATGTCGGTACAAACCTCCCCCCGTCAGCCCTTTGGGCTCACACCTCCCTCAAAACGAGGGAGGCAAGGCGGCTGCGCCGCTAATGCCGTAAACAACAATTTATCTTCCCACAGGGCTTGCATTTCCATATTTTGTGTTATATAATTATTTTGTAAAAATACGGGCAAATGCCCGAAATAT
>JAZOAD010000133.1:0-3781 GCA_045595225.1 Faecousia sp.
CCCCTCGTTTTGAGGGGGCTGGCAAAAATCGGCGCTTCGGAGCCGATTTTTGACTGGGGGAGTTTCTGAACGTCGGTACAAAACTCCCTCCGTCAGCCCTTTGGGCTGACGCCTCCCTCAAAACGAGGAGGCAAGGCGGCTGCGCCGCTAATGCCGTAAACAACAATTTACCTAATCAAACAATTCTTCCAGCGTGCCGAATCGGTAGCCCATTTCCTTCCAGCGGGTCAGTAATTCATCCAAAATTTCCGCATTGGTTTGGGAAGTGGAATGCAGCAGCACCACCGCGCCGGGATGGGTCCGGGGCAGCAGCTTAGAGAAGGCGTATTCCGCCGTAGGCTGGCTGTCGTTATTCCAATCCACATAGGCCAGGCTCCAAAATACGGTTTTGTAGCCCAAGCTTTGGGCCATTTTCAAGTTTTCCTGGCTGTAAGTGCCCTGGGGCGGCCGATAATATTTTGCCATTTCCTCGCCTGTGATGTCAAAATATAGCTTTTCCAGGTCCTCCAATTCCTTCTGGAAGGCGGAAAAATCGGATATTTTACTCATATCCGGGTGATGCATGGTGTGATTGCCCACAATATGCCCCTCCTGGGTCATCCGCCGCACCAAATCCCCGTTCTGCTCCAGGTAATTGCCCACCAGGAAGAAGGCCGCCGGCACCTGATGTTTTTTCAGAATATCCAAAATTTTCGCTGTGCAGCCGTTTTCGTAGCCTGCGTCGAAGGTCAGGTACAGCACTTTCTCCGAGGTGTCCCCAATGTAGGCCCCGTCAAAGCTGTGCAAAATCGCCTGCTCCACCGGCGCCACCGGCGCGGCGCCCTCTGTCCGGAAACTGAGGCCCCAGGACCCTGTTTCCACGGTTTCCGTTAGAAAAATGCCAATTCCCAGGCACACCGCCAGCGCCACCACGCCTGCAATCAAATACATATCCCGTTTGCGCATATTGATCCCTCCTGTGGACAGCCTATGCGCCCGCAGGCAGAATATGATAAGATAAATGATTGTTTAGCGCCGAAGGCGCGAACCTTCCCCTTGGGGGGAAGGTGGCAAAAATCTTTGATTTTTGACGGATGAGGGGACAAAATGTACCGTTATTTACATAACCTCACCCACCGCAAGCGGTCCCCCCCTCCCCAAAGGGGAGGGTTATAAACAACAATTTTCCTTAGCAAAAAATGACGGCCGGGAAGGCCGTCATTTCTGTTTATTTCATTCGTTTTTCCAGCGTGGCAGCGGAAAGGGCGGTCAAATAGACCCGATTCATGCCGTATTCGCTGGTCAGCACAAAGGATTTTGGCAGATCGTCGCAGGGTACCACCAGGCCGTCCTTCTCCGCGGCTTCCAGAAATTCCCGGGTTCGCTTGGAGGTGGAGGTATTGTCCAGGTCAAAAATGCCCAGTACGGATTTTTGCCGCACCGCCATGTCATTGCCGATGTTCAGATACATTTCATCGCCCCTATGGAATTATTTGAATTTCTTCCACTCCGCCACAGCCATTTCGTCGCAGCGGTAATTTTTGGGATTGTCCGCATGGCCCTTCACCCAATGGTAGTGAAGCTCATGCTTCATGGTCAGATCCAGCAGAATTTCCCAAAGATCCGGGTTTAAGGCCGGCTTTTTATCGGATTTGATCCAATTTTTCTTCCGCCAGCCCCAGGCCCAGCCTTTTTCCAAAGCGTCGATGACATATTTAGAGTCGGAATACAGCTCCACGACACAGGGCTCTTTCAGCGCCTGCAGACCCTTGATTACCGCGGTCAGCTCCATGCGGTTGTTGGTGGTGGAGCTTTCTCCGCCGGACATTTCTTTTTCATGGCCGTTGTAGCTGAGGATGGCGCCCCAGCCGCCGGGGCCGGGGTTGCCGGAGCAGGCGCCGTCGGTGTACAGCGTCACAGTTTTCATGATTCCGCGCCCTCATTCTGCACGCCCTGGATGGATACGATCTCGTTGCCCTCTTCCACACGCATGACAATAACGCCCTGCACATCACGCTTGTAAATATTGATGGTATTGGCCGGGATACGGATGATCACGCCGCCGTTTTCGATCAGCATCACATCGTCGGTTTCGCCAACCACGCAGCAGCCGGCGATGGGACCGGTTTTGGCGGTGATATTGTAGTTTTTCAAGCCCTTGCCGCCACGCTGCTGCGGGATCTTCTCGCCGCCGGGGCCGGTACGCAGATATTCTGCCATTTCTGTCCGCTTGCCGAAGCCATTTGCGGTGACGGTCAGCAAGGTCTTGCCCTCTTCCGCCTTCTCCGCGCCGATGACATAGTCCTCGCCGCCCAACAGAATGCCACGGACGCCTGCGGCGTCACGGCCCATGGGACGGGCATCATTCTCGTTGAAGCAGATAGCCATACCTTCTCGAGTCGCGATGATGATATTATCATTGCCGGCGGTGCGGATCACATTCACCAGGCTGTCGCCCTCGTCCAGGGTAATGGCCCGGATGCCGCCCTTGCGGTTGGTCTTCAGCGCGATGAAGGGAATGCGCTTAATGGTGCCCTTCTTCGTTACCATCATCAGGTATTCTTCATCATTGAATTCCCGTGTGATCACCATGGCGGTAACGCTTTCTCCCGCCTCCAGCGGCAGCACATTGACAATGGCGGTGCCACGGGCGGTGCGGCCGGCCTCGGGGATCTGATAGCCCTTGCGGTGATGGACCTTGCCCTTATCGGTGAAGAACAGCATATGATCGTGGGTAGAGGCAATGTTCAGGCTCTTGACATAGTCCTCATCCTTCAGATTCTGGGCGTTGACGCCACGGCCGCCACGGGCCTGGGTGCGGTAGGTATCCACCGGCATCCGCTTGATGTAGCCCTGGTTACTCAGCGTAAAGGCGCAGTCCTCTTCTTCGATCAGGTCTTCAATGTCGATTTCATCTTCAATATCCTGGATCTCTGTCTTGCGCTTATCGCCGAATTTATCCCGAATTTCAATCAATTCCGCCCGCAGAACGCCCTGCAGCTTCACCCGATCAGCCAGCAATTCCTGATAATAGGTGATCCGCTGCATCAGTTCGTCAAATTCCGCCTGCAGCTTTTCCCGATCCAGGCCCTGCAGCGCCTTCAGACGCATATCCAAAATAGCCTGGGCCTGGATATCATCCAAACCGAAACGCTCCATCAGCCGAATCTTGGCATCATCGTAAGCGGAGCGGATAATGCGGATCACTTCGTCGATATTATCCTGGGCGATCAGCAAACCTTCCAGTAAATGGGCCCGCTCTTTGGCCTTACGCAGGTCATATTCGGTGCGCCGGGTCAAAACTTCCATTTGGAATGCCAGATATTCGTCCAAAATCTGCCGCAGCGACAGAATTCTGGGCTGCTTTTGGTCATCCACCAGAGCCAGCATAATAATGCCGAAGCTGGTCTGCAGCGCGGTTTGCTTGAACAGCGTGTTCAGCACCACCTGGGGATTGGCATCCTTTTTCAGCTCAATGACCATCCGCATACCATTGCGGTCGGTTTCGTCACGCAGGTCGGAAATGCCGTCAATGCGCTTGTCCTTTACCTGCTCGGCGATGTTTTTGATCAGCTGCCGCTTGTTGACCTGGTATGGCAGCTCGGTGACGATGATCCGAACACGGTCCTTGCCGAATTCTTCAAATTCGGTGCGGGCCCGTACCACCACCTTGCCGCGGCCGGTGGCGTAGGCCGCCCGAATACCGCTGCGACCCATAATAATGCCGCCGGTGGGGAAATCGGGGCCGCTGACCTGCTCCATCAGATCCACCATGCTGCATTCCGGGTCATCCAGCACACAG
>JAZOAD010000134.1:0-11130 GCA_045595225.1 Faecousia sp.
ATGCTTGCAAAGACCGCACAGCATGGTATAATAAAAGGTAACCTATCGCAAGCAAACGGTTTTGTTTTCACGGGAGGTCCCCTATGGAGAAAAATAACTTAAAAGGCTGGCTGTACCTGCTGCCGGCATTCGCCTTTTTAGGGGCGTTTATGATCTATCCGCTGGTGGATGTGCTGATCTATTCCTTCGAACAGGGCTTCAACTTTACCTCCCAAACCTCCCAGGGCATCGGCTGGTACAACTATCTGTACGTGCTGCACGATCCCTATTTCCTGCAGGCGGTAAAGAACACCTTCATTTTGGTCATTATCACCGTGCCGGTTTCCACCGGTCTGGCGCTGCTGATTTCTTTGGGCCTCAGCTCTATCCAAAAGCTGCGCCATTTTTTCCAGACCGTTTATTTTCTTCCCTATGTGACCAACACCCTGGCAGTAGGTCTGGTATTTATGATTCTCTTTAAGCAGACCGACTACACCGACGGTCTGGTGAATCTATTCATAAAATGGTTCGGCGGCCAGGCGGTGGACTTTATCGGCGGCCCCTACTGGGCAAAAATGCTGGTGCTGTGCCTGTACACCGTTTGGATCGTCATGCCCTTTAAAATTCTGATCCTCACCGGAGCGCTGGCCTCTGTGAACCAAAGCTATTATGATGCCGCCCTGGTGGACGGCACCAGCAAGGGCCGGATGTTCACCCGGATCACCCTGCCCATGATCTCCCCTTCCGTTTTTTATCTGGTGATCACCGGCTTTATCGGCGCGTTCAAGGCTTATTCCGACGCGGTGGCATTGTTCGGCACTGACCTGAACGCCGCGGAAATGAACACCATCGTGGGTTATGTGTATGATATGCTCTACGGCGATTCCGGCGGCTATCCTTCCTATGCTTCGGCAGCCGCCATTATCCTGTTTGCCATCGTGCTGACCATCACCTGCATCAATCTTCTGGTGAGCCGCAAGCACGTCCATTATTGAGGAGGGCAAAATATGGAAAATAGACTTGATTACGCGAAACTGGACCGCCGGGCGCAGCTGCGGCGAAAAATCGGCAAGGGCATTGTGTATACCCTGCTGGGCCTTTGGGGGCTGATCGTGCTGTTCCCCTTCTACTGGATGATTTTGACCTCCGTCAAAAGCTACAGCCAGTACAGCAGCGAATCCATTCCCCAGTTCATCACATTAACCCCCACTATGCAAAACTATTTTGAGGCCTTCACAGCGGTTCCGCTGGGCCGATATTTTGTCAACACCGTTATTTTTGCCCTGGTGACCACGGCGCTGATGCTTTTCGTTACCATTCTGGCGGCTTTTGGCTTCGCCCGGCTGAATTTCAGAGGCAAAAATCTGGCCTTTACCCTGTTTTTGGCGCTGATGATGATCCCCGGTGAATTGGTGGTCATCACCAATTTTGTCACCGTTACCAATATGGATCTGCGCAATACCTTCGCCGGTCTGATCCTGCCCAGCGTGGCCTCCGTATTTTATATCTACCTGCTGAAGGAAAATTTCGCCCAGGTGCCGGACGAGCTGTACCTGGCGGCAAAGGTGGACGGCACCTCGGACATGAAGTACCTTTTGAGGGTGCTGGTGCCCATCTGCAAGCCCACCGTCATTACCATCACCATTTTGAAGATCATCGAATGCTGGAACAGCTATGTATGGCCTCGGCTGATCACCGATGACGCGCTGTATTTCCTGGTATCCAACGGCATTCAGGAAATCCGGGAAAACGGCTTTGGCCGGGACAATATTCCCGCTATGATGGCGGCGGTGGTGGTCATTTCCGCGCCGCTGATCCTGCTGTTCCTATGCTTCCGCAAGCAGATCATGGAAGGCGTGGCGAGAGGAGGTACCAAAGGATGAGAAAAATACTGCCTTTTGCTTTGGCGCTGGCCATGATACTGATCTTGTTCTCCGGCTGCCACGGCGCGGTAGAGCGGGATGCCTACGCGCTGCCGGACAGTTTTGACACCGGCCGGGAATTTGACCTGACTTTCTGGGCCAAAAACGACACCAATATGAGCCAGGTGAATATCTACAAAAAGGCCATTGCGGATTTTGAGGCGATTTACCCCAATATTCATATCACCTTGCGGCTGTACACCAACTACGGCGATATTTACAACGATGTGATCACCAATATCGCCACCGACACCACACCCAATATCTGCATCTCCTACCCCGACCACATCGCCACCTATATGGAAGGCGACAACATCGTGGTAAACCTGGACAACCTTCTGACCGACGAACAATACGGCCTGGGCGGCAGCGAGGTGGCGTTTGATGCCCCCACCAAAGAGCAGATCGTGCCCCAATTCCTGGAAGAGTGTAAAATTGGCGACAGCTATTACGCCCTGCCCTATATGCGCTCCACGGAAGCCTGCTATATCAACAAGGATATGGTGGAAGCGCTGGGCTTTACGCTGCCGGAAATGCTGACCTGGGACTTTATCTGGGAGGTTAGCGAAGCTGCCATTGCCACCAAGCAGGAAGACGGCACCTTCGCCATTAACGGTCAGGAAGTGCTGGTGCCGTTCATTTACAAATCCACGGATAACATGATGATCCAGATGCTGCGGCAAAAAGGTGCCGGCTACTCCACGGAAAACGGCGAAATTCTGCTGTTCAACGACACCACCAAGGAGCTGCTGTACACCATCGCCCAGCATGTGGAGACCCGGGCCTTCTCCACCTTTAAAATTTCCAGCTATCCCGGCGACTATCTCAACGCCGGCCAGTGCATTTTCGCCATCGACTCCACTGCCGGCGCCACCTGGATGGGCCCCAACGCGCCGCTGATGGACATTTCGGCGGATAAGATCGTGGATTTTGAAGTGGCTGTCATGGAAATTCCCCAGTTCGACACGGAAAATCCGCAAATGATCTCCCAGGGCCCCTCCGTTTGCCTGTTCAACAAGGAAGATCCCCAGGAGGTGCTGGCCAGCTGGCTATTTTTGCAGTATCTGCTGACCAACGATGTGCAGATCGCCTATTCCCAAACCGAAGGCTACGCGCCCGTCACCACCAAGGCTCTGGAAAGCAGCGAATACCAGGACTACCTCAGCCGGGCCGGCGAGGACAACGGCCTTTATTACGATGTGAAGATCCGGGCCTCCCAGCTGCTGCTGCGGAATGTGGACAACACTTTCGTCACCCCCGTATTCAACGGCTCCGCCTCCCTGCGGGATGCCGCCGGCCAGATGATCGAGAATGTGGCAAAATCCATCCGCCGCAAGCAGACCGTGGATGAAGCATACATGGAAAAGCTGTACGCAGACATGGTATCCCTCTACCGGCTGGATCAAATCACCTCCACCGGGCTGGATAGCTCTGCCTTCGGGCCACTGCCCGCCACCGCGGTGGCACTACTGTCCTGCATCGGCGGAGCATGGGTCGCCATGGGTGGATATGTACTTTTCGGATGGATAAAAAAACAAAAAATTACAAAAAAGTCATTGATTTATTGATTTTTGTGTGTATAATGATTGCGTACATATTGTACGCGAACAAGCACACCGAACATCATTACTAAGGAGAAATTGATAATGAAAAAACTGATTGCAATGCTGCTGGCTCTGGTCATGGTTCTGGCCCTGGCTGCCTGCGGTGGCGACACCACTACCGCTCCCCAGTTTGACCCTCTGGCTAAGGACGAGGGCACCATGACTCACGCTGAGTACATCGCCGCTGAGATGGACACCCAGGTGGTCGTCGAGTGCTTCGTGCAGGCTCACCAGTCCTGGTGGGACGGCAAGATCACCGTCTACGCCCAGGATCCCGACGGCGCTTACTTCATGTACAACATGACCTGCACCGAGGAAGACGCTGCCAAGCTGACCCCCGGCACCAAGATCAAGGTCACTGGTTTCAAGGGCGCTTACAAGGGCGAAGTGGAGATCATGGACGCTACCTTCGAGATCATGGAAGGCTCCTGGATCGCTGAGGCCACCGATGTGACCGACAAGCTGGCTTCCGATGACCTGATCAACTATCAGAATATGTTCGCCGCCATCAAGGGCGCCAAGGTGGTCGCTTCCACCGACGGCAACGGCAACGAAGTCCCCTTCCTGTACAACTGGGACGGCTCCGGCCAGGCCGGTAACGACCTGTACTTCAATGTGGAAGTGAACGGCGTTGTTTACAACATGTGCGTGGAATCCTACCTGACCGGCGACGGCACTGCCGTTTATGACGCTGTCGAGGCTCTGACCATCGGCGCCATGATCAACCTGGAGTGCTTCCTGTACTGGTATGACGGTGTCAACCCCCATGTCACCGCTGTGGAAGTTGTTGGCTAATTCGTAACATAAGAAGATCGCTGTGCGAAAGCACGGCGATCTTTTTTGCCCAGATTTCAAATTTTCGTTTATCGTTCTCTCAATTAGGAATTAGAAATGAGAAATGAGGAATTAGGAATGATTATGTTCCAAAAGAAGGTATATGGTGCAAAATGGTCAAATTCCTAACTCCTAATTCCAAATTCCTAATTCGCGAAGCGCGGCGATAAACT
Organism: Faecousia sp.; assembly: GCA_045595225.1. GTDB lineage: Bacteria > Bacillota > Clostridia > Oscillospirales > Oscillospiraceae > Faecousia. Next base: position 4,513 of record JAZOAD010000134.1, read on the forward strand.
GCAATTTCCCGGGCAGATTTTCCTTGTTTCGGGCAGTTTACTTTTGGGGCAAACTGTGGTACAATAGAAAAAATATGCCCTTTAGGGAGTTGAATTGCCTTGAATTTTGATAATACCTATGTTTCCATTGATTTAGACACCATTTCCGCCAATTTTGACCGGATCGCCGCCAAAGCCGGCACCCAGGTCATGGCGGTGATCAAAGCCGATGCCTACGGCCACGGCGCCATCCAGGTGGCCCGGCTTCTGCAAAATAAAGCCTGCTTTTTCGGCGTTTCCTCCATGCTGGAGGCGCTGGAGCTGCGGCAGGCCGGCCTGGACAACCCCATTTTGATCCTGGGCCACACCCCGGTGGCCGCTTTCCCCGACGCCATCCGGCTGGGAGTTCGCCCTGCCATCTTTCATTTTGAGGACGCTGTGGCTCTGTCCCAGGAGGCTGTCCGCCAGGGCATCACCGCCCCCTTCCACTTTGCCGTAGACACCGGCATGAGCCGTCTGGGTTTCCAGGCTACGGAGGAATCCGCGGATATTTGCGCCAAAATCGCCCAGCTTCCCAGTCTGGAGGCCGAGGGCTTGTTCAGCCATTTTGCCACCGCTGACTGCCCGGATCTGACCGAGTCCCGGAAGCAGGCGGAGCGTTTTGACGCCTTTGACACCATGCTGAAGGACCGGGGCGTGCAGGTAGCTCTGCGGCACATGGATAATTCCGCCGGTCTGATGAATTTCGACAGGCATTATGAAATGGTCCGCGCCGGCATCGTGATCTACGGCCTGTACCCCAGCGAGGATGTAGATCCGGCCCTTTTGAACATTCGGCCTGCCCTGCAATGGAACAGCCGTGTCACCCATGTAAAAACCCTGGAAGCAGGCCGTGCCATCAGCTACGGCGGCACCTTCGTCACGGATAAGCCCATGACCGTAGCCACCATCCCCGTAGGCTACGCCGACGGCTACCGCCGCAGCCTGTCCGGTAAATTCTATGTGCTGATCCGGGGAAGAAAAGCCCCCATTCTGGGCCGGGTCTGCATGGACCAGATGGTGGTGGATGTAACAGACATCCCCGGCGTCCGGGTCAATGACAAGGTGGTCCTGGTGGGCCGTGATGGCAATGAGGAGATCACCGTGGAGCAGATCGCCGCCGCGGCAGACAGCTTTAACTACGAATTTATCTGCGGCGTCAGCCGCCGGGTGCCCCGGTTCTACTACCGCCAGGGCCAGATCATCCGCTCTGTCCACTATTTGCTAAACCCTTGAGGTAATCGCCATGAACAGAAAGAACAGATCCGCTTCCGGGCTGCTGATCGCCGCCATTTGCCTGACCGTTTTGCTGGCGGCGTTGATCGTGGGCGTGACCCTGCTCCACCGGTCCGGATTCTTCGATCCCACGGAGCCTTCCACCTCCGGCACCACCGCCCCCAGCACCCAATCCACCGCGCCGACTACCCAGCCCACCACGGCGCCCACAGAGCCCACCACCGAACCGACCGAGCCTACCACGGTGCCTACGGAGCCACCCATTGAAAAGGTAAGCACCGCCACCATTTCCAGCGTAGGCGATTTTCTGATGCACCTGCCGGTGATCAATTCCGCCGCCATCACAGACGGAAACTACGATTTCGCCACCGTATTTACCTATTTTAGGGACTATGTGGGCGCGGCAGACTATGCCGTTGGCAATCTGGAAACCACCCTGGCCGGCACAGAATATCCCTACAAGGGTTATCCCCAATTCAACTGCCCTGACGGGATCGTATCCAGCGCCCAGGCCGCCGGCTTTGATATGCTGCTGACCGCCAACAACCACACCTACGACACCCGCGCCACCGGTTTCTACCGCACCCAGCAGATCATCCGGTCCTTTGAAATGGATTATTTGGGCACCCTGGACTCCCTGGAAATGCCCCTGTGGCAGATTCAGGACATCAACGGCATCCGCATCGGCATGCTCTGCTATACTTACGAAACCGACGATGATCCGGACAAAAAGGCTCTCAACGGCATTCCCATGAGCAGTGAGACCGCCGCCTTGATCGGCACCTTCTCCTACGGGCAGCTGGAAACCTTCTACGAAGAAATGCAGCAGCAGATCGAAGCCATGGAGAACGCCGGCGCAGAGGCCATTATGCTCTTTATCCATTGGGGCAACGAATACCAGATCAAGCAGAATTCTACCCAATCCACCATGGCGCAGAAGCTCTGCGATTTGGGCGTGGATGTGATCGTGGGCGGCCATCCCCATGTGGTGCAGCCCATTGAACTACTGACTTCCACCACCGACGAAAGCCACAAAACCGTGTGCATCTACTCTCTGGGTAATATCCTGTCCAACCAGCGAAGAGAAAACATGGACAGCTGCAAAACCGGCCACACCGAGGACGGCGCCATGTTCAGCGTCACCTTTGCCAAGTATTCCGACGGCACGGTGATTTTGGAATGGGCGGACGTGCTGCCCACCTGGGTAGACCTGTATTACAACGCCGAAACCGGCAAGAATGTATACGCCATTTTGCCTCTGGACACGGAAATTGAAGATTGGCAGGCCGCCTTCGGTCTTTCCGACAGTCGGCTGGCAAACGCTCTGGCTTCTTATGACCGCACCATGACCATCGTGGGCGACGGCCTTGCCCAAGCGCAGGCCTATCTTGCCCAGCTGACCGCCGAAACAGAAGCCGCTTTGGGTATCACAAACTAGAAAAAATGCAGAGCCAACCGGCTCTGCATTTTTGGCTTTTTCCCATGTTTCACGGTCATTTTTTGCTTTTGATCGTTTCCACCAAAATCCCCCTGCGGGGGATCAGTGAAAAAGATGATAATTGTTGGAAAATATCCAATTGACTTTCTTGCCTTTAGAGAGTACAATATTATTGATACACTATGCGCCGATGCGCTTCAGCGTATCGGATTTAACACTGTATTTTTATATAGGAGGAAATCAAATTGAAGGATTGGGCATTTACCACATCCATCGAAGAGATGGAAGCTGCTACTAACCAGTTGCTGGAAACCGCCAACAAGGTCGGCGCCGACACCTGGCAGCAGCGCGTCAAGAACCAGACCCCCCACTGTGGCTTTGGCGAGAGCGGCACCTGCTGCCGTATCTGCTCCATGGGCCCCTGCCGCATCACCAAGAAGGCACCCCGCGGCATCTGCGGCTGCGATGTCCACGGCATCGTTGCCCGTAACTATCTGATTTTCACCGCCGGCGGCGCTGCAACGCACTCCGACCACGGCCGTGAGATCATGCACACCCTGCACCAGACCCGCGAAGGCGGCAACTACACCGTTAAGGATCCCGAAAAGCTGATCCGCATCGCCAAGGAATGGGGTGTTGAGACCGAGGGTAAGGATATCTACGCTCTGGCTCACGAGATGGCTGAGATCGGTCTGCTGGAGTACGGCAAGCCCTTCGGCTTCCAGAAGTTCACCGAGCGCGCTCCCGAGCACACCCAGAAGCTGTGGGATGACGCTGAGATCCGTCCCCGCGCCATCGACCGCGAAGTTTCTCAGTCCATGCACATGACCCACATGGGTTGTTCCTCTCTGGCCGAGGCTCTGATCCGCCAGGCTCTGCGCGCCGGTCTGTCCGACGGCTGGGGCGGCTCCATGATGGGCACCGAGTTCTCCGACGTTATGTTCGGCACTCCCCGCCCCATCGACACTGAGGCCAACATCGGCGTTATGGAAAAGGACAACGTCAACATCGTCGTCCACGGCCACGACCCCTCCCTGTCCGAAATGATCGTACATTACGCCAACGATCCCGAAATGATCGCTCTGGCCAAGTCCGTTGGCGCCAAGGGCATCACCATCTCCGGTGTCTGCTGCACCTCCAACGAAGTCACCATGCGTCACGGTATTCCCATGGCCGGTAACTACCTGAACCAGGAAAACGTGGTTCTGACCGGCGCCTGCGAAGCCATCGTCGTTGACGTGCAGTGTATCTTCCCGGCCCTCGGCCCCCTGTCCAAGTGCTTCCACACCAAGTTCATCACCACTTCTCCCGTTGCCCGTATTCCGGACTCCGAGTTCATTCAGTTCTCCGCTGAGACCGCCGGCGATTCCGCAAAGGCAATCGTGAAGATGGCCATCGAGAACTTCCCCAAGCGTAACCAGGAACTGGTCAACATCCCCAACCAGAAGCAGAAGGCCCGCGTCGGCTACTCCGTCGAGGCCATTAAGAAGGTTCTGGATGGCGTTGCCAACTCCCAGCTGGACGAGTTCGGCACCACCAAGCCCCTGATCGAGTGTGTCCACTCCGGCGTTCTCCGCGGCGCTGTGGCTATGGTTGGCTGTAACAACCCCAAGATCCGTCCCGACACCGCTCACATCGGTCTGATGAAGAAGATGCTGGAGAACGATATCATCGTTATCACCACCGGCTGCTCCGCTCAGGCTGCTGCTAAGGCCGGTCTGATGGATCCCGAGCAGGCTAAGGAATACTGCGGCGCAGGTCTGAAGCGTGTTTGCGAGCTGGCCGGCATTCCTCCCGTACTGCACATGGGCTCCTGTGTTGACATTTCCCGTATGATGATCCTGGCTTCCGATATCGCCAAGGATTGGGGCATCAACATTTCTCAGGTTCCCGTTGTTGGCTGCGCTCCCGAATGGATGTCCGAGAAGGCCGTTTCCATCGGTAACTACGTTGTTGCCACCGGTATCGAAACCTTCCTGGGCGTTGATCCCTACTCCAAGGGCTCCGAAGAAGTCACCCGCCTGCTGCAGGGCGAGGACGGCATCAAGGAGTGGGTCGAGGCCAAGTTCGTGGTCGACACCGACATCGAGTCCCTGGGCGACAAGATGATCGCTTGCATCGAGGCCAAGCGCGCTGCCCTGGGTATCTGATAAAGTGTTGTCATCCTGAGCGAGCCAAAGGCGAGCCGAAGGATCTTCGCACTGACCGGCTGCATGGCAGAAACCGAATGCGCAGATTCCTCGATTCCGCTTCGCTTCACTCGGAATGACAGGTACTTTTGATACTTTATACTTATTTACGAGGTCTTTTTCCAATGAAACTTGCGATTACCGGTAAGGGCGGCGTGGGCAAAACCACCCTGTCCTCCACCCTGGCCCGGCTCTACGCCGACGAAGGCCGCACTGTGCTGGCCGCCGACGTGGATCCCGATGCCAATCTGGGCCTGGCTTTGGGCCTAACCCAGGAAGAAGTAGACCAGATCGTCCCCATCTCCAAAATGCGCACTCTGGTTGAGGAGCGCACCGGCGCAACCGCCAGCAATAAGTTCTTCAAGCTGAATCCCCAGGTTTCGGACATTCCCGACACCTTCAGCAAGGATATCAACGGCGTGAAGCTGCTGGTGATGGGCACTGTGGATGTGGGCGGCAGCGGCTGTGTCTGCCCCGAGCATGTGATGCTCAAGTCCATCCTCTCCGCGCTTACCTATCGGAAAAACGATGTGGTCATCATGGATATGGAAGCGGGCCTGGAGCACCTGGGTCGCGGCACCGCCGCCAACATGGATCAGTTCGTCGTGGTCATCGAGCCCGGCGCCCGGTCCGTGCAGACCTACCACAATGTCAAGCGCCTGGCAAACGATCTGGGCGTGAAGCGTGTGCGTGTGGTCGCCAACAAGGTCCGGGATGAGAAGGACGAGCAGTTCGTCCGCAGCAGTATTCCCGAAGAGGATCTGCTGGGAATCATCCACTACAATCTGGAGGTCATGGACGCTGACCGCAACGGCCAGTCTCCCTACGACTACAGCCCCACCGCAATCGCAGAGATCCGGAAAATTAAAGCGATATTAGATCGTGATGAATCTTAATTAGGAGGAAATACCGTGACACTTTTTGAAAGAGTTTTCGGCGGTAACGACTACAACTACGAGCGTACCGTAGCCGCTATTGATGCTGCCATCGCCCAGTACGGCGAGGCTGAGCCTGTTGCGTTCCCCAATACTGCTTACGCTCTGCCCTGCTACTACGGCGTTACTGGCGTAAAGATCACCAACCTGGGCGAGATGAAGGCCGCTATGGCCACCATCAAGGCCAACATGACCCGCAATTCCCGTCTGCAGGACGTTTTCGACAGCGGCATCGCTTCCGCCCTGTGCGCAGAGTTCCTGGAAGCTCTGAAGTACCTGCATGGCGCTGGGCCCTACGCTGAGCCTGAAATGGGCTTCCTGACCGACGCCTTCGTCCGTAACCTGGGTGTTCCGCTGGTTACCGGCGACATCCCCGGCGTTGCCGTTCTCATCGGTGGCGACGAGGATCCCGCTAAGACCGTCGAGCTGGCTAAGTCCTATCAGAACCAGGGTATCCTGGTCACCCTGACCGGCGAATCCATCCGTCACTGCGCTGATGCCGGCATGAAGCTGGGCGAAAATGTCCGCGTCTGCCCCCTGGGCTTCGAGATGCAGTCTGTCATCCATGTCGTTTCCGTTGCTGTCCGTGCCGCTCTGATCTTCGGCAACGTGACTCCCGGCGACTTCAAGACCCTGGCCAAGTACACCATGGACCGTGTGAAGGCTTTCGTCAACGCTTACAAGCCCCTGTCCGACGAAATCGTTTCCTACGGCGCCGGCGCTATCTGCCTGGGCTTCCCCGTTGTTTCCAACGAAACTGAGAACATGTTCCGTGTTCCCATGTCCCTGATCCAGCAGCTGG
>JAZOAD010000135.1:0-13281 GCA_045595225.1 Faecousia sp.
AAGAAACTGCGCCTGCACGCCGCAAAGGTCTTTCACTACGGTCTGGGTATGGTTGGGAGCAAGCAAATGTTGCCCGGCCAACCGCCGCAGCTTAATTTCTTCCAATGTCATAGGCGCAGTTCCTTTCCTAGATTCTCTGCAAATGTATGGTGCCCTTCCTCGGTGAAGTGAACACCGTCGAAGGTGAGTTCGACATTCCACTCGCGGGTGTCAACAAAGGGAATGTTCAGCTTCTCTGCCAGCAACTTGTATTCATCTGCGAGACGGATAGATTCGATCACGAGTTCATCTGTGGGAACCCAGGCACCACGCTTCATAGGTGGCGGTGCAACCAGCAGGATCTGCTGGCAATGAGGAAGCAGTGAATTCAAAAAGGCTTCCATTCTGTCGGCGGCTTCTTTTGCGGATGCTCCTTGGAGCAAATCGTTGGTGCCAAGCATCACCAGGAAAACATCCACAGGTGCGTGTTCGATAAGCAATCGGAATGTATAGGGATTGCGTGGAATTTCTCTGCCGTTGGAACCAGCATTGATACATTTGTGACCAGTCTTCTTTGCCAGCAGGTCAACCCAACGATCTTCGGCGCCATAACGGTCACCGAAGAAACCTCTGGGATCGTAGCCATAAGTATTGGAATCTCCGAAACACAGAATTCGCACCGCAATCACCTCCCAATAAGACTATTATATCATAGAATACTGGCAATGAAAAGACAGAGAATTGTGAGGCTGTTAGTAGCCTTGTGTGGTGAGGTTGCAGCAGCGGTGAAAGCGGATGTGCCTGCGATCAGTGCACCAGATTCCCAAAAAGGAGCTAATTAAGCGGCATTATTAAACGGGTATAAGGTGAAAACGTATAACTGGAATCAAAAAATCGTCCATTCTGTCTAAGAATGGACGATAAATCTATAGATTCTATGCAGGTTAGAAACCCTTTTGTGTTCCCAAATTGTTCCCAAATGAGAATTTGCAATTTTGAAAACACGCCTAGAAGTTACGAAAAACCCGGAAATCTTAAAGATATCCGGGTTTTTACTGGTACGCCGAAAGGGACTCGTTTGCATTTTTGCCCTTCCGTGAGACGGGCAAAAATTAAGGTAGCAACCAGTTTTTGAACTGGTTGCAGCAATATGCCACCGGCATATTGCGATTGATTTTTTCGAGTCCCTATTCCAATGCATAAATAAAAGACGCAGTGGATCTATCATCCACTGCGTCTTTTATTGGTACGCCGAAAGGGACTCGAACCCCCGACCTACTGATTCGTAGTCAGTCACTCTATCCAACTGAGCTATCGGCGCATATGCGCTCGTTCAAGCGCTAGGATATGATAGCACAACCGGAAGAAAAAAGCAAGTACTTTTTTCACTTTTTTGAAAATTTTTTATTTTCTGCGGTACGCCCGGTTTTTATGCCGCAGAAGCAGCAGCGCGATGATGAAAAGAAGGAACAGAACGCCTAAAAGAATGCAAAGTTTTTGCAGTTCCTGGCGCTGCAGCTGCAGCTCCTGCTGCAATCGTTCCTGTTCCAGCCGCTCTTGCTCCAGCCGTGCCTGCTCTTGCCGCGCCAAAGCTTCGTACTGTTGCTCTGCCGCAACCAGGGCATCATAGTTGGTGACCAGGGCCTGCTGCGCCTGGCTCAGTTGACCGTAGGCAAGCCGGGCATGGGTGAGGGAAGCATTATCTTCCAGCGTGAAAGTAATTTGTCCGATCAAAGCCATTACAGCGTCCGCGGCGGCTTGATCCGCGGCTTCCTGTTCTTCCTTGGCTTGCAGCAAAGCATCAAAGGTTTCCTCGGCGGCGGTCAGGGTGCTTATGTTGGTCACCAGCGCCTTTTGCGTTTCGGTCAGCGCTTCATAGGCGCTCCGGGCTTCGGAAATTGCATCGGCAGAGTCCAGGGTGATTTGTCCCAGTCCGTCGATCAGCTGAGCCACAGCGTCGGCCGCCTCCCGATCCATCTGCTCCTGCTGGGCGTAGGTGGTAATATTTTCCAGAAAATCATTTTTGGCAATGTCTTCGCCCACAGTGCTGCGGTAGAGACCAAAGTGGCAGGGGTTGTAGGTGCCGATTTGGGTGGCTTTGGTGATCTCGCCGTTATTTCCGTTGATCCAGCGGGTGAACCAGGTGTATTGCTGGGATTTATGGCAGGGATAGCCCAGTTTTTGGGTGGCCTGGAAGGCGGTCAAACCGTCAAAATAATCCAAAGGCTGATCGTAATCGATAATGATTTGATTTTCGTTGTATAGATGCAGGTAGGTCTTCGGTACATCCCAGATGCCGTAAGCATCGGCGGAGAAGGGATACGCGGTGGGGTCGTCGGTCAGCTCCAGGGCCTGGATCAGCAGGTCTGTATAGACCATGTGCATGCCGTGGCCGTATTCGCCGTTGATGTCATGGCCGACGATGACCTGTGGCCGGAAGCGGCGGATATTACTGACCACAAAATCCAGCAATTCCTCCTGGCTGTGACCCAACCGGGCATATTCCGCGTATGTGCCGGAGAGGGAGTCAATGCGAAAATCGTCGAAGTCGCCGAATACCGGGTAGGCCTCTACACCTACGGCCCACAGGCCGTTGAGCATTTCGTGGGTCCGGGCGTTGGTCAGATTGCGGTGATCCGTTAGATAGACCACCTGCACCCGGCAGTCCAGCTGGCCGGCGTACAAGGGCAGCAGTCCGGCAAAAAACAGCTGATCGTCATCGCCGTGGGTGGCCAGCAGCATCAGGTCCGCGCCGCCATCCAGGGAAGGCTCCCAAATCTGCACGAATTCCTGGGGCGTGCCCTCGGAGAAAACATAGATCTCGCTGAGCTTTACAGCGCCGCGTTCAAAGGAAAGCGTCAGGGAAGTGGGGCAGTAACCAAATTGGGCTGCCAAATCCACATATTCGTGAAGAAAGCCATATTCGCCGGCGGTGACGGCTTGGCCGGTGGCGTTATCGGTAACGGTGTAGCTGCCGTATTCCAGGTTAAACAAAAGATACAGCGCGCCCATACCTTCGGAATTTTCCAGATGTATGACGGTGTCGCCGGAAGAGGTTTTGTATGTGCCGGTAATTCCGTCCAGCAGGAAGGAGAAATCCGAATAGCCTGCGCCGGATATGGCGGTGCTGCCGCCAAGGTCTTTGGCGGTTCCCGCGGCAGCCTCTGCGGAGGGCAGGGGAAGGACGGCAAAAAGCACAACTATAGCGACGAACGCTGTCAAAAGCAAGCGGTAATGTTTCATAGGGCAAACTCCTGGGGGATAGATGGGCTTATTGTAGCAAAGAAAATGGGGTTTGTCAAAACCTTGACAGTGGATGTACAATAAAAATGAGGTGAACCCCATGGAAACTGCATTGCAATTACTGCCGGCGGCGCTGCTGCCCTGGTACAGCGAGAATAAGCGGGAACTGCCCTGGCGGCAGACTCGGGAGCCTTACCATATCTGGCTGTCGGAAATTATGCTGCAGCAAACCCGCGTAGAGGCTGTAAAGGGCTATTACGCCCGGTTTTTAGCGGCGCTGCCCAATATTGAGGCTCTTGCCCAGGCGGATGACGAGAAGCTTTTGAAGCTTTGGGAGGGCTTGGGCTATTACAGCCGGGTGCGGAATCTCAAAAAGGCTGCCCAGGCGATTGCGGAGATCCATGATGGCGTGTTCCCCAGGGAATACGAGGCGGTCTTGGCGTTGCCGGGTGTCGGAGAGTACACCGCGGGCGCGATCTGCTCCATTGCCTTCGGTCAGAAAACCGCGGCGGTGGATGGAAATGTGCTGCGGGTGGTTTCCAGACTGTTGGCGGATGCTACGCCCATCGACCAGCCGGCTTTCAAAAAACGGGTGCGGCAAGAACTGGAGGCTATCTATCCGGAAAATGCCGGGGATTTTACCCAGGCGCTGATGGAATTGGGCGCTACGGTTTGTGGACCCAATCGGATGCCGGATTGCGAAAACTGTCCCTGTAAAGGTTTTTGCCGGGGCTATCAAACCGGCGTGGCAGACAGCCTTCCCGTGAAGGCTGCCAAAAAGAATCGCAAGATCGAAGAAAAAACGGTGTTTATTTTACGCTGCGAGGGGGAATATGTGCTTGTGAAGCGGCCGGAGAAGGGCCTGCTGGCCGGGCTCTGGCAATTCCCGGAGGCGCCGGGGATTCTGGAGCTGCCCCAAGCGATCCAGGCCCTGGGCTTGCCGGTGAAGGAAATATACCGCCAGGTGGAGAAAAGCCACATTTTTACCCATATTGAGTGGAAAATGCGGGGTTATTATTTGGAAGTGGCGGAAAAAGATGAAAAATTCTCCTGGTTTTCCAGGGAAGAGATCGACAGCACGGCGGCGCTGCCCACGGCGTTCCGCCAATTCTGGGAGGAATTTTGATGGAGATCCTATATGCCGATGAAGATATTGTGGTCTGCGTAAAGCCTGCCCGGGTGCTGTCTACAGATGAGCCCGGCGGTTTGCCGGATTTGCTGCGGCAGGAATTGGGAACGCAGGATTTTCGTACTGTTCACCGACTGGACCGGGTGGTTGCCGGGCTGATGGTGGTGGCAAGGTCTGCCGCTGCCGCGTCGGAACTGTCCCGACAGATCCGGGAGGACGGTTTTGAAAAGGAATATCTGGCTGTGGCGCATGGAAGACCGACGGAGGAATCCGGCAGATTATGCGATCTGCTGGGCCGGGACAAGGCCCGGAAAATGACTTTTGTGGCATCTGAGCCCGGTAAGGATATCCAGCCTGCGGCGCTGGGGTATCGGCTTCTGAACCATCAAAACGGCCTGAGCCGGGTGCGGATCAAATTGGAAACCGGCCGCACTCATCAGATCCGGGTGCAGTTTGCCTCCCGGGGAATGCCCTTGGTAGGGGAGCGGAAGTACAGCCAGTTAAATGATCCCTGTGAGATTGCCCTGTGGTCTTACCGATTGGCTTTTTGCCATCCCAAAACAGGGGAGAAGATGGAATTTACGTTGGAACCGCCCCGGGAGTACCCCTGGACGGAAGTGTGAGGAGGAACAAACATGGCAAATTATGACTTTTTTCAAAATAAAGAATGCGAGTATTTTCCCTGCCACCAGGGCGCTGATCCGGAAACATTCAGCTGCCTGTTCTGCTACTGCCCGCTGTACTGCCTGGGCGATAACTGCGGCGGCAGCTTTACATACCTGGAAAACGGTATCAAGGATTGCTCCAAGTGCCTGAAGCCTCACCGCCGGGAAAACTACAATAAGATCATGGAAAAAATGGGCGATGTGATGGAAATCGCCAAAAAGAAGCCTTGATTTTTTGAACGATGGCTGATATAATACGCAAGTTATGGAGCAGTACTCAAGTGGTCGAAGAGGCGTGACTCGAAATCTCGTAGGACATGGAAGTGTTGCCAGGGTTCAAATCCCTGCTGCTCCGCCATAAACAAAACCCATCCATCCGGATGGGTTTTGTTAATAAAGTATAGATGCGCAGGGATTTGAACATGAAATGCAACAGTCCGGGGGACTGTTGCTCGCCGGGTAGGGGCCCGGCGACACTATGATTGAACAAATCCCTGCTGCTCCGCCATAAACAAAACCCATCCATCCGGATGGGTTTTGTTAATAAAGTATAGATGCGCAGGGATTTGAATACGAAATGCAACAAGGTGTATTTTGTAAAGAAAGGTTTTTGCGCTTAATATGCGGATACTTGCAGCTCAGCATAACATTGGGGCCACCCCCTTGTTATTTTCTACGCTTTATGCGATTGCCGCTTGATAAGGACCAGCGAGAAAATGCCAGCTGTGACAAATGTTACGATTTCGATTGCTAAAATATAATAGAATCCCGCCAATCCATAATTATGATAAGAACCTTTGCCAAAAAACAAACATAAAATTAGGATGTTGCTGAGGATCATCGCTAAAAACCCACCGGTCATTGTAAGCCTATAACCAACAGCGCTCCTGGTTGCCCGGAAAGACTGCATGATAATGTGATAAATTAAATATGTGATAACCAGAGATGGAAGGACAATCCCGCTGCTTGTTACATCCTGAAAGAATCGCCATGTTGTATAAAACAAACTTCCTGCCGCAACAACTCCGGCTACCACAGTAGAGAAGACCCTGCGCATTAGATTCGCTTCCTTTATTTCGCTATATTCGGCAACTTGCCGTATGAGCTGCGTATCTTCCATTTTAAGTTCTGCCGTTTTCCTTTCTCCATTCAGCAGTTCCTTCACATCTATCTGATAGAACTCCGACAGGTCGATCAAAATATCGAGATCCGGGACATTCGTTCCGGTTTCCCACCGTGAAACGGTGCGATTTGTAACCCCCAGTTTTTCTGCGAGCTGTTCCTGGGTTAATCCGTGTTCCTTACGAAGCGCCTTCAAAAGTAAGCCGAACTTTATAGCATCCATTTTGATTCCTCCTTGGTGTTGGCCTGTTTTCACATTCAGTATACTGAATTTATGATCAAAAATAACAGGACACAAAACGAGATTTCCGACATTTCCTCTGTTTTGTAGGTTAGACAACAGTAATGAATAGATAAATTATAGCAAAATTCTATGATTATTTCTACCGAAACGTCGTCAGTGTTAATGACAAGAAAAATAACCTTCCGCTAATGCAGAAGTGATATTTTATTCACCAAAAAACTTGCGTAGCAAATATCACTCGGTCGAGCCCTCGTGAGCAACAGTCCACCGGACTGTTGCATATGATGTTCGAACCCCTTCTTTGAAAAAATAAAAGGAGGCAATGCCTCCTTTTATTTTTTTGGCACGCCAGAAGGGATTCGAACCCCCGACCTTCCGCTTAGGAGGCGGATGCTCTATCCAGCTGAGCTACTGGCGCATACGCCACCCTATTCTAACCAAAAAAGTGGCTTCTGTCAATCGTTCGCCGGGGAAAATTTCAAAATCCTCTTTACAGACTGCGTTTTTTCGTATATAATAAATCGAATTGATAAAAAATGGAGAAGTATGGCTATGAATATTGAATTTGACAGCTATAAGCAGAAATTAAACGATTGCAAGCCTGCCCTGGATGGCCTGGCTTTGTCCATCAACCTGGAAGGCCTGAAAAATGAACGGGAGCGTTATGCTGCTATGCAGGAGGCTCCTGGTTTTTGGGATGATCCCGACAAGAGTCAGAAGATCGTCATGAAGGCCAAGCAGACCGAGCTGAAGATCGAAAACTATGAGAAAATGTGTTCCCTGTGGGATGATCTGATGACCATTTGCGAAATGGCAGCGGAGCTGGATGACGATTCTATGCTGGATGAGCTGAAGGATGGCTTTGCCAAGCTGACCGCCGATATGGAGTCCTGCCGTCTGCAGACCCTGCTCACCGGCAAGTATGACGGCAACAATGCCATGATGAGCTTCCAGGCCGGCGCCGGCGGCACCGAGGCCCAGGACTGGTGCCAGATGCTCTACCGTATGTACACCCGCTGGGCGGAGCGTCACGGCTTTGATTATCAGATTTTGGACTATCAGGAAGGCGACGAAGCCGGCCTCAAGTCTGCTTCCATAATGGTCAGCGGCGAGAACGCCTACGGCTTCCTGAAGGGTGAAAACGGCGTGCACCGCCTGGTCCGTGTTTCTCCCTTTGATGCCAATGCCCGCCGCCAGACCTCTTTCTCTGCCATTGAAGTCATTCCCGAAATTGAAGACGACTCTGAGGATTTCGAGATCAAGCCCGAAGATTATGAAATGCAGGTCTACCGCTCCTCCGGCGCCGGCGGTCAGAAGGTCAACAAGACCTCATCCGCGGTCCGTTTGATCCATAAGTCCGGCATCGTGGTTTCCTGCCAGACCGAGCGCAGCCAGTTCCAGAATAAGGAAACCTGTCTGAAGATGCTGCGCAGCAAGCTGGTGGAGATCCGTGAGCGTGAACACCTGGCCAACATTGCCGACATTAAGGGCGTGCAGCAGAAGATCGAGTGGGGCAGCCAGATCCGCAACTATGTGTTCATGCCCTACACCCTGGTCAAGGATACCCGCACCGGCTGCGAAACCTCCAATGTAAACGGCGTGATGGACGGCGCGCTGGACCCCTTCATCGAAAGCTACCTGAATTGTCTGGCCACCGGTAATTGGGTGACAAAATAATTCAAAAAAGTCAGAAAAAGGACTTGCAAAATAAAACTTGCTGTGTTATAATAGCCAAGCTATTTTGGCGGTTCTGTGTTTGGAACCCCATACGCAGAACGCTGCCGCTATGTGCGGCTGCCGCACAAAGGCGGAGGGAGGTTAAGTAAATGGAAGTCGTAAAGATCATTCTGACCATTCTGGAAGTGATTGCCAGCGTTGCTTTGATCGTTGCCATCGTGCTGCAGTCCGGTAAGGAAGCCGGCCTGGGCGCCATTTCCGGCAACAACCAGTCCTACATGGGCCAGGGTAAGACCAATAGCCTGGACAAGATCATGGCATCCGCTACCAAGTGGGTCGCTCTGGCGTGGCTGGTGCTGACCGTGCTGCTGTGCATGATGTAATATCAGCAATATGAAATATATCCGGGAGAGCGTTGTTCTCCCGGATTTTTTCGTTTTGCGGTCTTTGTGCAAAATCACGAAGTGCATGGATGAATGGCGGCTTCTTTTGGTGATAGCAAATGAAATAATCCTTGACATTAGGTGATATGCTGTGCTATTCTAGCATGCGGAAGACAAGGGAAAATCTACGCTTTTCAGAAAAGCAAAAAAGGAGATTTTATCTATGATTATTACCCAGAAAAAGCCCATTGACGAGCTGCTGGCTATGCTTGCGGGCGTCAAAAAAGTGGCCATTGTTGGCTGCGCCAACTGTGCCGCTGCCTGCCAGACCGGCGGCGAAAAGGAAGTCCAGGAAATGAAGGCCTTCCTGGAAGAGCGCGGCTTCGAAGTGGTCGCCACCGTCCTGCCGGATGAGTGCTGCCACAAGCTGCTGGTAAAGAAGGACACCAAGGTCATTAAGGACTCCGGCGCCGAAGCCATTGTTGGCATGGCCTGTGGCGACGGCGTGCAGACCGTGGCGGACAATGTGATGCTGCCCATCTACCCCTCCAACAACACCATGTTCCTGGGTCAGGTGGAGCGCGTTGGCATCTTTAATGAGTACTGCAAGATGTGCGGCGACTGCGTCCTGGGCGCTACCGCCGGTATCTGCCCCATCACCAAGTGCGCCAAGAGCCTGGTCAACGGCCCCTGCGGCGGCCAGAAGAATGGCAAGTGCGAGGTCAACCCCGAGAACGAATGCGCTTGGATCGCCATCTACAACCGTATGGTAGCAACGGGCCAGGAGGACAAGCTGTTCGCCACCCGTAAGGACAAGGGCTATGCCGATGTGGCATACCCCAGACACATCAATCTGAGGGGGAAGTAAGATATGAGTTTGCTGAAGAATGTACTGCAGGAAGGCAAGTTTGCCATTACTGCGGAAATGGCGCCCCCTAAGGGTTGTGATTTCACCGAGCCTCTGGAAGTTGCCCAGCTGCTGAAGGGCAAGGTCCACGGTATCAATGTTACCGATATGCAGTCTGCCTGCCTGAAGGCTTCCTCTCTGGGCCTGTGCATCCAGCTGAAGCTGGCCGGCCTGGATCCCATCGTGCAGGTTACCGGCCGCGACCGTAACCGTATGGCCATTATGGGCGATATGCTGTCTGCTTATTCCTTTGGTATCGACACCATGCTGGCTCTGACTGGCGACCATCCCGTGGTTGGTGATTGCAAGAACGCCAAGCCTGTTTACGATCTGGACTCCGTGGGTATTTTGAACATGCTGTCCGAAATGGAAGCCACCGGCCTGGACTGCGGCGGCAACGCCCTGGCCAGCACCCCCAGCTTCTTCAAGGGCGCTGCAGTGACCCCCGTGTATGAGCCCCAGATCCTGCAGATCAATAAGCTGCGCCAGAAGGTGGAGGCCGGCGCCCGCTACATCCAGACCCAGGGCATTTTCGACCTGGAAGCGCTGAAGCGTTTCATGGATGCTGTGGACAAGGCCAACATCGATGTGCCGATCATGGCCGGTATCATTCCTCTGAAGGCTGCCGGTATGGCAAAGTTCATGAACCAGAATGTGCCCGGCATTGATGTGCCCCAGGATATGATCGATCGTCTGCAGGCTGCTGCCGATGAAGGCAAGGCTACCGGCGTTAAGGGCCTGCCTATGAAGTTGGGCATCGAAATGGCTGCAGAGCTGATCGCCCAGATCAAGGATCAGGGCATTTGCCCCGGCGTCCACATCATGGCCATCGGCGCAGAAAAGAATGTCCCTGTTATTCTGGAAAAGGCCGGAATTTAACTACATAATTACTTAAATTTAGGAGGAATATACCAATGAGCGAACTCAAGCGTACACAGCTGTATGAAGCACACCTGGCTGCCGGCGGCACCATGGTCGACTTCGGCGGCTGGGAAATGCCCATCCAGTATCCCGCTGGTATCGTTACCGAGCACCTGACCACCCGTAGTGGCTGCGGTATCTTCGACGTGTCCCACATGGGCCGTCTGCTGATCGAAGGCCCCGACCGTCTGGCTTTCCTGCAGTATGTGCTGTCCAGCAATGTTGCTGCTGTGAAGCCCGGCCGCGCCCAGTACTGCATGATCCCCAATGAAAACGGCGGCGCTGTGGATGATGCTTATGTCTATATGTATGACGAAGACCGCTACATGCTGGTTGTCAACGCATCCAACACCGACAAGGACCTGGCTCATTTTGCCACCATCCTGCCCAAGTTCAACTGCACCGTCACCAACATGACCGACAAGTGCGCTTCCATCGCTGTCCAGGGTCCCGAGACCGACAAGATCCTGAGCGTTCTGATCGGCGGCCCCGTTCCCGTTGGCCCCAAGAAGAATGACCTGGGCTTTGCCATGATGGAAGGCCGCAAGGTTTGGCTGTCCCGTACCGGTTACACCGGCGAGCCCATCGGCTATGAGCTGTTCATCGAGAGCGCTGAGGCAATGTGGCTGTGGAACCGCCTGCTGGAGCTGGGCGCCAAGCCCATCGCTCTGGGCGCCCGCGATACCCTGCGTCTGGAAGCCGGCCTGCCCCTGTACGGCCATGAAATGGGCGAGCTGCCCGATGGCAAGGAAATCATGATCTTCTCCGTTCCTCTGTCCCGCTTCGCTGTCAGCTTCGCGGAAGAGAAGGGCGAGTTTATGGCTAAGGCCAAGCTGGAAGACCAGAAGGCGAACCTGACCGATAAGATCGTTCCCATCGCTCTGGTGGACCGCGGCGTTATCCGCGCTCACATGGAAATCTACAAGGGCGACGAGAAGGTTGGTTATGTGACCTCCGGTACCATGGTTCCTTACTATGACTACGAGGGCGAAGGCGAAGCTACCCGCCTGCTGGAAACCACCGGCAAGCGTTCCATCGGCTTTGCTTATGTCAGCGGCAATCCCCAGGTGGGCGACGAAGTGTTCGTCGATGTCCGTGGCAAGAAGCTGAAGGCTGTTGTGGTTTCCAAGCACATGATCCAGAACGATCCCCCCTACGGCAAGGCCGTGCTGAATAAGTAATCAACCCGCGCTGCGGATAGATTTATAAAATTATAATTTATTTTTTGGAGGTAATTACTATGAATTTCCCCGCTGAACTGAAGTATACCAAGGACCACGAGTGGATCAAGATGGAAGGCGACATCGCTGTCATCGGCATTTCCGACTTTGCTCAGGACGCTCTGGGCGACGTTGTTTTCATCAACCTGCCCGAAGTTGGCGACGAAGTCACCGCTGGCGAGAGCTTCGGCGATGTTGAGTCCGTCAAGGCTGTTTCCGATGTCAACTCTCCCGTTACCGGCGTTGTTCTGGAAGTCAACGAAGAACTGTCTGTCTCTCCCGAGAACCTGAACTCCGATCCCTACGGCTCCTGGATCATCAAGGTTGAGAAGATCACCGAGACCGAAGAGCTGATGGACGCTGCCGCTTACGAAGCTTTCTGCGCTGAGGAGGGCTAATCGATGGCCAGCTACATCCCTTCTACCCGGGAAGAGCGGCTTGAAATGCTCAAGGCCATTGGCCTGAACGACTTTAAGGATCTGTACAAGGACGTCCCCCAGGAAATGCTCCTGGAAGATGGCGACCTGAACATTCCTGAAGGTATGAGCGAGATGGAAGTTGGTCGCGCTGTTGCCGCTATGGCAGCTAAGAACCATGTGTTCCCCGTTGTCCTGCGTGGCGCCGGTGCCTATGACCACTACATTCCCTCTATCGTAAAGTACGTTCCCGCCAAGGAAGAGTTCCTCACCGCTTATACCCCCTACCAGGCTGAAATGAGCCAGGGCATCCTGCAGTCTATTTTCGAGTATCAGTCCATCATCTGCGAGCTGACCGGCATGGACGTTTCCAACGCTTCCGTTTACGACGGCGCTACCGCTGCCGCTGAGGCTGCTGCTATGTGCCGCGACCGCAAGCGTAAGGTCACTCTGGTTTCCGCCACCACCAACCCCGAAGTGATCAATACCATCCGCACCTACTGCTATGGCACCGGTGACGAGATGAAGATCGTTCCCGCTAAGGACGGCAAGACCGACCTGGCTGCTCTGAAGGAAATGTTGGCCGCTGATACCGCTTCCTTCTATGTGCAGCAGCCCAACTTCTTCGGCCAGTTCGAAGAGGCTGAGGAGATCGGCCGTATTGTGCATGAGGCCGGCGCTATGTATGTCATGGGCTGCAACCCCATCGCTCTGGCCATCATGAAGACCCCCGCTGCCTGCGGCGCTGACGTTGCTGTCGGCGAAGCCCAGCCTCTGGGCATGCCGCTCAGCTTCGGCGGCCCCTTCCTGGGCTTCATGGCTACTACCAACAAGCATATGCGTAAGCTGCCCGGCCGTATCGTCGGTGAAACCGTTGATACCGAAGGCCGCCGCGCTTTCTGCCTGGCTCTGCAGGCCCGTGAGCAGCACATCCGTCGTGAGAAGGCCAGCTCCAATATCTGCTCCAACCAGGCTCTGTGCGCTCTGACCGCCGGTGTCTATGTGTCCGCTATGGGCCCTGTGGGCATGGCTCAGGCCGCCAAGCAGTCCATGGCTAAGGCTCACTACCTGGCTAATGAACTGTGCAAGATCCCCGGTGTTTCCCTGGCTTTCACCGGCGATTACTTCCATGAATTTGTTACCGTTATGCCCAAGGCAGACGAAGTTCTGAAGGCTCTGGAGAACGCCGATATTCTGGGCGGTCTGCAGATCGAAGAAGGCGTGCTGTGGTGCGCCACTGAGAAGGTCACCAAGGCTGACCTCGACAGAGCTGTCGCTATTGTGAAGGAGGTGTGCGCATAATGAAGCTTGTATTTGAAAGAAGCATTCCCGGTCGTGGCCAGCAGTATCTGCCCGCTTGCGATGTGGAAGAAGT
>JAZOAD010000136.1:0-3500 GCA_045595225.1 Faecousia sp.
CACAGCACGAGGGGGAAACAAATATCACCGACTACGGCGATATTCTCAATTTCGAGCTGTGGCTGTCCTACACGGAAGCCAAGCTGGTCATCGACATTACCAAACCCCTCAGCGACAGAAAATAGCAAACGGAGGTACAGAGTATGAAAAAGCTTTTGAGCCTTTTGCTGGCCCTTGTCATGGTTTTTGCCCTGGCGGCCTGCGAAAAGGATAACCCTACCACGCAGGGCGGCGAGGATGATCCGCTGAACCGCAATCCCGGCACTACCCAGAGTACACCGCCCGCCGGCAGCTCTACCCCTGCCGCCAACGAAAATCCCAGCTTTGCGGACATCATGAACGGCTCTCTGCCTACGGATATTATCTTCGGCAATCTGGATGAAGCTGCAAAGCAGCAGATCATTGCCGATGCCGCCAGAGAGGGCTGCACCGTTACCTTTGATGCCGACGGCACCATGACCGTGGTGTCCCCGGATGGCTTCGTGACGATCCAGCACCCGGACGGCACCTGGACCTACAAAGACAGCGAAGGCGGCGAAGGCCAGATGGGCGGCTCCTGGCCGGATAACGAATTTACCAAACTGGTGCCCAAGCCCGACATGAATGTCCAGTATGCGGGCGAGGAAGATGGAGAGTTTGTCGTCAGCTTCGCCGGCGCCACCCTTGAGCAAATCAAGGCCTATGCTGACAAGCTGCGCGGCGCCGGTTTTGCCCTGGATGAAGAGGTCGAGGAGCAAGAGGCCATGGGAATGGCATTTTATTCCTTCTCGGCTTGCAGTGCCGACGGCTACCGGGTGGAGCTGATGTATACAGCGGAAATTTCCGCGCTGACCATTGGCGTCGCGGAGCAGCCGGAGGATCCCGGCGATTTGGATGATCCGGATCAGCCCTCGGGCGCCAATTTCCCAGCCATTCCCTTTGAACATGAAACTGTCGGCGCCATGGACAATTACCTTGCTTTTAAATCTTACACCGCAACTGTTGAACAGGTTCGGGCCTTCGCGCAGACCCTGCGGGATGTCGGCTATACCCTGAATGTAGAGGAGCAGAACCAGGAAGTAATGGGGTATGTCATCTATTCCTTCTCTGCGTATAACGCCGGTGGTTACATGGTGTCGGTATTCTTCAATTCCGGCAGCACTACCATTAGCCTTACCTATGAGGGCTCCGTGCCCGAGGAGCCCACGCCCCAGTGGCCTGCGGGTCTGCCGGTTTACCAGGGCGGCAAGGGAACCGATCCCAGGGAGGACTCTGTAGCAATTTACGGAACAACCTGGGAAGAAATGCTGGCCTACATCGAGCTGCTGAAGCAAAACGGCTTTAAGTTCGATGATTTCTTTGACAGCGGTATGACCGAAGAGCAGATGCTGTCTGCCATACAGCAGTGGTGCGGCACCAACGGCACGATCTATATCACCGTTGGCTACGGCTTTGGCGACCTGGGCCTGGGCTATGGCGAAAGCGGCACCGTAACGATTATCATTTATTACGAAAAGCCCAACGCCGATTGATAAAAACGGCGCATCCCGGAACATGCAGATCCGAACCTTTTGCCAAAGCGCCCCCATTGGGCGACATCCTTATTCGGTGTCGCCCTTCGGAGGGCGCTTTGCTTTTGACTCGATAGAAATAAGTGGCGCGAAAAGATGACAGATGTGAGTTGATTTTTGAAAATTGGCATACACGCCCATTTGCGGAAACTGAACACCAAAGTGTAAAAACACAGGGAAAACCCGATAAATCGTAAAAATTATCAAGTAGTAAAATTGAATAGATTTTCAGGTTTACAACTTTTGACAGAAACGATATGCCAACCTATACCATCGTATGCCATCGGGATATGATGGCGGGGTGGAGGGAATGTTTCAAATTCCTTGGCGAAAGCGGCATATCTTGGTATAAACACATTGAAACACCCGGAAGGAGATCTTGCACAAGATCCCATCGGCCTGTTATATCGCGGGCCTACCAAGGAAATAATGCTTGACATGCCGCACGAAAAACATTATAATTTTACCAAACCTCCACAAAAGTATATTTGTTGTGGAGGTTTGCTAAAACACAACGAGGGGGTATAAATGTGCTGTTTTCATCCAAAGAATGCAAAGAGAAATACGGAAATTATTATCAAATTAACAAAGCACTCCAAGTTGGCACACTTTACAAAGTTGCAGATGGCGTTTATTCTGATACTCCCAGGGTTTCAGAGATTGAGATCATTATGTACCAATACCCTCAAACTGTGTTTACGCTAAATAGTGCCTTTTATTATCACGGGCTTACGGATGTTATTCCCAATAAGTATTATCTTGCTTCCGTCCGTGATACGCATAAAATTCCGAATCAACAAATCAAGCAGATATTCTATTCTGCAGATAAATTTCCCATTGGAATATCTGAAATAGCATACCAAGGAACAACCATTCGGGTCTATGACCGGGAGCGCATGCTGATTGAGTTGATGCGCTCTGCAAAGAAGCAACCGTTCGATTACTACAAAGAAATAATTGAAAGTTATCGCCGCAGCATACACAGTTTGGATATCCAAAAATTGCAAGAATATATTACGGTATTTCCAAAGGGCGATGCGATCATGGAAGCCATCGAGCTGGAGGTCCTATAATGATACAAATTGCCGAGATATGCTACAAAACAGAAAAAGCATGCTACTTGAAAAGTTTGATGTTTTATAGTAAACTCGGCATAAGTTGGTATAAATTCGCATAGTTTGGAGTTTTGAGCAATGATTAAAATATTATTCGTATGCCATGGAAATATTTGCCGGTCGCCCATGGCGGAATTCGTCATGAAAGATCTGGTGTCCCGCGCTGGGCGCGAAAAGGAATTTCAAATCGCTTCCGCGGCTGTCAGCCGGGAGGAGATCGGCAATCCGGTCTATCCGCCAGCCCGCCGGGAGCTGATGAAGCATGGCATCCGCTGCGACGGCCACGCCGCCCACCAGATCACCCGGCAGGAACTTTCGGATTTTGATTGGATTTATTACATGGACGAAAGCAATGCGCGCTTCCTGCGCCGCCTATTTGGCGATGCCGCCGCGAAATGCCGCCCGCTGCTGCCCAGAGATGTGGCAGACCCCTGGTACACCGGGGATTTTGCCCAAACCTGGGAAGATATTTTGGAAGGCTGCCGAAGAATTCTGGAGGAATTGGAATGCTGAATAAAGAATTGTTAGAAAGCCAACTGTCGGAATTTCCGCTTTTCAGCTACGGCTTTTTGGATCCCGTAGAGCTGGATTTTACCCAGCGGGTCCGCTTTATCTGCAAGCAGGAGTGCCCCATGTATGGCAAAAGCTGGGCCTGTCCGCCTGCTGTGGGCGAAGTGGAGGCGTGCCGGGGAAAATGTTTGCGCTACAAAAACTGCCTGCTGATCGCAACCATTACAGAGGTCAGCGACATTGCCGATATTGAAGAAACGCTGGCCACCCGGGGCGACCATGAGGCCATTACCAATGAAGTGGCGGCGTTGATGCGCCAGCAGGG
>JAZOAD010000137.1:0-7117 GCA_045595225.1 Faecousia sp.
AAAAAGGAAGAACAGGAATAAACCCCACAAAACCAAGACTGCCGGCGCGCGCGCGCCGGCAGTCTTGGTTTTGTGGGGTTTATTCCTGTTCTTCCTTTTTCTTTAGGCATACCAGGGCGATGGGGCCGGTAAAGACCACGACCGTCAGCAGCTTGCCAAGCAGAAGATCGCCGGTGGGCGGGTTGCTGGCATCCGCCTCGCCACAGTACTGGCACGCGCCATCCACATAGCTGTGGCCGGTGGCGGGGATGGAGCAAGGCTCTTCCTCGCCACAGACGGTGCAAATATGCTTGCCGGTGCCGTCCTCAGTGCAGGTAGCCGGGGTAACGACCACACATTCGCCGAAGCTGTGTTCAGCGCAGCCCTGGACATGAACGATGCAGTAGGTCATGACCGCGCAGTTGCTTGCGCTGGTGATCTGGATGTAGGCATAGCCGGACTTGTGGGCGGTAATCACGCCGTTCTCGTCCACGGTGACCACATCTTCATTGAAGGACTTGAATACCAGTTCCTGATCGGCCTCCAGCGTAGGAATGGGATCCATGGTTACATGCAGCGGTAAGCTGTCACCGACATTCATTTCCACATTGTGGGTGTCCAGATCCAGGGTTTCTGCCTGGATACCGGAGCAAATCACGGCGAAGGTGATGGAGTAGCTGCCGTCCTTGCTGGTGGCGGTGATGTAGCTGACGCCGGGCTGGGAGGGGGTGAAGGCGGCGTAGTCAATCATGCCGGTGTAATAATCGGACTTGGAAGCAGGCATCAATTCGCCATTGCCGTCTGTCAGCGTCCAATCGAAGGGGCCGTACAGGCCGTCGGGGCGGACATACTCGATGCCGCTGTGCTGGCCGCCGGGAGCGCCTTCGGATGCTACGCCGTCGGCGCGGATGACCAGAGTATTATCTGCGCCGTAGGGAGCCTGCTGAACGACGATCTCACCGGTTTCGGGATCGTAGGTGAAGCCGGCATAATAGCTGTCCTGGTACATTTCGGCCTCATAGCCGTAGCCGTAGCGGGTGCAGACTTTGATGGTTTCGGGCAGTTCGTAGCCGGGGAGGGCTACCAGCTTGCCCCGCCATTCGCTGCCGTTGGCGGTGAAGGTAGGACCGTCAAGCACCAGACCTTCCGCGGCTATGGTAGGATTGTTATTGCCGTAGGATTCGTAGCCCACCAGGGTGTACAGCTCAACGGGGATGACGCTGTGGTTGGTGTTCAGCCGGTACTGGGCCACCAGTTCCGAGGTCTGACCCTGCTGCACATAGATGGTCTGCTCGCCGTAGTAGGCGGCGGAGATCAGGCCGTCCTCGTCGGTGGCGGCGTACAGCTCATCCCAATCCACGGTCATGGTGCGTGTTACGCCGTTTATGGTGACCTCCAGACGGCCCGCGCCGGCGGAACCGCCTTCCTCGCCATAGTAGGTGTAATTCAGGGCAATGCGGCCGGAGAGGCCGGTCTGGGCGTCCTTGGATACATTCAGCAGGCCGGCCCATTCTTCGTTGTCCTCGTATACCAGCCAGGTGTTCTCTGTAATGACCACATCGGCAGGCTCCAAATTTACCACATTGACAACGATGGAGCCGTCGGGCTTCAATCCGGAGAAATGGTCGATGGACAGGTCAAAGTCGATGACTTCTGTGGGCCGTTCGGTGACGGCCACGATGCACACCGCTTCTTCGGTGCCGTTGCTGACGGTGATGGTGGTCTGACCGGGGGCGATGGCCTTTACATTGCCGAATTCGTCGATGGTGGCAACTTCAGGGTTGGAGGAGGTACGGACCAGTTCGGCGCCGCTGCCGGTATTGTCGATGACATTCAGTTCAAAATTGCTGCCAACGTACAGCAGGGCAGAGGTGTTGGTCAAAATCAGACCCTCGTCGGTGTTCACATTGAGAACGTAGGCGCGGTCATTTCCGCCGTAGTCGCCGCAGAAGATGTACACATTGCCGGTCCAATCGAAGCTGTAGAGCTGGTCTTCGCCCTCGTAACTTAAATTTTTGTGGGCATATTCGGTCACATCGGCGGTGAAGGTGTATTCGCCCAGGCGAGCGTCATAGATCAGCTCGGAGAAGAAGGGGTTGACCTCGTCCATGCCGTACTCGAAGTAATCGGGATTGTTGTTATTGGTGCGCTTGACGTGGGGGATGATTTCCACGGAGGCGATGGAACCATCGTCTTTGAAGGTGCCGGTGACGTACACACGGCCGTCTTCTTCGTAGAAGGAAACGGTATTGTTCACCAGCTTGGGCGCGACGGTGTCCACCAGCATGTTGTAAGACAGTACATCGCCGGTCATATCCATTTCGTGACCGTTATAGGTGGGGGTCGCGGCGCCTTCCACAACCGCCTGGAAGTCGGTGTATTCCATGCCGGTGGCTTCGTCGGTGATCATGGGATATTCGCCGTCAGCGTAGGCGGTGATGGTGTAAACGCACTCAGTGCCGCTGGGCAGCACATTGCCCTCCAGGTCGGTGCCGTCCCAATAAGTGTCGGTGAAATACTGCAGCGACCAGGGCATGGCAGCGCCGATATTATAGTTGTAGTAGCTCTTGTATTGGTAGGTAGTGAAATCCCGGTAGTACAGCGCGCCGGTCTCGGCGTCATGCACTTCTACAACTACCAGCTTGGCGTTTCTCAGCTGATAAAGCTCAATGTCATTGACACTGAGGAAAATGCCGTAGGGAGCAATGGTGATATTCTCCTCGTGGTACTCCCACTGCTCGGTGCCGGATACGGGGTCGAAGGGGTTCTGGCCCAGATTGCGGAACGCGTAGCCGTCGAAGTAGCCCAAAATGGAAACGCCCCAGGTGGAATCCAGTTCCCAGAAGGGCTGGCCTTCCTCGGTTTCGGTCATCCAGGTGTTTTCATCAAAAATGGGGGCTGCGGTCCAGTCGCCGTAGAAGCCCAGGAAGGGGAGACCGATCTGGGGATTTTCTTCATTGGTCAGGGAGATGAAGCCTTCCACATAGGTGCCGTTGGGGAATTGGTTGTCAAGCTGGGTCTTCTGCTCAGCGGAGAGGGTCAGGGTAGTGGTGAAGGTGGCGGTGCCATTGGCTTCCACGGTGACAGTGCCGACGGAAACTTCCAGCAGCGTAACATCGCTGTTGAGCATGAATACATTGCCGTTTTCGTCTTCCGTGATGTCGGGGACCAGCACGGTCAGATCCACATTGTAGGTCAGCTCCGCGTCGCTCATGTTCACGACCTGGAAGGAAAGCACATATTCGCCCTTCTTCTCGGGGTCATCCCGCAGCTCGATCTTGCCTACATTGAGGCCGTCCACATGAATGTAAGCGGGGGCTTCCAGAGCTGCGCCCACATTGGCAAGGCCTGCGCCCTGGGCTCTGGGGGAGTACAATACGCCGTTTTCATCCAGCAGGGGGGTAGCGGTACTGACCATCAAATTGTCCGCAATCTGGGCGGCTTCTTCAGAGGTCATGCCGTGGGCTTCCATCAGATACTGCATCACCAGAGCGGTAATGCCGGTCATATGGGGCGTGGCCATGGAGGTGCCGCTGATCATGCCGTAGGAGCCGGTGTAATCGGCGTGGTTGCCGGGGCCAAAACTATAGCTGTCATCAAAAATGGCGGACCAGATGCTGCCGCCGGGGGCGACGATCTCGGGCTTCAGATCCAGCGTGGGGGAAGCGCCCCAGGAGGAGAAGGAGGAGATCTGTCCGGCGGTGGGATTTTCCACGATGGTATCAAATTCCGGCACAGTCAGGGTGATGTAGGCGCCCTTTGCCGCGGCATTTTCCACAGCGGCGACCATAGCATGGCCATCCTTGCCGCTGATGAAAGCGGAGGTCATCATGGCATCTTCGATGCTCATGTAAATCAGTTCTTCGCCTTCTGGGTCGGAATCGTAAATCAAAACAGCCTTAATGAAATATTCCGTGACGGGGATATAGTTACCGGTTTCGGGATCATACTCCCAGTTTGTGTAGGTGAAACGGGCAGCGTTGGCGATCTTTTCAGCGAAGGTCATGGCTTCGCCGTTTTCGTTGGTGCCGCCACGCTTGACCAAGGCCACGCCGATCTCACCCTTGTCACCGTAGCCGTAGTAGCTGTCGTTGAAGCCGGCGGCGCGGTAATCCGCCACAGTGCCATAGCCGGGAACGGAGATCACATTGTAAGTGCCGGCGCCCAGCGTACGTTTTATAGCTACGCTGAAGGGGTCCACATAGGTGACATTGTGAACAGTACCATCCAGCGCGAACCATTGCAGCTGAGGCTCGTTGGTAACAATATTGTCCACGGAGCCCACGGCCAGGTTGCTGCCAAAGGTGGCGGGCGCGCCCATCATGGAGGTGTCGGGGTCGCTGGACAGGTTGTAATCGCCCCGGTTATTGCTGGCGGAAGAGGGGCCGTCGTTACCGGCGGCGGTCATAAACAGAATGCCGCTGGCGTTGATCCGGTTGTAAGCCTCCCAAACCAGAGTATCTTCAAAGGCAAACCCGCTGGTAGAACCATAGGACAGGTTCATTACGTCGGCGCCCAGCACAGCGGCGTCCTCCAGCGCGTTCAAAATGGAGTATTCCGCGGCGCCTGCGCCATAGTCGTCAAAGACCTTCATGGCCAGAATCTGGGCATCGGGTGCCACGCCGGAGAAAATGACGGTGCCATCTTCCGCTTCGGCATAGCCGGCCACGGTGCCGGCTACATGGGTGCCGTGATTGCTGTCGATGGGACGAACATTCACATCGCCGTCGCAGTAGTCAGCAGCGTAGGGAACCTTGCGGTTTTTGTACAATGCATTATTGTCATAAGTGACCTTGTTGCCGTCAATGCCGGTGGTGGCGATCAGCTGGTTTTCCTCCAGGAAAGCGGCCAGGCTTTCGCTGGTCCAGCGCAGATTGTTCAGGCCTTCCTCGGTGCGGAAAGAGTTGTCGGAGAACGCCTCGTGAACACCGCGGACGCCAATGACATTTTCGCCCAGTTCTTCGTCATACCAGGCGGCATATTCCAGATCCAGACCGGTATCCAGAACGGCTACCAGCATACCGGCGCCGGTGTAGCCCTGCTCCCAGGCAGCGCCCACATCCACGATGCTGTAGCTGTAGCCTGCGGTGCCGGCTGCTTCTGTTTCACCCTGGGGGGCAGAGAAGGTGTTGCTGACATAGGCGCTCTTCACGCCGGGCATCTGTCGGATGGCGGCAAGCAACGCGTAGGGTACCCGAACGGCCATACCGTTGACAACGCCGGTCCATTGGGTCAGGATCTTTGCCGGTTCGCCGATCTGCTCAGCAGACAAAATCTGCTGAATGACCACATTTTGCGCCTGCAGCAGCTGAGTGGTCAGCGCAGCGGCTTCTTCAGAGGCCAAAAAGTCGGAAACAGCCTGGCCGGCAGTGTTGCCGTCTTGGGTTTCCCGGTCAAAATGGTCCAAAACAGCGTCTTCTTCCATAATGACGATCACGTCGACCATTTCATCCGGGGCATAATCCTCGGTGGGATCGCCCTGATAATCGGTGCTTTCCAGCCGGGAAAGGCCTGGGATCTCCGTGGCGGTCAGGCCACTGATCAGAGCCTCTTGGGTGGAGGCCAAAACCTGGGCCGGGAAAATGCCGATGAGCATACACAGCATCAGCATGATGGCCAGCGCGCGTTGGAATTTCTTCATAAAAATCCTTCCTCTCTGACTGCGTTTCGCAGCTTGTCTTACATGAAAATCATACACGAAACAGCCATATATTGTCAAGGAAAATACGCCAATGGCGGAGAAAAATTCCTGTCACAGAAACATTGCGAAAAAGGTCGGACACCATTGGCGTCCGACCTGAAAAATCATGATTAAGATTCCCGCAAAACGGGAGCGAAGAAGTCCCCCAGGGCCTGTAAATACCGCTCCGGGGCGATTACATAGCTGAGGCCGTGGCCTGCGCCCGGGATGGTGACCAGCTGCTTCCGGGTGGGGCAGGCATCGTAAAGCGCCTGGCTCATGGCGCAGGGAACAAAAGCGTCGGTTTCGCCATGGAAAAAAATGACCGGCACTTTGCAGCGCCTAAGGGCGCTGATGGCGTCAGAGGCATGGATATCAAACCCGCCAAAAACTCTGGCGCCCAGCGCCACAAAGGGATAGGCCAGTTTCACCGGAAGTCCGAGCCGCCGGATGGTCAAGCCGATCATTTCTTTCGCGGTGGAAAAGCCGCAGTCAGCCAGCACACCCACCACCTGCCGGGGCAATTCGTTGCCTGCGGCCATGAGTACGGTGGTGGCGCCCATGGAAATACCTGTCAGGATGATCTTTTGCCGCGGCCCAAAATGGCTGACGGCGAAATCCACCCAGCGGAGGCAATCCTTGCTTTCGTTGACACCGAAACTGATCACCCTTCCGTCGCTGCGATTGGAGGCTCGCTGGTCTACGATCAGCACATTCCGCTCCAGGGAAAAGGCGCGCTGCACGCCGCCGCACAGATCCCGCTCCGCGTTGCCTCGGTAGCCATGAAACATGATTTCCATAGGGGCGCCTGGGGCGTATTCGTAATAGGTTGCCCAAAGGGTCAGACCGTCGTGGGATCGGATGGAAAAATGCTGCTTGGGCAGAGCGCGGATCTCCTTCATCCAGCCCACCATCTGCTCCCGGTGCGGCTCATAGATTTCGCCCTCGGGAATGGGATAATCATCGGGGCCAATGATGCGCTTATCCGGCACAAAAAAGGCCATGCGGAAGCACAGGTAGCTGATGCCAAGCACAATGATTGCCAGGGCGGGCAATAACCATAAAAGAAACATAGGATCATCTCCGGATATGAAAGTGTAACCATTATACCCCCAAACCAACAAATTTGCAACGGCCGGAAAGATAAATTGTTGTTTACACTGCGATGATTCGCCGCACCCTTGGCCCCCTCGTTTTGAGGGGGCTGGCAAAAATCGGCGCTTCGGAGCCGATTTTTGACTGGGGGAGTTTCTGAATGTCGGTACAAAACTCCCCCCGTCAGCCCTTTGGGCTGACACCTCCCTCAAAACGAGGGAGGCAAGGCGGCTGCACCGCTAATGCCGTAAACAACAATTTATCCTCCTTAACCACACTCTTGCTTTTTTATTTTCCTGTGCTATAATAAATATGGTAAAAGGGGGCGTATGCGTGAAGGCGTGGCAACATTTTAAAACCATT
>JAZOAD010000138.1:0-3807 GCA_045595225.1 Faecousia sp.
TCGAACTGACGCTTGACGGTCAGCTTGCCGCACTCTTCGCAGTAGGAAATGCCGGCGGCGTAGGTGATCTGGGGCAGATCCAGGTGCTCAGCGATCTGAGGACCGACCTGCGCGGTGTCACCGTCGATGGCCTGGCGGCCACACAGCACCAGATCAGCACCCAGCTTTTTCACGGCTGCGGCGATGATGGTGGAGGTGGCCAGGGTGTCGGAACCGCCGAATACACGGTCGGTGATCAGGTGGGCCTCATCAGCGCCCATGGCCAGAGCCTCACGCAGCGCCTTTTCCGCTTGGGGGGGACCCATGGTCAGCACGCGCACATGGGCGCCGCAGCGCTCCTTCAGCTGCAGGGCGGCTTCCAGAGCGGCCTTATCATCGGGGTTGATGATGGAGGGAACGCCGTCACGCTTCAGGGTATTGGTCACGGGATCGATCTTGATCTCGGTGGTGTTGGGGACCTGTTTGATACAAACGATAATCTTCATGCTGCACACCTCACTTCTTCAGCAGCGCGCCGGAGATGACCATGCGCTGTACTTCACTGGTGCCTTCGTAGATCTCGGTGATCTTGGCGTCACGCATCATGCGCTCTACCGGGTATTCACGGGTGTAGCCGTAGCCGCCGTGGAGCTGGACAGCCTTGGTGGTCACTTCCATAGCGGTCTCGGAGGCAAAGAGCTTTGCCTGGGCAGCGGCCACAGACAGGGTGGGGGACTTGGCCTGCTTGGCGTCGGCTGCGATGTACACCAGTGCCCGGGCAGCGGCCACCTTTGTGGACATATCCGCCAGCTGGAACTGGGTATTCTGGAATGCGGAGATGGGACGGCCAAACTGCTTTCTCTGCTTGACATAAGCCACGGTCTCGTTCAGAGCGCCCTCGGCGATGCCCAGCGCCTGAGCAGCGATGCCCACACGGCCGCCGTCCAGGGTCTTCATGGCGATCTTGAAGCCTTCGCCCCGTTTGCCCAGCATGTTCTCCTTGGGAACCTTCACATTCTCAAAGATCAGCTCACGGGTGGCGGAGCCACGGATACCCATCTTCTTCTCGTGCTTGCCGAAGGAGAAACCCTCAAAGGCCTTCTCCACAATAAAGGCGGTCATCTCGGGACCCTTGGGGCCCTTGCCGGTCACGGTGATGACCACATAGGTCTCCGCCTCGCCGGCGTTGGTGATGAAGATTTTGGAGCCGTTGAGCAGGTAGTGGTCTTCCTTCTCAATGGCCACGGTCTGCTGGTTGCTGGCGTCGGTACCGGCGTTGGGCTCGGTCAGACCGAAAGCGCCCAGCTTCCGGCCCGTAGCCAGGTCAGGCAGATATTTCTGCTTCTGTTCCTCGGTGCCGAATTCCAGAATGGGTGCCGCGCACAGAGAGGTATGTGCGGACAGGATCACGCCGGTGGTGGCGCAGTACTTGCTCAGCTCCTCCACGGCATAGATGTATTCCCGGTAGGTGGCGCCTGCGCCGCCGTACTGGGTGGGGATCACGATGCCGAACAGGCCCAGCTTTGCCATCTTCTCCACCGTCTCGATGGGGAAGCGCTCTTCCTCGTCGGTCAGCTGTGCCATGGGCTTGACTTCGTTCTCGGCGAAGTCCCGGATCATCTGTTCAAAAAGAATGGATCTAAACTCTGCCATAATTCCTCCGTTATGCGTCGAATTTGACGGTGGCCAAACCGCTGATGACTACCTTGCCGTCCTGGTTATAGCAGGTGGTGTTCAGCTTTACGATCTTCTTGTCCTCACGCAGCTCCACGACCTCCACCTCGGCGGTGATGTCGTCACCCAGGTATACGGGGCGGGTGAAGCGCAGCTCCTGGCCCAGGTAGATGGTGCCGGGTCCGGGCAGCTTGTTGGCCAGCACGGCACTGATCAGGCCGGAGGTGAGGATGCCTTGAACGATGCGCTTGCCGAAGACGGTGCTCTCGGCGTACTTATCGCTCATGTGGATGGGATTCACATCCAGACTGATGCCTGCGAATGCGGTCACATCCGCGGCGGTAAAGGTTTTTTGAACTGAGGCCTTCTGGCCGATCTGCAGCTCATTGAAAGTCATCGAATAGTCCTCCTTATCGTAAACATGAATAATGTTCATATTTCAAATTCAGTATTACATAATTAAGCATAAAAGTCAATATAATATATAATGGAAATTAAAAATTTGTACATATTGCATAAAAACATGTGTAATAATTTGTGCTTGCCTTTTTTTGACCCATGCCTTAGAATGAATCCATATGAAAAAAAGGAGGGAAAGAGCATGACAACCAACGAAATTCTGGAGGTACAGGGCGTGCATCAGCCCAAGACCCGGATCGGCGCCACCAAGATCCATGCGCTTGTAGACGCGGCTGAAGCACTCTTTACCCAATCCGGCTTTTACGATGTATCCGTATCCGATATTTGCCGGGAGGCCAAAACCGCCGTCGGCACATTTTATATCTATTTCAACAGCAAGGCGGATATTTACCGCTACCTGGTGGAAAGCTATAAGCAGGAGATCCGGCAGAATTTGGCGCAAAGCATTGCCGGCTGCGCCACCAGACGGGAAATGGAACGGGAGGGCATCAAGTGCTTTATCCGTTACGCAGTGGAAAATCCCAGTGTGTACAATATTATCTGGGGCAGCCTGTCGGTGGACAAGCAGATGTTTGAGGATTACTATGTATCCTTTGCAGACAGCTACGCCCGGGCACTGAGCCGTTCCCAGGAGGAGATGAAGGTGGCCGATGTGCTGTCCACGGCCTATATGCTCATGGGCATCACCAACTTCCTCGGCCTGCGGGCCATCTTCGAGGACCTGACGGACGAGCAGATCGATGAGATGGTGGATAAGGCCGTGTTCCCCATCCTGGAAGACGGCATGTTCCGCTGATATTTCCCCGGAGGAAGAACGGAGCGCCGTTAGGCGACTGAGAGGAAAGGCTCTCCCTCTGGGAGAGCTGGCGCCGTTAGGCGACTGAGAGGGTTTACTTCATCATGCAAATCCCCAAAAACAATGCCAAGCTATCAACTGCCAGAGCGCTGCGCAGGAATATGACACCTCAGGAGCGCCATCTTTGGTATGACTTCTTAAGATATTATCCGGTGAAGGTTTATAAGCAACGGATCATCGGGCAATACATCGTGGATTTCTACTGCGCCGGTGCAAAATTGGTGATCGAGGTAGATGGCTCCCAGCACTATGAAGATCAGGAGCGGGAGAAGGATCACATGCGTACTGCATATCTGGAAAGCCTTGGCCTTACGGTCGTCCGTTATTCCAATGCGGATATCAATGTTCGCTTTCAAGCAGTGTGCGAGGATATTGACCGAATCACTAGAGAACGCAGTTGTTAAAGCCCTCTCCGTCAGCCCGTTCGGGCAGCCACCTCTCCCAGAGGGAGAGGCTTTGGAGAAGCAGCGAATAAGGAGGAGCTTTGTATGGAATACGAAATGGTCCGGGAGATCAAAAATCTGTGCCCCAACAATCAGATGCGGGACATCTTTTTCGACGAGGTGGAAACCCACGACCCGGAGAGCTATGTGCGTTCGTTTTTGAAGGGCAAGGCGGTGGATGTGGCCACGGAAGTAGGCCCCAACGGCACGGTGACAGTCCATGCCACCTGCGACGGTTTGATCCAAAAGTTTGTATTCACCCCAATTTAAAAGCGCAAAAATACGGCGGGAGCTTATTCCCGCCGTATTTTTGTAAAAAAACAGAAGAATCCTGCAACAAAATGCGCAGACGATTCGATATACTGAATGAGGGGAATCCCGCAAGAACAGCCGGAAAAGCTTGCGGCCTGCAAACGGAATCCGCCTAAAAGAGAA
>JAZOAD010000139.1:0-29541 GCA_045595225.1 Faecousia sp.
CCAAGTATGAGTATCTGGAACGAATCTACTTTGACGCGGCGGGCCTGCTGGATGATGCGCCGGAGCAGACAGCAGCGACGAAGAAGGATTATTCTGTGATCGAAGGCTACATGGTGGCGGATTATAAGGAACAGCCCCATACCTATGCAGAAAATGCGAACGAGGAATTAAGCACCCTGTTGTGAAAACCGTTTTGAACATGTAGAAAATGATTGATGCGTGTGCCATGTCTGGAAGCGTATGATGAATATGAGAAGTGGGGTAAATAGAGATATGATTTTCTTATCCACTGCAGAAGCAGAGAAAAGTTTGATTTCATCAATTGAGGATTCTCTTGGTATAATTGGAAACATACAAACTCTGTATAGTGTACTTACTGCAATTGCGCTGATTGTTTTGTTTTGGTTGTCTGTTGTGGGTTTCGCAAAAAAGGTCAACGAAAAAAGCCTAAAACAGGTTGCTGTTTTTGAGAAAAACCGCAAATATATTCCCGAGCTCTTTACGGAACTGAATGGAAATTTGGAGAACCTGAGATATTTTGTTTTCTCTAACCGCTGGAAGGGAAGAATAATACGCGAATATAACCGCCAGTTCAACAATGCTCAAGGAAAAGAAATTGCACAGATTCTATCAAACGATTTGCTGACTAGAAGGCTTCCGTATCGGATCAATGTGGACGATTTGATGATTGCGATTGCGGAGAGAAAGAAAGCCATCGAACAACTGAATGAAGACAAAGAGCATAATTACAAGAAATATGGAGAAAGATATTTCTATATTAGGGAGTACACATACTTTATTCCGGCAAAGCTGTCAATGCTATATACGAGATGCGAGCTGCTGAAAGAAAAAAATCTAATCATTGTAGGCAGCGCAGGAAATGGTAAAACAAATCTCCTCTGTAGCTTAGTAGAAACCATTATCAATTACAATGCACCTTGCCTTTTTATTAATTCAAGAGATGTGGATTGTGATTGTTTTGATTATGTTGTGAGCAAGTTACTTCCGGAGAAGTTATTACACACAAAAAAGGCTTTCCTAACTGTTGTTTCCTGGCTATTATTACTATCAAATCAGTACTTTTTTGTAGTAATAGATGCAATCAACGAGAATGATTCTCAGATATTTGCGGCCTCTATCGGAAAGATGATAGACGGGCTATCGAAGTACAAAAGGATTAAGGTGATTTGTTCCTGTAGGAGTGAGTATTTTGACGCTCGCTATAAAAAGTACTTCGAAAAATGTTCAACCAATCCATACATCTTCGCATTGGATCAGGTGGAATACGATGAGAGAGCAAAAGAAAAGATGATGTTTCTTTATCAACAATACTATGATGTGCATGTTCTGTTGTCTGCTAATGTTAGAGAACGATTGATGCATTCGCTATTGCTCATGCGTTTGTTCTTTGAGGTTAATGCGGGCCGTAATACTGACAATCTGGAATTGTGTGATGCAGAAATATACAAAGTGTACCTTGAAAAGGTAACACAGGATGCGGAACCATTCGACTTCAAAAGCAAAGTAAACAACTTGACAAAACTAATGGTGGAAAGGATGGATTTCAAGGAAATTAAACTTGATGACTTGGGGCTTTCTACAGAAGATCAAGCGCGGTTTAAAAGTGTATTGGATGACAACTTGGTTATCAGTAGAAAAATCCAGGCAGGAACAGGAATAACGGAAAGAGCAGACGAGTATGTGTATTTTGTGTTTGATGAATTACGCGATTTTTGTATTGCGCGATACTTATTAACTGCTGAGGAAGAAAAGAAAGATGGTGCATACAGGGGCTTCCTTTCGTTTGTCGAGGAGCTTAACCAACAATGCTTGTCGCCGCTTGAAGGTATTTTGAAGTATTCCTATTATTATTTCAAAAAGATTAATAGATATGATCTTTGCCAAACGCTGCTGGAGAATTTCTCGGACTTTGTTTCTCAAGATAAACAAAATTGGTGGGAACGACAAGAAGTGTTTTCAAACTTTGGGTTATCTTTAGTATTTCAAGCTGCATCCGATTTGCTAGATTTCGAACTCGAGTACATTGTGAAGTGTATTTCAAAAGATCCGTCCTCTTTCTGGGATATGTATAGGTTTTTGTTGCGCAATGAGTACGTAGGGGCTAAGCCAGATACAAGACTATTAACATCCTTAATTCTTGAAAGAATACCATATGCGGATATGCAGGAGATTGTGAATCGCTTCTTCGCGGACAGAGATAAGAGGTACTACTACAGCAACAGTCCGCGAGCGATAGATAATTTATGTGATGCAATTGATAAGTTTGCAAGACATAAGGGTGGACTGCCAATGCATATGAAAACCTTCCTTGTTGTTTTGGCTGCGTTGGAACCACAGGAAGCCGCACTTAACGAGTATGAAGACTATGTAGAGGAAGTGGTAGCCACGCCGGAGTTCGCAACGTGTAACACAGAACTGCAGCAAGAAATCATAGAATTAAAAGAACGACGCGACAGCATTAATGGGTTTAACGCAACTGATTTCTTAGCAGATTTGTTGAAAGGAGTGGTGTGGGATGAGGAGTAATGAATGCTGTTTCTTTTTGTGGTCTCCAAGGATGTCCAGGATCGGCGCATATCATTTTTTTGGTGTTAGACCGCATAGCTACGCATCTCGCTTGGTCGATAACATTTACGACTTCTATATTGCTGGTGCGAGTAATCTTAGATGGCAATACCTTCGTTACTATAAGAACGAATTCTGTTCTTTTCGCGAATTCCTTACTAAGCGGTATAATTTGTATCCTTCTGAAGTGGAAAGGTTAAGCTCTTGGCGTAGTTTTGCCAAAGAATTAAAATATGAGCCCAATCTCTACATTGAAGAACTGATGCATGATGAGAAAATGGCAGCACTTCTAAACAATTACTTGGGGGAAAAAGAAGATGAAGATTAGAGCAGGGTTTGTCACCAATAGCTCTTCGACCAATTTTTTGATAGTCTCCAAAAAGGAACTGGACGAAAAGTACTTAACTAAGAAGCTTGGCTTTGGGAAGAAAACGAAATTTGGTTATTTGAGTTCAGATCTAGTTAATAACATCATTGATGGAACAAAGCGTGGGCCTAGATACGAGGGCATTGATATTATTGACTACGATGCAGTTATGAAGTTATTCGGAGAGGAAGCAGCAGAGCGGTTTAAACAGTTTGAAGCGAAGGGTTTTCATGCGTACATCGGATATACGAACTCCGATGACGACTGTTTGTCGGCGCATATGACGGTGGACAGCTTTGTTATTGACAAACGAGACTTCTATATGTACGGAGAGCATTGCATTTGGTAATATGATTTATTATGAAGACAAGAAGTACAATTTTGTAGAGTATTTCGATGAAGCAACAGGATTTTTAGTTCGCAGTAATATTCTTAGTAACGGAATTGAAACGGATATCGAACCCGATATGCGATCTTTTCCGGAGCTGTTGGATATTGGAATTATGGGGCATTGTGATGCTTGTAGTGCGGGACTATGCAGATCTGTTGGTGTGGATTGTTATCAAAATGCCGCTGTGCGAAGTAGACCTAACATGACTTCGCAAGAATATTCCAAGCTTGTTCGGCAGTGCAAAGGAAAGACGTTTCAAGTAGCCCTAGGAGGCACCGGTGATCCTAACAAGCATGAAGAATTTGAAGAGATACTTCGGTTGTCAAGAGAAAACTTAGTTATTCCCAACTTGACAACGAGTGGGTTTGCGTTGACAGATGCAGAAATTGATTTGATTCACAAATACTGCGGAGCGGTGGCGGTTTCGTTCTACTCAAAGTTAGACAGCGATGGACAAGAGTCAAACCAGTTGACGATGACAGCGATAGAACGTTTCGTTGAAGCAGGTTGCTGTACAAATATCCACTTTGTTTTGGGAAAACACAACATTGATGAGGCAATCTACAGAGTAAAAAATGGTCTGTTCCCACGTGATATTAATGCAGTTGTATTTTTGCTTTATAAAGCGGCAGGCCAGGCCAGGAAAGAGAACGTATTATCTGTTAACGATCCTCAATATATAGAGTTTCTTAAACTGGTGAACGGTAGCACAGGATCTCTTAAAATGGGGTTTGACTCATGCCAATCTCCCGCAATCAGTAAGGTCTGTGTAGATGTAGCTGCAGAATCGATAGAGTTCTGTGATTCAGCAAGATTTTCGATGTATATCGACTGTGACCTAATGGCATATCCGTGTTCTTTTGGACATGGTTTTAGTAACTTTGCGGTAGATCTCTCTAGGAACACAATTCAAGAAGCGTGGGAGTCAAAAGAATTTGAGCAATTTAGATGTTTGCAAGAAAAACAGTGCGATGGGTGTACGCAAAGTAATTGCCGACCTTGTGCGCTGGGTGTTCTCCCAAATATGTGCGGACAATGTATCCCAAAATAAATCGCTATAAACGAAGAAAAGACCGTCGGCAGTCCATATCGGCTGCTGACGGTCGAACTATTATCCTGGGGTTAGAGAGAAATAGAGGGGAGGTTACTAAGGTTGTTATTTTCGCTGCCATCGGGGATAGACTTGAGATATTCTGTATCTCCGCGATGGGCGATGCCGACACCGGCAATTTCCCCCTGCTTTGCCATGTTGACAGCCTGCTGTTTCTCCACGATGGAATTATCGGAAAGCTGATACCCGGTGATCCTGCCGCCTTCCTTTACAAGACCCACGATGCGTTTTGCGGTTGCCTTCGCCTGGGGGATTTGATCCAGGGTCTGCTTGGCAAGTTCTTGTCCGTCCACATTCATCATTCCTTTGGCTATAGTTTTTGCTGTCGAAGGGAGAATATACGGCTTGCAAAATGGAAGAGAATGTGATAAAATGCAAACAAATGAGCGAGGAGGAGCATTATGTCGGAATGCTATTATCAGCCTTGCAGAGAACTGGACATCTGCAACGAGCTGATCGAAAAATACTTCAATACGCAGCAATATGAGAAATGCTTTGAAGGTCACTTGGCGCTTGCAGAGCAGGGCTATCCGCTTGCAGAGTGCCAGGTCGGGTATTTCTACTATGATGGTTTGGGCGTGGAAAAGGATTTGGAAAAAGCGGTCTGGTGGACACGCAGAGCCGCCGACCACGGCGACCGGGACGGACAATGCAACCTGGCATGGTTTTATGAAGACGGCATCGGCGTGGAGCGGGATCTGGAGCAGGCTGCATTTTGGTATCGGCAAGCCGCATTGCAGGATCATGACCTTGCAATTGACAAGTGCCGGGAGCTTGGGATTTCCTTGGAAGCAGGGACCGTGGATAAGGAAGCTATGCGTAAGGTGCTGAAATGCCGGATCTTTCCACTAAACTATCTGCCGTCCTACAAGTACACGGTGATCTGCGCCAATTACAAGGGAAAGTGGATTCTGTCCAGACACAAGAAGCGGGATACTTGGGAAACCCAGGGCGGTCACATTGAGGATGGAGAAACCCCGCTGGAAGCAGCCAAGCGGGAGCTGTTTGAGGAAAGCGGCATCCGGGATGCGGATGTATATCCTGTCTGCGATTATTGGGGCTTTAATCCGTTCCGCTGTTCCAACGGAGTGGTATTCCTTGCGGTGGTGCATTCCATCGGAGAATTGCCTGAAAGCGAAATGCAGGAAATTGGAGTGTTCGATGAACTGCCGGAGAATTTGACCTATCCCAAGACTTCGCCGGTGCTTTACCGGGAAGCGGAGAAGCTGCTGAAATCGCTGGTTAGGTTTGAACTGGCGACAGAGGATGATGCGAAAACTATCATCGAATTGCGGAAGCAGGTTTGGACAACCACCTACCGGGGACTCTATCCTGACAGCATGATCGACGGCTTTGACTATGCGTGGCATCTGGAAAAAGAATTGCATCGGATCAGGAACCCTGAATACCGTGTGTATCGGATTGTGAAGGATGACCGTAATATCGGGTACCTGAGTACGCGGAAAACAGATGTAGTGATGCTGCAGTCGCTGTACATTTTGGAAGAATACCAGCACCAGGGAATTGGGCGAACAGCCTTTGATTTCGTGAAGCGGTATTGCAGAGAGAATGAAGCAGGTTCTTTCGTTTGTCATTGCCTGCCCGAAAACCGGAACGCAAGAAAGTTCTATGAAAAAATGGGCGGTAAGGTCATTGGCGAGGATATTAGCAACGAAGAGTGCTGGATGAATTAGGTGATGTATTGTTTCCGTGTCTATAACATAAATAGAGATAAACAATTTTGTTTGTGAAGGGAGATCTGAGACTATGGATAAATTCTGGATATCTATCATTTTTCTAATATCTCTATATATTGCCAAGATTTTAATTGACTACAAAAGATATTATGATGATCCCGCCTGTGCTAATCTTTATGAGAAATTACAAGATTCAAAGGCGACATATTCAATTGCTATACCATTGAGCTACATATATTGTTTGGCTGGAGCATATGAGGAATGGATAGAGAGCCTGTTTTGTGCAGACTTCTTGAATTTGATATTGATATGTGTAGGTGTTTTGATTCCGTTTGTTTTGATCAGTATACAGAATAAAGGAAACAATGGCGTAGCAAACAACTTTTCTGATATGTCAGGCGCAATTTTCTTTATTTCTGCAGTAACCAAATCAAGTATTTATTTCTTGCTCTATATAAGCGTATTTGCTGTCGTATTGCTTTTCTACATTGCAAAATGCGAAAAAGAAGATAACTATGTACTGTGCAAATTGATTGCAATTGGTGTGGATGCGGTATTGATTATACCTTCAATTTTTCTCGATAAAATTGTAACATGCCTATTTGCGATGGGATTTCTAGACAACATGCTCTATTATTCAATGTTGATGTTTGTTTCGGAAATATTCATTCCGCCGATTAGTAATTGGATAACAACTATGTTGTTTGATAAATATAAACATGGTGAGTGAGTTGCAATGGTAACAGAGAAATCCGATTTTGAATGGTAATGCTCAACCTCGGTAATTTTTTGCAGGAAATCTGATGGTATGGTCCTACAGGAGGGCGATTTAGATAATTTCAATCTTTTGCTGGCTGTGTACCAACGGAGGCTGTTTTATGGGTTTACAAGCAAAAATGAACGCAATCAACAAAGAATAGTTTTTTGGAACCATCAAAACCGCCAGTTGTCGCAACGAAAACTGGCGGTTAATTATCCCAGAGAGGAGTTTTAATTCGGGAGATTTTTGCACAACCCGAACAAAACTGTTCTGGTCACCCCAAAAGACACTAAGATGTTGCAGGAAAGCATCGAATTGGAAGAAAAAGTGCATTTCCGCAGGAATAAGGTTAGCTGAATGACGGTGAATAGGAAATAGCAATATGTGGTCAGGTCACGAGCGGTGGACAATAAAAATGCCTAAAAAGTTAGAAAAATGGCTGTTTTCTTGCGAAAACAGCCATTTTTGCTGGTCCGAGTGGGGAGATTCGAACTCCCGGCATCTTGAACCCAAATCAAGCGCCCTACCAACTGGGCCACACCCGGATACGGATGGTATTATACATGATTTATCAGGGGAATGCAAGGGGAAAATGTTCGCAAGAGAAAATAAAAAGTGTTTACAATTTATTCTATATTTTTTTAGAAAATATGATAAAATAAAGAAAATACTGAAAAAGAAGGAGGAGTAAACTATGCCAGGTCCTGGTGGTGGCGGCCCCGGTGGTCGCGGTGGTGGATTCGGAGGCCCCGGCGGTGGGCACAGAGGAGGTCCCGGTGGTCCGGGCGGTTTTGGCGGAGGCCATCGCCGTCCGCCGATGGGGCATAGACCCCCGCCTCCTATGGGCGGCTTTGGGCACAGACCGCCTCCTATGGGCGGGTTTGGACATCGTCCGCCTCCGCCGCACATGGGTGGCTGGGGAAACAGACCGCCCAGGCGCCCCATGGGCTGCTTTGGCCCGCTGTGCTTGATCGCGCTGGGCGTGATATTAGCCATTGCGCTGCTGATCATCTAAATAGGGCAACAAACCCGGAACCTCTCGGTTCCGGGTTTCGTATTAACCAATGGCGCCCAAATGCTCCAACAGGATCTTCAGACCCAGCAGCACCAGAATCACGCCGCCGGCGATCTGAGCTTTCTTTTCGAACTTACTGCCGAACACATTGCCGATCTTTACACCAAGCCCGGACATCAGGAAGGTGATCACGCCGATCAGCGCGATGGCGATCCAAATGTTCACATCGCCGGCCATTGCCAGGGAAATGCCCACAGCCAAAGCATCAATGCTGGTGGCCACCGCCATGACCAGCATCGTCTTGAAAGAAAAATCCGCGCCCTTGCATTCGTCGCATTCCTCTTCTTTGGAAAACGCTTCCCGCAGCATATTGATGCCGATCAGCGCCAGCAAGCCGAAGGCGATCCAGTGGTCGAAGGCGGAGATGGCATGATAAAACAGAGCGCCCAGGAAAAAGCCGATCAGCGGCATCAGCGCCTGGAACCCGCCAAACCATGCGCCGCAGGTGGCCATTTCCTTCCATCCTGCCTTTTTAACAGATAGCCCTTTGCAAATAGAAACCGCAAAGGCATCCATGCTCAGCCCGACAGCCAGCAATACCAGTTCACCAATTCCCATAGGAATACTCCTTTGTAAAAAATTGTCACTGCATTATATCAAATGCGCAGGCGTATGTCAAGGCGTGACTGCGTTGCTTCGTGTGGCCTTTCTGTGTTGTTTAGTGTGGCCTTGCTTTGAAAATGGCCGAAAACAATGGCGATCAGCAGCAGGCAATAGGCCGCCACGGTGAAACCCAGTACATAAAGGATCAGGCAGACAGGGAAGGGGAGAATCTGCTGCACCAGGGAATACACGGGAAGCGAGGGATTGCAGTAGGGGCTGATGAAGAACATATTGAAGATATCTGTGTCCAGCAGGCCGGTCACATGGGCAATTTCATTCATTATGGCAGCCAGCGCGACGGCCCCCAGGAAAAGAAAGAGGGCAGGGAAGATGGTTTTATGCTCCATTTTTACATAGCCGGAGCCATACAGCAGGGCGCCAATGGGAATCATGGTGCCATGACAGACCATGGTCTGAATATTGATGCCAATGGTGGGCATAAAAACAGAAGTGGGATACAGCATTACGGCCAAACCGGCGAATACCGCGTATGTAGCCAGATATGCCGCCAGGGCGTTATGGAATTTTCCTCTTTTGGTCAGCCCCAGCAGCAATCCCGCGTACATGGGGGTGGAACAAAACTGGAAGGGGAAGGCATACCACAGATAATCGGCGGTAATTCCGTTTTCACCGATTCCAAAGGTGAAGACGATTTGTTTGTAGATTTCCATTACGGATACCACGATTGCGGTAATCAAAACAATGTTTTGAACGATTTCCCTTTTCAGCCTGGGGCTGACGCGGCACGCAAATAGGGTTGCTGCGGCGGTAATGGCCAACCACAGCAGATGAAACCAGCCGTAGGGGACAGGGGTTGCCATCTCCAGGGATAAAATACGAAGGATTCCTTCGATCATAGACATTTTTCACTCCAATCCGTCGGATAATATATGCCGTAAGTGTCAAAATGTCAATAAAAATCCCATAAAAAATAACAAAAATGTAACCTAATACGCGCGAAATTGCCCTGCTGTTTCGCAATGACAGCAGGGCAATCTGCAGTTATTCAACTGGGATCACCACGTCACCGATTCTGACTGCCGCAACTTCATTCAGATCCACCGGGATTTCCCAAAAGTAAACACAATGCCACTGGTCACCATCCATAATTGTTTTGGCGCCGTTGTGCGCGTAAATTTCCTGACCATTTTTCAGAATGATCCGAACCTGCCGCAGAGCAATATCAGCCACCACATTGCCGCCTTGCCGAACATACCGGAAGGTGAGATCGGCACCGGTCAGGGCCATATTTGTCAGCATAACCGGAGTGTCCCGCTGGCCAACGGGCTTAGAATAATCAATACCCCTGACCTGTGTGTCGGGGAGCATAATGGTTTCGAGTGTGTTTCTGTCCAGCGTAAAGGTGAAACTCCACAAACCTTCCGCCAGAAGTAAATGTTTATTCGTTGTACTGGGATCCTGCACGAGGTTTTCCATGGATAGGGTGAGCCGTAGGGAAGGTGGAGTTTCAGGAATCGGCCCGCTGGTTGCATAGCTATAATGGATCAGAAGTATTGCAGCGCCATCCGGAGCCAGCCCCCAATAGTTGTAGCTGAAAGAGGCACTGGTCATATTGTCCGCAATGGATTCCGGGGCCAGGATCACCTGTTCTTCTTCGAACCCGTACCTGTGTTTTTTTGAGAATTCCAATCCCTCAA
The DNA here is from genome assembly GCA_045595225.1 of Faecousia sp. Lineage (GTDB taxonomy): Bacteria > Bacillota > Clostridia > Oscillospirales > Oscillospiraceae > Faecousia. The sequence continues at coordinate 10,249 of JAZOAD010000139.1, forward strand.
TCCGCAGTAAGATAAAGAAGTTAGACTCTCCAATAGTGGCAGAGTCTACGGTTACGGTGACATTGCCCACCGTTTGACTTTGATTGATCTCCTGGCTTAGGTGATCAATCAGCGCAGAATGCCCATCGCTCATGGGCTGGCCGGTGATGGTTTCCCAGTAGCGCGCAAACCAGCTTTGAATATCGCTGCCCCAAATGGTCGCTACACCTGCCCCCAGCATAAAAAGTGCCAGAATCGCGGCAATCAGTACAATGCTGAAACGGCGACGCGCCATGATCCGATGATTTGCCACGGCGGTTTCGCTTCTTAGCAGAATATCTTCATCCACTTCATTGAAGGCGAAATAAAGATCATGACTATTCATGGATGAATCCCCCCTTTATTAGATGAGCTTTCAGCTTCTTCCGTGTCCGGCTCAGGATCACCATCACATGGTTATCCGTCAGACCATACCGCCTGGCGATCTGTGCTACCGGTTCTGTAAAGAAGTAGCGACGCAGAAACACATTGCCGTCCCGCTCCGGTAACGCGCGGATGAACGCCCGGATGAATTGTCCCAGTTCCTTGGCGGCGTACTCCTCTTCAACATCCCTTTGGCTTGCTAGGCACTCCGCCAGCTCATCCAGCACAAGAGCAATTTCTCCGCCGCCCCGCTTTTCCGCGGAACGGGCGTTAAAGCGGTTAATGGAGAGATTGCGTGTGATCTTTGCCAGGAACATTTGAAGCACGGTAGGGCGCTGGGGAGGCATTGCGTTCCAGGCGTTGAACCAGGTGTCATTGACGCACTCCTCGGCATCTTCTTTGCTGTGCAGGATATTTTCAGCGATTGAAAAACAGTATGAGCCGTATTTGCGGTCCGTTTCTGTGATCGCCTCTGCGTTTCGTTGCCAATAGAGTTCTATGATCCGACAGTCTTCCATCCCAATGCCTCCTTTCGCCACTTCTAACGGTCCCTTCACCCTAGAAGACAGGAAATAATGTGCAAACCTTACATTATAAAAATTGTAATACAAAAGAATCCTATTTGGAAGTATAAAATAATGACAATCTTACGAAAAACGGCGATTTCGTCAAAGTGATATTTCTACCGACGCAGAAGTGATAGTATATTCGCCTCTAACTGCCCAAAGGGTAATATCACTCGGCTTTAGCCGAATATCACTGCGAAGCGATATCACTCGCCGAAGGCGAATATAACTGAGAAGGGGCTGCCTCACCTTACTGGTGAGACAGCCCCTTTTCTTGGCAGTTTTGAACTTAATGTATATTTCAAATAAAATGCATTCCAGCTGATTACGTGATTGAACTGGATAGATATTTAGATTGTGCGCTCAATAACAGTGACTTGCGTGATTACATCACGGAGTCGATCGTAACCAACCATAAACTCCAAGGCATCATCAGCGGAATCGTAGGCAATTTCAGACGCTTGATTAAAGGCTTCACAAATTGTTATTTTATCATTGACTCCGTAGCGAACAGCAACATAATGCTTCCCTCGCCAAAGGAACTGCACTTCTCCACCGCACTTCATACACCACTTGAAATCGCTGATACTTGTGAAATTACAGCCGGCATTTAGTCCGCTATATTGATCGCCGATATTCATACTTTTACTTCCTCCCCCGTGTACATCTTCAAAAGGTGGTGCGCCATTGGGATAATTGATCGGTCCTTCAAAACGAGGATATCCATTCGACCAGTCTATTTTATGATCATGCGGATTTGTATGTGCCCAAGGTTTGTTATGGTCGGTATTGTGGCGCTCATAGTCAGCTTTCCCATCGTCGCCGATATGTGTTTGATTTGTTCCATTGGTGTTTGTAGAATTGGGTGGTCCCATCAAACGCTGATCTTCAGGTTTGCTCGGGCTGGGTTTCCAATCGCCACCATAAGCACTGCCGCCGCCCTTGCCAATCCTATATGGTGCCATTATATCATAATTCTTAGAAATTGTACCACCAATTTTATAGCAATCCAAATCTTCTTTCGGCAGACTGCGCTCGTAATTCATATATCTCCAGGAGCTACGGTCATAATCCACATAAACGATGTTACCCTGCATTTCCGGGAATGGAGTGTTGTAACAAATGATCCTTTCAGGTTCAACTTGGCGTAGCATCTCATTATAACCTGTCATGAACCATTCCTTCTGTGCTTCGTGATGATCACTTTCAGATGCCATGTAGGTAGATACCGCCACGGTGCTGCCCTTTTCGATTCCCTGAAAACAAAAATCGAACGAGGTTTCATCACCCCAGTTCACAGATGGAATAACTCGGATACCCTTGGATGCCCAGTAAGCACCACACCAGCGATTACGGAATACATTGTAGATCTGCATTACCGGAGCCATTTCCAGGTACATACTAAAATCTGGGGAGAGGACAGCTCGGTATCTGGACAGCTTCTCAATGTCGTTGTCGGGATTTTTCCAGACTCGCTCAAAGCGGTAATCGTACAAAAAGAAATGTACCATTCTGTCTAAATGGTTATTATCCTCCAGATGCGTCTTGTCGAAACCGATTAACAACAGATCGTCGAAATCTCCCGGCTTAGCTTCAAATTTTGGAATGACGGGTATTTGAAGCTTTCCCTTTCCGGGAAACTGGTTGCGTAACAATGCTTGACTGGTGCGGTAGTTGTAGTTTTCTTCCGTCATAATTTGACCTCCTGCGGGCAGTAAGGACTGCGTCCTTCTAACCGTGGAGGCAAAACAGAAAAAAGTTGCACGAAGATATGCAACGCAAGAGGACGGATTCGCTCGCCTGCGGGCGAGCCACGGCGATTGCGACAGTCCCCCGGACTGTCGCCAACAGCCGCCTTTCGAATCCTTCCTCCCCATACCCATACCAAACCAAAAACACCAGCCACTAAGGCTGGTGTTTTGGTTTGGCAAGGTTGGCTGAAATGAATCGTCTAAGAGTTATAAAGGAGATTTCAAAACCGAAAGTTCATAGAACAAACTGATTTTAGGGGGCTTAAGGAACTTTTATAACTCAAAACAAAGGCTGGTCAAAATGATTTGCATAGCAGATATCATATAAAATACGTTTTGTATTCATGCGAATCGGCAACTGCCTTAATGGCATCATCTTCCGTACCATAGAAAGATTTGCTGTTGATCGATGATTCTACCGGTTCCCAATATGCGGGATACCTGTCAAGGTCATTGCAAAAGTAATTCCATTCATCTTCATCCCAAACACGGATTTCTTCATATGCTGTTTTGTAATATCCGTGATCGCTTTGGAGAATAATGATCCTCTTTGCTCTGTCCTTAGATAAGAAAATACGCACGATGGTATCCGCAAAGAAGAACGGTTCTTTGTCCTGCATATGATCGAGAATTTCTTCCCAGGTTGGCATTTCGCGGCGGAAAACAGGCTGCTTCTTGGGGAATAACTTGTCTAATAACGACATGATTATTTCTCCTTTGTTTTTGCTGTATTGATCGAAGAAACGAGAATCTTCTTTATTTCTATACATCTATCAAGAATGGTCTTATCCCCATAATATCCACTTTCAATCAGCAGTTCCAGCCAATACTCACTTTCGGAACATTCCTTTAGCGCAATCTGCAACTTGGCGACAAAATCCGCTTTACTATGTGCATAGAAAGCTTCCCGAATATTTGCACCTATGCTTGTACCAGAACGGACAAGCTGGTTGGTTAGAATGCTTTCTCTTTGGCTGCGTTTAATGTCATTGCAAACACGAATGATCTCCAAGGCAAACGCCTTTGATTTATTCAACAATGGACTATCTGCCATAATAACCACCTCATAAACTGGATATGTTTATTATAGAGGTGAAATGTTGGTTTTGCAATATACTTATACACTATTCACTATTACTTATTACTTCTAAAAATCGCCTGTGGGATATTAGTGAAGAGTGAATAGGCAATAGTGAAGAAGTAAAAACCGCCAAACTTCTGTCGAAGCTTGGCGATTTTTGGTGGGGGAGGACGGATTCGAACCATCGAAGCGATACGCAGCAGATTTACAGTCTGTCCCCTTTGGCCACTCGGGAACTCCCCCATATTCTATTATGTTCAGAGCCTATCTGGAGCCGGTAGACGGACTCGGTCAATCAAGGAGCGACTCGGTCAAGCCCGCGTCGGCAACGCTCATCCGCGTTGCATTTGATTTTCGAGTCCACTTACGCAATGCCTCTGATTGGAGCCGGTAGACGGACTCGAACCCCCGACCTGCTGATTACAAATCAGCTGCTCTACCGACTGAGCTATACCGGCGGCTCAAACAGAACACGCTTATTATAGCGAGGCAAGGTCCATTTGTCAAGTACTTTTTTCAAAAATTCGCCGCTATTTTTATGGGCACTTTTCGATCGGATTTTGCGCGGTTTTTGGAGTCGGAACCCTAGTTTTTCCAAAATGGAATGCCGATCATATTTTTCCCACCCGGCCCTGGGGCAGGGTGGGAAACGGATCGACTCCAATTATTCCTGAGGCTGCGTGTCCTCGTCCTCGGTGGGTTCGCCCTCGGTAGTTTCGCCCTCGGTAGTTTCGCCCTCGGTGGCATCGCCCTCGGTAGTTTCGCCCTCGGTGGCATCGCCCTCGGTAGTTTCACCCTCGGTGGCATCGCCCTCGGTAGTTTCACCCTCGGTGGGTTCGCCTTCGGTGGGCTCGTCCTTGCCGGCAGTAGAACTGCTGGGGGTGGTGGGCGTAGTGGTGCTGCTGGTGCCGGTGGAATCGTTCTTGTTTTCTTCCTTCTTGGAACCGCAGGCGGCCATTACGCCGATGCACAGCGCAAGCGCCAGCGCCAGAGCCAGAATCTTCATCATTTTTTTCATGTTTGTTTCCTCCATAGGGGTATGTGTCGTAAGCGCCCTGTGGCTTACGTGCCCAGACTATAGCACACAGGGGAGGGGATTGCATAACGAAACGATGAAAAGAATGTTAAAAAGTTATGAAAACCCGATGTTTGAAAGGAAAAATAAGGCAAATATGGAATAAATGTTCAAAAATCATTAAAAATGGAATGGAAATTGCAGCTCTCTCAGCGCGTTTGAATGCAAGATAAGCAGTTTTTTCCTCGAAAAAATGAAAAAGAATGTTGTAAAAATGTAGATTTTTGTGAAGAACTGTGGTATAGTATGGGATACCGTATAACTGGAATTATGCGATTTTGCACGAAAATCCCGGGGGAATTCCAATGAATTGTGATTTACAAAAGGCTAGCATGATGAAACGCGTGTCTGCCTGGCTGCTGGATGCCATACTGTTTTGCGTATTGGCGGCAGGCTGTTTTTGGGCCATTTCCGCTATCACCGGCTATGACGGCCACAGCGCGAAGCTGGAAGAATACTACACCCAATACGAAACGGAGTTTGGGGTTACCTTTGATTTTCTCTCCCTTGGCGTGGACGCGCTGACGGAGGCGGAACGGGAAGCCTATAACGCCATGACAGAGGCGGAGCAGTCCGCATACCGGGAAAGCTATACTCAGGCTTGCAACGATGCCTATCAGGCTATGATCGCCAATGATGACATGGTCTATACCTATAATCTGGTGCTGCAGCTTACCGTTTTGATGCTCTGCATCGGCATTTTCCTGGCCCGTTTGCTGCTGGATTTTGTGGTGCCGCTGCTGTTTGGAAATGGCCAGACCGTCGGTAAAAAGATTTTCAGCCTGGCGGTAATGCGTACCGGCAGCATTCGGATCAGCGCCGTCAGCCTGTTTATTCGCACGATTTTGGGCAAGTATGCCATTGAAACCATGATCCCTGCCTTCATTGTCACCATGTGGCTGCTGGGCATTATGGGCATCGGCGGAACGATCATCGTTGCCGTTTTGATGCTCGCGCAGCTGATTCTGGTCATCACGACCCCAACCAATGCCTTGATCCACGATAAGCTGGCCGATACCGTGGTGGTGGAAATGTCCAGCCAGATGATTTTTCATTCGCAGGAAGATAAAGTGGCATACCAAAAGATGATGGCCGCCGAACAAGCAGACCAACAGACCTATTAAGGTGTGTATCTGATATATTTTGTCAAATTTTTAACAGGAAGGGAAAATATATGAAAGTTGTATTGCAAAATCTGACTAAGGTCTTCCCCAGCCGCAATAAGAAAGTCAACGAAGAGGTTGTCGCTGTCAATGATTTTACCTTCGAAATTCCTGACGGTAAGCTCATTGGCCTGCTGGGCCCCTCCGGCTGCGGCAAGTCCACAACGCTGTATATGATCAGCGGCCTGCAGAAGCCTACCTCCGGTAAGATTTTCTTCGGCGATGATGATGTCACCGAGCTGTCCACGGAGAACAGAGGCATCGGTCTGGTGTTCCAGAACTATGCGCTGTATCCCCACATGACCGTGAAGCAGAACATCCTCTTCCCGCTGGAAAACCTGAAGGGCGCTGACAAAATGTCCAAGGAAGCCATGCTGGAGCGCGCCGAATGGGCCGCCAAGCTGGTGCAGATCGACGAGCTGATGGACCGCAAGCCCAGCGAAATGTCCGGCGGTCAGCAGCAGCGTGTGGCCATCGCCCGCGCCCTGGTCAAGATGCCCAGAGTTTTGCTGCTGGACGAGCCGCTGTCCAACCTGGACGCCCGTCTGCGTCTGCAGACCCGCGAGGAGATTCGCCGCATCCAGCGGGAAACCGGCATCACCACCATTTTCGTTACCCACGACCAGGAAGAGGCCATGTCCATTTCCGACATGATCGTTGTGATGAAGCTGGGTGTTGTGCAGCAGATCGGTGAGCCCCAGAAGGTTTACGACGATCCGGCTAATCTGTTTGTCGCCAAGTTCCTGGGCACGCCTCCGATCAATATCTTCGACGGCGCCGTCAAGGGCGGCAAGCTGTACCTGGGCGAGGACGCTGTGCTGGATGTGCCCAATGTGGCCGACCAGGCTGTCCATGTGGGCATCCGTCCCGAAGGCTTCGAGCTGGATCCCAACGGCCCCATGCATTGCGGCCTGAATAATGTGGAAGTCATGGGCCGTGATGTCAGCGTTGTTTCCACCCATTCCGCTTCTGTCAACCCCGTGATCCGTTCCATTATCGCCGCTGATAACAAGATCAGCGTTGGCGATGCTTCCGTCAATTTCTCCCTGAAGGCCAATAAGGTATTCCTGTTCGACAAGGAAACGGAAAACCGTATCTATTTCTGAGGTAAAGCGTATGGTAGATAGCAAACAACAATGGAAGGCGTGGCTGTACCTAACCCCTGCCATCGTTCTGACGCTGATCTTCACGGTTTGGCCCATTATCAACACCGTGCGCATGGCGTTTCTGAACGGCTATAATGGCATGGCGGTGGTTGGCGGCGCTACCTTCAAGATCGGTATTTCCAATTTTAAGCAGGTCCTGATGATGGGCGATTTCATCGGCACCTTGAATGAACCCGGCAGCTTGATCACAACCATGCTGCTGACGCTGCTGACTGTCCCCATTTCCACGATTCTCGCGCTGCTGATCGCTGTGGCGCTGCACTCCATCAAGCCTCTGCAGAAGCTGCTGCAGACCATCTATTTCCTGCCCTATGTGACCAATTCCATTGCCATCGGCATGGTGTTCGCCGCTATGTTCTCCATCGTCGGCAACATGGGCACCGACGGCAATGACCTGATCATTACTGCCGGTATTATCAACAACCTGCTGGGTGTTTTTGGTATCGAGCCCATCAACTTTATGAATGCGGGCTCTACTTATTGGGCCAACATCGCGGTTATGGTGGTCTACATCGTCTGGAACGCGCTGCCCTTTAAGATCCTGATCCTGCTGGGCGGCCTGCAGGGCATCAGCAAGCAGTACTATGACGCGGCAAAGGTGGACGGCACTCCCCGCCGCAGAGTCTTTACCCGCATCACTGTGCCGCTGCTGAGCCCCATGCTGGCCTATGTTGTCATCACCGGCTTCATTGGCGGCTTCAAGGAGTACAGCAGTATCGTCGGTATTTTCGGCGAAGGCATGGGCCCCGTGGGCGATGCCGGCCGACTCAATACCATGGTCGGCTACATTTACGAGGCTCTGCCTCAGATGAACTATGGTCAGGCCAGCGCGGCTGCTTTGATCCTGTTTGTGATCATTATGATCGTTACGCTGATCAATTTGCAGGTCAGCAAAAAGCGGGTCCATTTCTAAGGAGGTGCGGATATGTCTGAAAATACAAATGTAATGCATGGCCGGGATATCCAATCCATTTCCGTACGGCAGCAGATCGGTAAAATCGCTGTGAAATTCGTTACCTATCTGTTTTTGCTGCTGGTTGCCGTTGTGGTTCTGTTCCCCTTCTACTGGATGATCATTTCCTCCCTGAAAAGCCTGGAGGAGTACCGCCTGACGGTGCCCACCTTCTGGCCCCGCACCATTTTATGGAGCAACTACGCGAGAGCCTTCCAGACCGCCAATCTGGGTGTGCTGTTTAAAAATACGGTCATCGTAGGCCTGGTTTCCACGCTGTTGAGCCTGGTAATCACGGTGCTGTCCGCCTTTGCCTTTGCCCGCCTGGAATTCAAGGGCAGAGATGCCATGTTTGGCGCTCTGCTGGGCACTATGATGATCCCCGGCGAGCTGTTCACCATCACCAACTATGCCACCGTCAATTCCTTCGGCTGGATGAACACCTACACCGTTCTGATCGTGCCCTTCCTGGTCAGTGTGTTCTACATTTACCTGCTGCGCCAGAACTTCCTGCAGATCCCCAATGAGCTGTACCTGGCTGCCAAGGTAGATGGCTGCGGCGACCTGAAGTATCTGTGGAAGGTCATGGTGCCTCTGGCGCTGCCCACCCTGATCTCCATTACCATTTTGAAGATGATGGGCGCATGGAACTCCTATGTCTGGCCCAATCTGGTTGCTGACGATGAGAGCATGCACCTGATCACCAACGGTCTGCGCAATGCCTTTACTTCCACCGCCGGCGATGTGGATTACCCCCTGCAGATGGCGGCGGTCGCCATTGTTTCCGCGCCGCTGTTCCTGGTGTTCCTGTTCCTCAGAAAGTATATCATGCACGGCGTCAGCCGCAGCGGTATCAAGGGTTAATAGTCAATTTTTTGACTGTAACATAAAATTAGAAAGCTTTTATCAAAAGAAAGGAAGAAAAAGATTATGAAGAAGATCGTAAGCGTACTGCTGCTGGTCTGCATGCTGCTGAGCGTGTTCTCTCTGACTGCCTGTGGCAGCAAGAAGACCATGGGTGGCGTGTATGAAGTCCCCGAAGGCGGCTATGATGGCAGCGAAGTTACCATTACTTTCTACCACACCATGGGCGCTGGCCTGCGCGAAGTGCTGGATAAGTACATTGTGGAGTTCAACAAGCTGTACCCCAATATCCACATCGAGCACAAGCAGGTTGGTTCTTATGACGATGTCCGTGAGAAGATCGCCACCGAGATCACCGTTGGCAATCAGCCCAACATCGCCTACTGCTACCCCGACCACGTTGCTCTGTACAACATGGGTAACGCTGTCATCACTCTGGACAACCTGATCGCCAGCACCATCGAAGTAGAGCGCGCTGACGGCACCAAGGAAGTTCTGGGTCTGACCCAGGAGCAGATCGCTGACTTCATCCCCGGCTACTACAACGAGGGCAAGTGCTACGGCGACGACCTGATGTACACCCTGCCCATGAGTAAGTCCACCGAGGTTCTGTATTACAACAAGACCTTCTTTGAAGCCAATGGCCTGACCGTTCCCACCACCTGGGAAGAGATGGAAGCTGTTTGCGCCCGCAACAAGGAGATCGACCCCATGTCCATTCCTCTGGGCTATGACTCCGAGGCCAACTGGTTCATCACCCTGTGCGAGCAGTACGGCTCTGACTACACCAGCGCCGATGGCGACCGCTACCTGTTCGACAACGAAACCAACCGTAACTTCATGATGAAGTTCCGCGAGTGGTACCAGAAGGGCTATGTGACCACTCAGGAGATCAACGGCGGCGCTTACACCTCCGAGCTGTTCACCAAGGTCACCACCGAGGCTGACCCCATCAAGTGCTATATGTGCATCGGCTCCACCGCCGGCGCTTCCCACCAGATCCCCGATAAGGATGACAATGGCAACTACTACTTTGAAGTAGGCATCGCCACCATCCCCCAGGTCAATCCCGAGCAGCCCAAGGTCATTTCCCAGGGCCCCAGCCTGTGCATCTTCGGCAAGGAAAATGATCAGGAAGTTCTGGCTTCCTGGCTGTTCGTCAAGTACCTGACCACCACCGTGGAGTTCCAGGCTGACTTCTCCATGGCTTCCGGCTATGTGCCCGTCATCCAGTCCGTTGCCAATGACGAAGTCTACGCCGATTTCCTGGCCAAGGCCGACGGCGGCAGCTACCTGCCCGCTCTGTCCACCAAGATGGCTTTGGCGCAGGCTGACGCTTACTTTGTATCTCCCGCTTTCAACGGCTCCTCCAACGCCCGTGACGAGGTGGGCCGCCTGATGCAGAAGTGCCTGCTGCTGGGCACCGCTGACCTGGAGCAGAATATCAAGAAGGCCTTTGAGGAAGCAGTCAACAACTGCAAGTCCAAGGACCCCAGCCTGGCCGGTTAATCTATGAAAAAAGCCAATAAAATTCTTTCTTTTCTGCTGGTTTTGAGTATGTGTCTGTCCCTCCTGGCCGCTTGCGGCCAGGGTGGCGATGACACCACCGCGCCGGCAGAAAATGTGGACTATGCCGCTTCCGTGAAGCTGGATATGTCCTCTGAAACCTTGAAGCAGGAGGTCACCGTCCATACTTTCATCGACGGCGATACCACCCATTTCAATGTACCCAACTCCGTCATGGACAACGGCATTCTCAAGGCCCGTTACCTGGCCATCAATACCCCTGAGTCCACCGGTAAGATCGAGCCCTACGGCAAGACCGCTTCCAACTTCACCAAGGAAAAGCTGTCCGCCGCTACCTCTATTATCATCGAGTCCGATAATGCCACCTGGAATCCCGATTCCACCGGCGCTCGGTACCTGGTTTGGGTCTGGTACAAGACCGCAGCCGATGCTGAGTATCGGAATTTGAACATCGAAATTCTCCAGAATGGTCTGGCTCTGGCTTCCAATTCCGCGGCCAACCGCTACGGCACCACCTGTACCGCGGCCATCGCCCAGGCGGAAACCAACAAGCTGAATGTCTATTCCGGCGAAAAGGACCCCAATTTCTACTACGGCGCTGCCGTGGAGCTGACCCTGAAGGAACTGCGGGCCAATATTGCCGCTTACGAAGGCGTTTCCGTTGCCTTCACCGGCGTTGTTACCCGTAACAGCGGCCAGGACGGCGTATATGTGGAAGCCTTTGACGAAGAAACCGGTATGTACAACGGTATGTACATCTACTACGGCACCAGCGCCCACGCCGACATGAAGGACGAAGTGCTGGTCATCGGCAATGAGGTGCGTATTGTTGGCGTTGTCAGCGTGTTCAACGGCTCTTACCAGGTTTCCGGCTTGAAGTATGACGCCCGTGATAAGGCCAATAGCTGCCAGGCAGTAAGCACCGGCCATAGCGCTTCCTATTTCCCCACCACCGCCGCAGATTTCGTCAACGGCAAGGTGACGGTAACCGTGACCAATCCGGAAACCGGCGAAGAAGAGCTGCGAGAAATGTCTTACGCTGAAATGGCGCTGGGCTCCAGCATCTCCTTGCAGGAACTGACAGTCAAGTCCATCTACACCACCAATAACGGCGGCGACTCCGATGGCGCAATGACCATTACCTGTGAAGCCGGCGGCGTGGAAATCACCATTCGCACCAATGTGCTGCGCAATAGCGACGGCAGCATTGTGAAGGAGGACGTTTTTGAAGGCAAGACCATCAGCGTCCGGGGCGTTGTGGATTTCTTCAGCGGTGACTACCAAATTAAAGTTCTCTCCATCAATGATATTATCATTCATTAATGTAAAGGAGTAAAAACATGAAAAAGTTGATTGCGCTTCTCCTGGCTATGGTGCTGTGCCTGGGCCTGTTTGCAGGCTGCGGCGGCGCTGAGGAGAAATCTGATCTGGCTAAAGCTAGGGAGTACCTGTACTCCCTGTATGTGGACAAGTCCACAGAAACCGCTACCGACCTGGAGTATCCTGCCCGCGTGAAGGGTGGCAACACCTTCTTTGACGTGGAATGGACCGTGACCATTGTCAGCGGCAATGGCGAAATTAAGGTCGTTAACAGCGAAAACGAAGGCTTTGTCGTGGTAGATGTGCCCGGCGAGCCTGCAGAGGACATCGTTTACAAGCTGACCGCCACCATTAAGGACCCCGAAGGCAAGAAGAACGAAACTCTGGAATATACCTATACTGTTCCCCAGTTCAAGCTGACCTCCTTCTCTGAGTACGCAGCAGCGGCTGACGATACTCTGCTGGTTTGCCAGGGTGTTGTTACCGCTATCCTGTCCAAGACCCTGGGCGACTCCTCCAACAGCCTGTACTTCCAGGATAACGACGGCGGCTATTACGCTTACAACATCACCGCCGACCCCGTGGAAGCCGGCATCGAAGTGGGCATGACCGTCCGCGTCACCGGCCTGAAGGACACCTACAACGGCACTTACGAAATCGTCAGCGGCGAGGCTCAGATCATTGATTCCGCTAAGAATCCTGCTACTCCCGCTGACTGGACCGAAATCTTCCAGAACGCTGCCGACCTGAAGGACGCCAGCCTTACTACTCTGCAGTCTTTCCTGGTTACCATCAAGGGCGTTGAGATCACCAAGCAGGACGACAAGTACCTGAAGTTTAAGCTGGGTGACAAGGAAACTTACATCTACATCTCCTCCTCCAACTGCCCCGGCACTGCCGACGAGGAAGCTGCCATGATCGCTGAGTACAACGAAAAGAGCGGTTACCTGGCCAATGTTACCGGCCTGGTCACGCTGTACAACGGCTCCTTCTATCTGACTCCCTGCGGCCCCGACGCATTTGAGTACCTGGGCCTGCCCGAGAAGAGCGACGAAGAGAAGGTCGCTTTCGAGAAGGGCAACCTGGACTTCTCCTCCAGCGTTTCTCAGGACACCGAGATCGAGCTGCCCGCTACCGGCGCTACCTTCGCCGATGTGACTATTTCCTGGTCCGTTGAGGGCGAGGGCGCTGCCATCGTCGATGGCAAGCTGGTGCTGACCGTTGGCGGTGAAGACTCCGTTGTCACTGTTACCGCCACTCTGACCGCCGGCTCTGCCGCCGAGTCCGTTTCCTTCGAGATCAAGATCCGCGGCAATGCTACCAATACCACCATCACTCAGACCGATTCCATCGCCAATGGCGACAAGATCGTGATCTACTACCCCGATTCTTCCCTGGTTCTGTCCGGTGAGGACGATGGCAAGAAGGTCATCGGCGTGGAGGCTGTCCTGGATGGCACCACTCTGACCGCTCCCGATGCCGCCTACATCGATGTTGTTGTGGATGAGAATGGCTACTACACCTTCCTTTGCGACGGCAAGTACCTGACCGCCGGCGCAACCGGCAACAGCCTGGTTTGGGCTGCGGAAGCCAGCGAGTTCAGCCTGTGGACTCTGGTGGCCGCTGAGGGTGGCTACTATATCCAGAGCGTCAACGCCGCTTACAATGGCAATCCCCAGTACCTGGAGTACTACTCCAACTTCACCACCTACGGCTTCAACGAAACCAAGGCCAATATCTATCTGTTCCAGTTCTTCCTGGTTACCGAGGAAGCTGCCGGTCTGTCCGACGGCAAGCAGGTCATTTTCTACAATGCTGAGAATGATACCTATGTCACCGGCGAGGAGTATCTGTACACCAGCTCCAGCGGCAGCACCAAGAACGAATTGGTCATGGGCGCTGAGGACGCCGCTCTGGTTCTGACCGTCAAGATGGAAGGCGACTATGTTTCCTTCGTTACCGCTGATGGCAAGTACCTGATGGCTGACGGCAAGAATGTGGACCTGGTAGACGAAGCAGGCGAGCACACTCTGTTCGTTCTGGAGGAAGTGGACGGCGGCTATCTGATCCGCTGCGCCAACGCCACCTACAACGATAAGCCCCAGTATCTGGAAGTATACAGCGGCTACCTGACCGTTTACAGCTTCAATGAGAGCAAGGTCGGCATCTACACCTTCGAACTGATCGTTAAGTAATTTTTCAATAGCAATGGGCCGCATCCACCGGATGCGGCCCATAGTTTTTTAGTTGTTCAGTATGGAAAGCTTTCGGAAAACAGTGTAATCCGTTCTGTGCAGCGCCAGGGGCATGATAGAAATATTGCCGCAGCGCAGTACGCAATCCGTGTCCACCGTGTCATCCTCGCAGGGGGCGAATACATCAATGCCGTGAGGCGTCACCATGCCGTTTTCCAAGGTGAACTCGTCGGAATAGTACGGGCCGCCCTGGTGGGTGATGCGGATATCTTTGGGATCGTCGGGAATGTTGACATTGTAAATGTCGCATAAATCAAACAGCTTATGCTCCAGAATAAATCCGTAAGCCCGATCCAAATGGTGAACTGCCTGGCTGTAATAGGCGGGGGAGGTGGAGAAGGCGATGGCCTTCACGTCCAGGTTTGCCGCCTCGCACACAGCGCCCACCGTGCCGGAGTACATAATATCCGCGCCGATGTTGAGCCCTCGGTTGATACCGGAGATCACCAGGTCGAATTGCCGCTTCATGCCCAAAATGGCGAAGCGCACGCAGTCGGCAGGGGTGGAGTCCAGGGCGTAGCATTCGGCGCCGGGCACCAGGTCCACCTGCTCCAACGAGAAGGATTTGTGGATCTCGATACCGTGGCTTTTGCCGCTTTGCTCATATTTGGGGGCCATGACGGTGACTTCGCCGTATTTCTGCGCCCAGGTCACCAGCGCGGGCAGTTGGGCAGCCTGAATGCCGTCGTCATTTACAATCAAGATCCTCATAGCCAGCCCTCATGCGTTTCTTTGTATTCCTTGCAGGCGGCGTCTGCCTCTGCCACTAAGGCCATTTTTTCTTCCTCGGAGTAGACCGTGGCGCCGCTGGCGCAGGCATGGCCGCCGCCACGGTAACGCTCCGCGATCTGATTCACCGTCATAAACCGGGAACGCAGGCGGACCCGGATCGTGCCCGGCTCCTTGTGACTGTCAATGAAAGCCAGCCAGCAGAGGCAGCCTTTGATCTTATCCATCATGGATACGGAATTGCTGGCATCCTCGTCGGAAAGGCCGAAGCGCTCCTTCATTTCCTTGGTCACATGGACATAGGCCACGCCATTAGGGGTAATATTCATGTTTTCGTAGACATAGGCCTTGAATTTCAGGAAGCTGTATTCCTCCAGGTACAGGTGGGCGAACAGGGTTTCCGTGTCAATGCCGGTGTCCAGCAGGATGCCGGCGCAGCGCATGGTGTCGCCGCCCACGCCCTCGTAGCGGAAGCGGCCGGAGTCGGTGACCATACCGGTGTAGAGATACAGGGCGGCATCCTTGGTCAGCGTCAGTTCATCCCGGAAAGTGGCATAGAAATCCACAATCATTTCGCAGGCGGAGGAGCGATGCGCTTCCACCCAGTTGAGAACGCCGTAGTTTTCCACGGGAATGTGATGATCAATTTTGATGATTTCTTTGCAGAGGGTGTATTTTTTGTTGGAAATGCGGTTTTGGGTGGCGGTGTCCAGCACAATGGCCAGGCCAGAAGCATACACTTCGTCGGCCACATCCTCGTCTTCCGGGCCCAAAAACGCCAGGTATTCGGACCGATCTTCGTCGATGAGATAGACCTTCTTTTCGGGAAAACTGGTCTGCAGCAGTGCCTTCATGCCCTTGGTAGCGCCGACGCAGTCGCCGTCGTTGCGAATATGACGGAACAGGAAAATGGTGTCGTTTTCCTTGATTTTTTGCAAAATTGCCTGTTTTACTTCGTAATTCATGTATTGTCCTCCATCATGGCGTCCAAATCGGCCAGCATTGCCATGGCATCTTCTTTGGTTTTCACGGTGGCGCCGCTGGCTTTGGCGTGACCGCCGCCGCCGTATTTGACGGCAATGGGATTGATATTATACTTGGAAGAGCGCAGCTCGCAGGCGATGCCATCCGGTGTTTCGGTGAAGTTCACCCAAATATCCACGCCCTTAATGCCGGACATTGTGCCAACCATGCCCCGGGAAATGGTAAAGGTGTCCGCCTGCAGGGCTTCCACTTCCTCCCGCGTGGTGTAAATGTAGGCCACATTTTTCTCGGTAAACTGAATTTTCAGAATGAACTTTGCCCGCAGCTGAATTCTGGAGAAGTCATCGGAATAGAGCTTGCCATACACTTCGTTCAGATCAAATTTCTGTTCCATCAAGAATGCCGCCAGCCGGAAGGTTTGGGCGGTAGTGGCATCGTAGCAGAAACGGCCGGAGTCGGTAACCATGCCAGTGTACAGGCTTTTGGCGGCCAAGGGCGTCAGCCGCAGGCCGCTTTCCCGGGCAAATTCCGCGATCATGCCGCAGCAGCTTTCAAAATTGGTGCCGACTACCTCGGTGTCGCAGATGGTTTCCACAAACAGATGGTGGTCGATTCGTGCGGTCCGGGCGGCGGTGCGGTAACGGTCATCGCTGATCAGGTGCCGGGCAGAGGTGTCCAGTACGATGGCCAATGCGCCGGCGTATATTTCGTCGGATACGGTGTCCATGACGCTGTCATCCATAAAGGCGTAGTTTCCGGCGGCATCGCCTACAGCGTAGACTTCTTTTTCCGGGAAATTCTCTTTAATAATATGCTTCAGACCGATCTGACTGCCCAATGCGTCGCCGTCGGGGCGATTGTGGCGGTGAATGATGATCCGGTCAAAACGCTGAATTTCGCTGAGTATCTGCGCAAACATAAATTACCTCACTTAGTCAAAATAGCCGGCGTAGCTTACCTTCAGGTGGCTGTCCGGGAACAAATAGTGGTGCAGATCCACCAAATAATCGTCTGTCATGCTGGCGATATAGTCCACCACGATCTGATTGAATTCGCTGTGCTCATAGGGCGTGCGCCGCTTTCTGCCGTGATAGTTGATATATTTAATGTGATGGTTAAAAATAGGGGAGTTCTGGTTGTTTTGCTTCAAATCGTCCAGCAACTGACCGTAAATTTCGCCCATCATCGGCTTAATGGTGGCGGACAGCCGGTTGCCGGCAGCCTCGGAATTATAAATGATGGCATAATTGTCCTGCTTTGCTACCCGCAGGGCTTCAAAATGCTCCGCATCCATCTTAATGTAGGGCTTGCCGTAGCTGTTTTCGATGATGTTGACCACCAAATTGTTCATGATCTCGCCGTTGACGGTGCCGATACCGCCGCCAACGAAGATGTTTTCATCCACTACCTTCATCCGCACCGCGTCCTGCCGGTCCTTGCCCAGGTACGCGATGATATCAGAAATGCGAACCACATTGGCTTCCAGGGTGGAGGGAATCAGCTTGTTGACATAGCCCTTGTCCACATAGCATTTTTCCAGCATAGTGTCCAGTTGGTCAAAGCTTTCCAGCGGAACGGGAATATACTCCGCCAGCTCCACCTCACCATTGTGGCAGGCGATGCCGTCCAGGGTCTGCAAGCTCAAATTCAGAGCGAAAATATCATCCAGCACCCGAACGGAGTGAATACCGTGGTTGAAATGCCGTCCGGCGTACTGATAGTACAATTCGTCCAGATACCGCTCGCCGGCGTGGGCGAAGGGCGTGTGGCCGATATCGTGGCCCAGGGCAATGGCTTCGATCAGGTCCAGATTCAGATGCAGCGCCCGGCCGATGGTCCGCGCGATCCGGGAAACCAACTGCACATGGAGGCTTCTGCGGGTGATATCGTCATTTTTGATCAGAGAAAACACCTGGGTTTTGTCGGTGTAGCGATTGTAGTAGGGGCAGTGCATGATCTTGTCAATGTCCTGCACAAAGGGCGGCCGCCAGACGGTGGCGTGGGTGGATGCTACCCGACGGAGCACCTTGCTGTCATCAAAGGCGGCGTTGCGATAAGTTCCGTATTTCAAATCCTGCTCCATGCGCGCCGCAAGGGCAGGAGAGAGGGCTTCATATTGCGCCATAATTGTGTCCTCCTGTTCTTTGCTAGTAGAATATTATACCATGATTTGGCCCTGTTTGCAAATCCTTTATTTAGGGAAAATAAAAAAAGCTTGACACAAATTATGGAAAGCAAATCCCCATTGCCGGGGCGGCAATGGGGAAGCGGTCAGGTCGTAACCTTCTTTTGCGCGGAGAGCTTGTAAATTTCCTCTGTGGCGAAGGCCAGCTTGGTGATGATATCCGGGTTGGTGGGATAGCAGTAGAAGCTGTCCTCCTCGGTGGAAATATCGAAGCAGTTTTCTTTGCGGAAGCGGTGGAAATCGTATTCCACATGAAGGCTGTTCATAGCCTTCGGCGGGCGATGAATGTGGTAATCCTTGCCACGGAAGTGGCCGTCAATGGTGAAGCCGTTTTCCGGGTCGTGACGCACGGTGGCTTTACCCAGGGGAATAAAACGATAGCACCGGGGGAAGGAGTAGATATCCACTTCGTCCTCGTAGCGGTATTCACCCCGCAGGATCTGCTGACGAACCTGGACTCTTTCCCATTCAAACCAATCGGGAATATGGTCGAATTCTGTTTCGCCGTCCAGTGCCCGCAGTTTTCCGGTTTCTTCCAAATGCCAGCGCTTGCCGCAGTGGTTGCAGAAAATATCGGCGCCTTCGGAGCCCATGGAGAATTCCGTGTGACAATGGGGGCATTGATACAGCACCTTGTGCAATCCCTCTGCCCGGAAAGGCTCGGTGATGAGAATGCCATTTTCCTGCTGATAGCGGTACTCGTCATACTGCATGGCCTCTTTGATGACGGTGTTGATTTCGGCGGCGGACATTTCTTCTACCTGCTGAGCGGTCAGAACCTGACGGAAAACCGTATGCATAGGCACTTTTCGCTTGTTTTTGTAGGCCCAGAAAGGGGAATAGAGGTGGTTTCCGTGATGGGTCACTACCACCAGCGGCACCTTGTTCATTTTCACCAGCCGGCCCAGCGAATCGGGCAGGAAGGAGGTAGTGCCGATGGGGGTGTACCGGGCTTCGGGATAGAGGGTCAGAATGTCACCGTTTTGCACCACCCGGCGAATGGACTTGACCAAATGAACATCATTGGTAAATTTTCGGGTGCAGATAGAGCCGATCCAGGTCAGCAGCCAGGGCATCATGTGATAGCCGTCGATATTGACCACATTGTTGACCCGATGGGGATAGGTGACCATACCCGCCAGCTCAAAGTCGATGAAGGCCATATGGTTGCTAAAAATGATGTAAGGTGGCTCCAAACCCTCCATGTCGATGGTTTCCAGGGTGTATTTTTTACCGATGAGCATGATTTTGGACAGAAACCAAATCAGCCAGG